>CAIVSQ010000559.1 GCA_903908605.1 uncultured Anaerolineae bacterium
CTAGTTCGACAAACGAACGAACATTTATTTCTACTTTATTACCTTTTAGCGGTGTGGGGAACTCACTGCCACTAATATTAGCTAAGTATCAAAATGCAAATTTTGCTGCTTGTTTCTTGGCTAATATCATTAGTTTGAATTTTGATTTTGTTGCGAAACAAAAGGTTGGTGGTGTAAATCTAAACTTCTTCATTATTGAACAATTCCCTGTTTTACCGCCAAACGCTTATACTTTCACTTCCATTTCCTATATCGCCCCACGCGTGCTCGAACTGACCTACACGGCCTACGACATGAAACCATTTGCTGAAGACATGTGGAAAGACGCCCTCACCCTGCCCTCTCCCACAGGGAGAGGGTTTAAGCTCCCTTCCCCCACTGGGGGAAGGGCTGGGGATGAGGGGGGCAGACTTTCGCCCGCGCTACTACAACGCTGTCGAGAATTACGCAAAAACGCCACAGTTGCCGAGACCATACTTTGGGCCGTTTTGCGGGACCGGCAGCTGGCTGACTTAAAGTTTCGACGCCAACATCCCAGCCAGGGCTACATTCTCGATTTTTACTGTCACGAAAAACAGATAGCGATTGAACTGGATGGCGGAGGTCACGCTGAACCTGAACAGGCGCGTCACGACGAGGAGCGGACTCGAATACTGAACGAACAGGGCATTCGGGTGATTCGCTTCTGGAATAACGAAGTGCTGAACAACCTGGAAGGCGTGGTTGCAGAAATTCTAGCCACAATTGAAGAGTCAAACACTGGCGAGAGCAATTTATCCACGCTGCAGTTGGCGATCATTCGCCAATGGGAAGCCAATCAAGGCCAGGCTTGTGACCTGGCAGGGATTGGGACTGAATCGCCGCTACCGATTACACCCTTCAAATGGGATGAAGAGCGCCGCGCCCTGCTGCGCGCCGAGCTGGATGCCTATTATGCAAAGCTCTACGGCCTCACCCGCGATGAACTACGCTACATCCTCGACCCCAAGGAAGTTTACGGCGAGGACTTCCCCGGCGAAACCTTCCGCGTCTTGAAAGACAAAGAAATTCGGCTTTACGGCGAGTATCGTACACGTCGACTGGTGTTGGAAGCCTGGGATCGTCTCGAAGGGGTCGATATTAAAGGCCCGGAAACGCGAGCGCAAGAAGTGGTCACCTTTGCGCCGCCAGCGGAGACAATGCAGCCGGAGACGACGGCGTCGGTTGCCGCGCCTGCCAAACCCACCCGGGATGACAAGCCTGCGCCGATCAAGAAGGAAACCTTCCAACCCATTGAAGAATCCCCCGCCCAGCCCTCGTTTTCCGATTTTGGTCTGTATGAGTGTCTATCGTGTGGCAAGCGCGTGATGGGCTTTGACCAGGGCAAGCACATCAGGGAAGTCCACGCTGGCAAAGGTGTCGAATGGAAGAAGATCAGGTAGGATTGAACTGGCAGGTATTGGTAACAGCCCTCAACCCTGGTTTCATCGAGACCAGGAGGCCTGTGCCGGGCTGTATTTAAGAACTCTTTTGAAAGAATGAACATGACAGATCCTCCCTGGTCACCAGCAAGCCTTGGAATACCCAGCCGGCAAAACTTTCTCCTTTGGAAAGATATGGAAAAGGCCTATGAATTTATTGAATATAATGCGCGCTATTCCGTTTCTGGCGACGTGCAGGGATTTTTGTTCGAGCTAACCCGCAGACGCTGGAACCTGGCATGCACCGATACGTACGAATCACCACCCAGTTTCCAGCAGCCTTACCCCAACCCGGCAATAAACAACTTACTTTCAGACCCGCCAGCAGGGCTTAGCCTGGCGAACGTTGACAGGCTTGCCCTTTCAAAAGACTTCCTTGAAAAATTCAAAAACTACGCATCCAGTCCTCTTGAGGCCCAGGGAACCGAGACAGCCGGGAAGCTATACGGTTACGGGACAGACGGTTTTGGAACCTACGTACCGCTCCATTTACTTTGGCCGGAATTAAAAAATCATTGGGGGATTTACATATCTGAAAGCGGGGTACTCAGCCTGGCGGTGAGACTTTACCAGGCGCTATTGGCTGGATATACGTTTGCAGATCCCGAGGAAGAAATAAAAAAGACCAGTCTCCTGATCCAGATTGCTTATCAAGTGATCCTGCGCCACCAATTATTCCATTTTAAGATAGAGCAATGGACCTTGTTATTTGAATTCGCGACAGGTCGCTCTTACTATCTGCCCTATCTCCAGAATGTCTATCTTCCAACCATTTATGACGAAAAGGATGAAAACCTGGAAGAAGCCCTGGCCAATCTATCCATTTTGCTCAGTAAAAAAATATCCAAACTCGGGAAAGAATTGGAACTGGAGGTTTTTCCATTTATTGCATCCGATTTTCTTTATCGCCAGGGACCCAATTATCGTAACTTTGACCTGCGCAGAGGGGTGCCATCTTACATAGAAAAATATGATCGTGATTTGCGCTATCGTGAAGTGGTCAATTTCCTCTGCAACCAAATTATCCAGGGTGAGTTGAAACCGCTTTACCCGATGATCCCTTACTACCTTTATCCGCCCAATAACAACTTTGTGCGTGCTGAAAGCTTGTGCCCCATCTACCTGGTGAGGAACCTGCCATATAAGGTTGGTGTAATCACCTGATGGACTGACTTTTTGATGAGGCGCATTATTTTATAAAACACAATTATCAAACCCCAGTCCCACCTGTCATTTCTGATAATTTTCCCACTAAATCCTCACGCGGTATATAATAACCGGCAACCATCACAGCACAAGAGGGTATCATCATGGCACCGAACCGGCTCCAACTAAAGAAACTAAAGGCATTCCTGTCGGCATTTGAAGAACCTGGCCGCTCGTATGGCGAATGGCACGACCCCGAACCGCAGGCACCTGGCCATTTCGAGATTCCCTGGGTAACGTATCCCCCCGACCTGCAGCAATTCATCAAATTTATCTACGACAGCGGCTTGCTGGATGTCAATTACAACAAAGAAGAGATCGATGATCGCTTTCTCGATCCGGCCTTTATCGACTCCACCGCCTACCCTCAAACACGCCAGGTGCTGACCTATGCCATGCGCCGCGATTATTACTCGGCCGGCTCCCTCAAGCAAGATATGGAAAGCGGTCACCTGCAGCACATCCTGCGCCACCTGCTGGACCAGGCCGGGCAGCAGCCTATTTGGCAGCCGACCATCCTGCTGGGGGCCATTGCCGGGGATGTCATTGGCTCCATCTACGAAAAAGATGCCCCCACCAACAAAAATTACCCGCTCTTCGGCCATGCCAACCGCCTGACCGATGACAGCATCCTGACCCTGGCAGTGGCAAAGGCCGTCCTGGAGGGTTGCAGCTACCACGAACAGATCCTGGCCTTTGGGCGGCGCTATCCTCACGCCGGCTACGGCGGCGCTTTCCGCAACTGGCTGTGCGCGGCCAACCCGCATCCTTACAATAGCTTCGGCAACGGCTCGGCCATGCGCGCCAGCCCGGTCGGCTGGGCCTTCGAGAGCGAAGAGGAAGTGCTGCGCCAGGCCAAAGCCAGCGCGGATGTCACCCACAACCATCCCGAGGGCGTCAAGGGTGCCCAGGCCGTCGCCCTGGCGATCTTTATGGCCCGCAAAACTGCCGACAAACAAACCATCCAGCGAGAAATTGAAGCCCGTTTTGGCTACGACCTCTCACGCCGCCTGGACCAGATCCGCCCGACCTACCAGTGGGATGTCACCTGCCAGGGCTCGGTACCCGAATCGATCATCGCCTTCCTCGAGTCGGACGATGTCGAGAGCGCCATACGCAACGCCATCTCGCTCGAAGGAGACGCCGATACGATGGCCGCCATCGCCGGATCGATAGCCGAGGCCTATTACGACGGCCTGCCGGTTGATATGACCAACCAGGTGCTGCGACGCATCCCACCGGAACTGCGCGCCGTGCTCGATCAGTTCAACCAGCTTTACGGCTGAGCGCCGGCCTGACGCTGGGTGAAGGCCTGCAGGCGGGCGGCCGCGTTGGCCTGCACACGCTTGCGTACCAGCGCGGTCCAGCCCAGCAGCAGCCCGCTGATCCCCAGGGCCTGGCCTGACCAGCGCCAGAAGTCAAAATGATCCACGTGGCGGATAATCAGACCGTTCTCAAACTGGAATTTTGCCGAGATGATGTTATGAACCATGCGCCCGCTGCTGCTAAAGGTGTAGCGCGCTTCCCAGTGGGCCTGCCCCTGCCTGTCATCCGCCTCGATTGAGCTGAACTCGATGCGCAGGTCGCGGCCCGAGGCACACAGCATCTGCCACATGGCCCCGGCCTGGCTGCCGCGTAATTCGGTAAAGACCGGGTCCGAGAAAACCACCTGCGGGTGGTAACAGGCGATCATGCCAGCCGGGTCACGCCGGGCAAAGCTGCTGTAAAAACGTTCGATCAATTCTTCATTCTGATTCATTTCAACTCCTCTGCTCGCTTCCATTAAAAGACACCGCCGCGCTGCGGGTCAAATCATTGTATAAGATTCAGGTGGCTCAGTGCAAGAGGCAGTTGGGGACGGGAGACGGAGGACCGAGGACGGGGGAACATGGGTATCGCTGGTCACGGGTGTGCCCGCATGCATCGGCGCGGTTAAAACCGCTTCTCACGACATGCAGGTCTTGCGGACTAAACCATCCCCCAGTCGGATTTTTCCGACTTCACGTACTGAGGCAGGGCCATGGGCCGCCATCACTCCTCACTCCCCAGCAATGCCACCTCATGCGCATTGGTACTAATAACCTGTATACTTCCATCCCAAAAAGTGCTATGATAATTTTATCAATAGCACTGCCCCAATTTAATCAACTTCCTTCATCATCCCTGGATAATTCCCGGCCTGCACTCATGGCCTGCATTGCTGCCACAGGAAGAGCCCTTTTTATTCTTTCTTTAAGTGAAGGCACACATGCCAAAAAAACCGGAAAAAGACCCCAAGTCCAACAAGAACAAAGACTCCAAAAAGCAGAATAACAAGAATCTGAATACCCCGCCCATCACCCACTCCGACACCCCCATTCCAACCCCGCCGGTGGATGTCGCCCCTGGGCACACCCTTGGCCAGGTGCCGGGGCTGCCGCCCTTCACCGCCCGTACCCGCGCCGACGTGGATGTCTTCAGCAGCCGGCGCATCAAGGGCGAACGGCTGGGTGACCGCTTTCCGACCGACTGCCTGGTGGAGGTCAGCGAGGACCTGGACGGTTGGTGCAAAATTACACCGGTCAATATCCAGCGCGCCAACTCGGGCTATGTCCCACACGCCGCGCTGATCTTCCCCAACCCGCCCGCCCTGCCGGAGGCCAGCCCGCTGCCCGCCGCCACGCTGCTGCCCGCCAAAACCCTGCTGGCCGATTTCCAGGCCTGGCAGGTGCTGGGCGGACAACCCCCCTGGGTCGACGGCACCACCTGGGCCGGCCTGGATGCCGCCGGGCAGACCGCCGCGCTGGAGGCCCTGCTGGCCCCCGTGTTGACCAACCAGGCCCGCTGGGATGCCTGGCAGGCCGACGTGACCCTGGCCGGTCGCCTGGGTGAAGCCAGCATGGACGAATGGAACGTGATCCTGGCCGGTGGCCGTGAAGTTTTCGCCATCCGCGATCACTATGTCTACAAAACCCCCGTCCAAAACGGCAGCTACTTTGGCTGTGCCATGCGCGGTCAGATCATGCGCTGGACGGGTGGGGTGCGTTTTAACATCGAAGATGGCAAAAAGGTCTACTTCTACGATGTTGAGTTCTACCGCATGAGCCTGTTCATGCGCGGCTGGTTCCGCGCCGACCTGACCGCCGATTACATCTACCCGACAGCCCAAAACGACCCACACGTGGAAGCCAACGCCGCCAACGTCTTTGACCTCTCGCTCAGCCTGCTGCGCCACCCGCAAGACCCCGAGATCTCACTCGATCGTCAAAAGGGGCTGAACGGTGCCCAGTATATCGACGTCTTCCGCGCCACCAAGCGTCACCTGGTGCACTGGTCGCTGTGCGGTGAGTTCTGCATTGCCGCCCTGGCTGGCAGCGATATCATCCCCACCCTGCAGAAGTGGGTAGAAAGCCGCTACACTTATATACACGAAATTCTCGATAACCCGCACATGGGCACCAACCTGTCCAACCTGCGCTCGATCCTCGATCTCTTTGGCATGACCTACCAGGAATATTCCTCCATCCCCACCAGCCCTCGGCGCGTCAAAGAACGCCTGCAGCAGGGTGAGTTTGTGCTGGCCGGCTGCGGCATCAACCGCGCCGGCGTGGTGCTGGCCGATGGCACCATCCGCCACTGGGTCGTCATCCTGGATGTGCTGCCAGCCGGCAACAGTGGCTGGGTGCGCGTCTACAACCCCTTCTTTAACCGCGAAGAAGTCTACGAATACAACATGTTCATGACCTCCAGCGGGGTCGGGGCCGGCATGTGGATTCGCCCCAAGCCGCCGCTGGCCACCCCGGTCGTGCCCTAAGCACCAGCACCCCGTTTAAATGAAACCAGCCCGCTCAACAGTGAGCGGGCTGGTTCTTTTTTCCGGCACATCCGCACCGCGGGGCTAGATCAGCCAGTCGGTCGTGTTAATGTCGTTCAGGCGCAGGGCCAGCCAGTTCAGGCCGTCACCTCCCCAGATGCCGCCCGCCGCAATTCGCAGCTCGCCAACCAGCATGGTTGCCTGGCAGGCCAGGCTGCCGCCCTGGCTGGTGAAATCACCGGGCGTAAGGTACAAGACCTGCCCCTCCGGGCTGGTAACGGTCACCGTCACCGGCAGGCTGATCGCTTGCAGCTTCTCCATCTGAATCCACTGACCAAGCTCGGGGTCCTTGTTCTTCTTCTTTGGTTTGTCATCAATCTTGCGAAGCAGCGGCACCACCGGCGCATTGGGCTGCAGAAAATAGCTGCCTTCCGTGGCGCACGAGTAGACGGTGTGATAGTGGTGCGGAGCGTCGTACTCAGGATGGGCAGCCGCGCTCCCGGCCTCCGGTAAGGTGGGCAGCTGGTTGGCGTCCAGTGTATCCACCAGACCCCAGTAAGCCTTGTCCTTACCGAGCTCGACCTGCAAAATGCGCACAATGTTGCGCCCGGGGTAGACCAGCGCGTTGAACTTGAGCAGCCCCTTGTCATTGATGCCCTTCGAGGGCCCCCAATCCGGCGCAATGATGCGCCTATAGGCCACCTCGTTATTGATGCCGCGCAGGTAATTCATCCACTCCGCCCCCAGCGGAAAATCCTTCTGACCGGAAGCCTTCGGAATATTATACGTCGGCTCCACCAGCGGCCCCTCGTGCGGACGCGTATGCAGCGTAGCCGGCGCCAGGGTATACAACCCCGGCAGCGGAGCAACCTCGTTGTGCTTATTCCCATCTTTCTTTTTATCGCCGTGCTTGCCCTTCTCTTTCTTATCATCCTTTTTAGCCATCACAAACCTCTCTTTTCCATCAGACCAGCACCAGTAAGGGGAGAATACAGATAAACTATAGCATTTTTACAGCCCAACAACAACACCCAGCCAGACAATACGTGATATGATTCCCCAAAATGACCGATCGGGAATGACAGCTGCCCACCCGGTCATCGCGAGACGCCGCCCTTGTTCCCGAGTTAGGCCCCAGATTTTGTGGGGTCGGCGTCGTGGCGATCTGCTCAAAAGATTCAGTGCAAAGAGCAGATCGCCACGCCCGCATAAATCAAAGGCGCGGGCTCGCGATGACAGCTACCTACCCAGTCATCGCGAGACGCCGCCCTTGTTCCCCGGCGTCGTGGCGATCTGCTCGTCTGTCATCACCAGCCTGCTGCCCGCCACACCCGCACCACCCACCCCCCGGAGGCCCGCATGAAAGCCAGCCCAACCCAGCCAAACCAGGCCCGCAGCGGCATGCTGATGGTCATGAGCGCCGCCATATTATGGGGCACCGTGGCCGTCACCACCCGCTCCATTTACGCCGTATCAAACGCCAACCCGCTCTCGATTGGCTTTTTCCGCCTGGGAATCGCCTCACCGGTCCTGATGATCATCGGTCTCAAGACCCTTGGCTGGCGCCTGTTCCAGGTACCGCGCCGCGACCTGCTGCTGATGGCCCTGATCGGCATCCTGATGGCCTTTTACCAGGTAGCCTTCTTCACCTCCATCCAGAGCCTGGGCGCGGCCGTCGCCACACTCATCACCCTCTGCACCGCCCCCGCCATGGTCGCCCTGATCGCCACAATGGTCACCAGGGAACGCCTGAGCCTCAAGATACTGGCGGCCATGCTGTGCGCCCTGGCCGGCACCGCCCTGCTAATCCAGGTGCGCCCGGCCGGGGTCAGCCTGCAGGCCGGGCTGGCCGGCGTGGGCTGGGCGCTGGCCTCAGCCTTTGGCTATTCCAGCATGCTGGTCATCAGCCGTGAGCTGGCCGGGCGCTATCATCCCGTCCAACCCTTCGCCATCGGGCTGGGCTTTGGCGCACTGCTCTTGCTGGTGGTCGCCTCCGCCACCGGCCTGGAGCTGCACTACCCGCCCGCCGGCTGGGCGCTGTTGGTCTACCTGGCACTGGTGCCCACCGCGCTGGCCTTCGGCATCTTCCTGGCCGGCATGCGCCACACCCCCGCCACCGTTGCCAGCATCATCACCCTGCTCGAACCGCTCACCTCCACCATCCTGGCCAGCCTGTTTTTCAAGGAAAAGCTCGGCCCGTGGGGTGCCCTCGGCGCCGTCTTACTGGTCTGTGCCATGCTGTTGCTCTGGACCCGCCCTGGGGCAAACAGCGAGTAAAATAAAGCATAGCAACCAACACCCCACCCAGGAGAGAACCTCCGTATGACCAAAACCAGCCTGCCTGCTATTCTCATAATTATCCTTACACTCAGTTCCTGTGCCAGCCCTACATCCGTCAGCACACCCACCCTGGCCGCCACCAACGCCAACCTGCCCACGCCACAGATCATCCGCGCCACCCTCACCAGCCCGGCCGCCCTGCCAACCGCCACGCCGGCCCCTGAAAATACCGCCGAGCCTGTCCCGCCCGCCAATGACAGCCCGTATGCCGCCAGACTGCGCCTTGGGCGCGGCGCGCTCCGCCAGGTGACCTACTCGCCTGATGGAACCAGCCTGGTGACCGCCAGCGATACCGGTGTGCAGTTTTATACGCCTGGCGAGCTGCAGCCCGGCACTTCGCTCAAGACCGGCCCCGCCAGTGCGACCGCCTTCTCAGCGGATGGCAAAAACCTGGCAGTCGGTGGCAGCGATGGCAGCCTGGTCATCTACAACCTGGCCAGCGGCGCGCCTGTTCTGGAACTGCCCGGTCACCAGCAGGCCGTGCGTGCCCTGCGCTTCAGCGCTGATGGGCTCAGCCTGCTCTCGGCTGGTGAAGATAAAACCGTACGTGCCTGGAACCTGGCCGATGGCACCCAGCTGCGCGTGATCGAAGATCTCTCCGCCGCCGCGCTCTCGGCCGATGGCCAGCACGTGGCCGCCACGGTCGGCAAGGAACGCACCAAAATTTTCGTCTGGGATCTCAGCTCGCAGGCCGAGCCCCTCCAACTGGAGAGCAAGCTCAAAGACGCCGTCTTCACGATCGCCTTCTCACCCGATGGCCTGACCCTGGCGGCGGGCAGCGGCGACCGTGACCGCAGCATTCACCTGTGGGATCTGGCAAACGCCGGGCTCGAAAAAAGCCCGCTCACCGGCCATAGCCGCGCGGTCACAGCCCTGACCTTCTCCGCCGATGGCGCCACGCTGGTCTCCGGCTCGCGAGACAAAACCCTGATCGCCTGGGACCTGGCCAGCGGCAACCAGCGCCAGGTCTTCAGCGGCCACACCGGCCAGGTCAGCAGCCTGGCGCTCTCACCAGATGGCAAGAGCCTGGCCAGTGCCGGCCTGGATAACACCCTGCGCAGCTGGGACCTGGCCAGCGCAGCCCAGCTCGCCCTGCAGGCCGATTACAATGGCCGCGTCAACGGCCTGGCGTTTTCACCCGACCTGCGCACCCTGGCCAGCGCCGGCGCTGATGGCAGCATCCGCCTGTGGAACCCGGCCGATGGCAGCCTGCTGGGTCTGCTCACCGGTCACAGCGGCCAGGTCCTGGCGGTCGCCTTTGCGCCCGATGGCAAAAGCCTGGCCTCGGCCGGTGAGGATGGCACCCTAAAGACCTGGGCCATGCCCGCTGGCAGCCTGCTGCACACCCTGGAGGGCCACACCAACGCGGTCGAAGCGCTGGCCTTTTCACCGGACGGCAAAACCCTGGCCTCCGGTTCACGCGATGCCGGCCTAATTTTGTGGGACCCCACCAGCGGGCAACAGCTGCGCCAACTGCAAAGTGATTTCCCCAACGCAATTCACCAGCTGGCCTTTGCCCCGGATGGCCTGACCCTCTACAGCCCCAACATCCAGGCCTGGGATGTGACCGCCGGTACCCTGCGCACCGCCTTCGGCGAGCAGCAGGCCGAGATCTTCGCGCTGGCGGTCTCCCCGGATGGCAAGACCCTGGTTTCCGGCGACCAGACCGGCGCCATCCAGCTGTGGGATACCAGTACGCAAAAACAGACGGGCAGCCTGGCTGGCCACAGCGGCGCCATTATCGGTCTGGCTTTTTCTGCCGATGGCAGCCTGCTGGTCAGCGCCTCGCAAGACCAGGCCCTCGGCTTATGGAAATTCCCCGAAGCCGTCCAGCTTGGCAGCCTGACCGCCTTCACCAGCCCACTGACCACCCTGGCCCTCAGCCCGGACGGCAAATGGATCGCCACCAGCAGCGAAGACGGCACCGTCCAATTGTGGGCGGCCCAACCCTGAACACTAAGCAAACATTAACCCGTCCCGTTTGCACTCAAACGCCAATCCATGTAAAATAATAGTGTCCTATTTATTCAAACCAGCAATGATCCAATTCAGGAGCACATTCAATGACATTTAACCTATCCCCCTGGAGTTTGCAAGAGCTGTTCCCCGGCATCGAAAGCCCCGAGCTGGACCTGGCCTTCAAGCATCTGCAAGCCCAGGTCGCCGAGTTCGAAGAATCGCGCGTCGAATTAACCGCCGAGATCGCCGCCGATAAATTCCTTAACCTGGTGCGCGAATCAGAAGCGATCATGCGCGCGGGCTACCGTATCTATGGTTTTGCCAGCCTGTCCTTTGCCGGCGATACCCAGGACCAGGTCATACAGGCCATGATGGGCCGCGTACAGCAGTTCTTTGCAGAGTTGGGCAACCGCACCATGTTCTTCAGCCTGTGGTGGAAGGAACTCGATGAGACCAACGCCGCCCGCCTGATGGCCACCTCCGGCGACTACCGCTACTACCTGGAGGAAATGCGCCATTACAAACCGCATACCCTCAGCGAACCCGAGGAAAAGATCGTCAACCTCAAAAACGTGACCGGTGTGGAAGCCCTCACCAACCTGTACGAATCGCTGACCAACCGCTATGTCTTCAAAATGGAAATTGATGGCGAAACCCAGGAGATGACGCGCGGCGAGCTGATGTCCTTCGTGCGCCAGGCCGACCCCGACCTGCGTGCGCGGGCCTACCAGGAACTCTACCGCGTCTTCTCGGCCGATGGCCCAATCCTCGGGCAGATGTACCAGGCCATTGTGCGTGACTGGTACAACGAAAACGTCAGCCTGCGCAAACATGCCAGCCCGCTGGCCGCCCGCAACCTGGCCAACGATATCCCCAATGACGTGGTCGATACCCTGCTGGAGGTCACCCGCCAGAACGCCTCCATCTTCCACCGCTTCTTCAAGATCAAGGCCCGCCGGCTGGGTGTTGAAAAGCTGCGCCGCTACGATATCTATGCCCCGGTCAGCCAGGCCGAAAAAAGCTACGACTTTGCCGAGGCAGCCCACATGGTGCTCGACTCTTTCAACCAGTTTGACCCGCGCACCGGCACGCTGGCCCAGCGCGTCTTTGACCAGAACCACCTGGATAGCGAAGTCCGCAAGGGCAAGAACAGTGGCGCTTTCTGCTCCACCCTCGGCCCAGACCTGACGCCCTGGGTGCTGGTCAACTACCAGGGCAAGGCCAACGACGTCGCCACCCTGGCCCATGAGCTCGGTCACGCCATCCACTCCATGCTGGCCGAAGGGCACAGCCTGTTCACCCAGCACTCCTCGCTGCCGCTGGCCGAAACCGCTTCGACCTTTGGCGAAATGATGCTGGTCGACCGCCTGCTGGCCCAGGAGACCGACCCCTCGGTGCGCCGCGACCTGCTCTTCCGCCAGGTGGATGACGCCTATATGTCCATCATCCGCCAGTCCTTCTTCGCCCTGTTTGAAAAGCAGGCCCACGACATGATCCGCGACAACGCCTCCATCGATGAGCTTTCAGCCGCCTACATGGAAAACCTGCAGACCCAGTTTGGCGATGCCGTGGAACTGAGCGATGAGTTTAAATGGGAATGGGTCAGCATCCCGCACATTTACCACACCCCCTTCTATGTTTACGCCTATGCCTTTGGGCAGCTGCTGGTCTTCTCACTCTACCAGCAGTACAAAGCCGAGGGCGAGGCCTTCAAACCACGCTACCTGCAGATCCTGGCGGCCGGCGGCTCCGAATCACCCGAGACCATCCTGACCCGCGCCGGCATCGACATGCACTCGGCCGCCTTCTGGCAGGGCGGCTTCGATGTCATCCGCGAGCTGGTCGATCAACTCGAGAAGCTCTAACCGCACCCGTTCGTTAAACACAGGGACCCCCACAAACGGGGGTCCTTTTTTGTTGGGTTTTTGTTGGATTTTTGCTTGCCCACATCGCCACAGTCGCCTAAGCCAGCAGCGCGCCGCTTAGTGAGTCTGCCGCGCGTAAATCACATAGCCATCGATCTCGGCCACCCGCTCGTAATTCCCTGCGATAAATGCGTAAACTGAATCAATATTGGCCGGCAGGAATTTCCACAGTTGGCCGCTTTTCTGCTGCTGGGCACGTTTGGCCGGGTCCAGGCAGGGTAATAAATCCTGGTTGATGCCGCAGGTATCCACAATCACGGCCGGGGGGCGGGTTTGCAGATCGCTGGCGAAACGCGCTGCCAGGCTTTTAGAGATGGGTGAGGAAGCCAGCAGCGGGTAAAACAGGACCGCCGAGGGACTCGAACGGCGCGAAAGTACATTAAAAGCCAGCCGCCCACCCCACACCAGCACCTGCTCGGCCGGCTTGGTATTCTCACGCAGGTAGGCCGCCAGCGGGTGATCGATCTCAATACCCTGCTGGCGTGCAAACAACAGGCGCGTGGCCACATCGCGGTACTCCACCAACGTCTGCGGCACCAGCAGCAGGCTGACCACCAACAAAACAGACAGCGCCATCGCCGGGCGCAGGCTGCTCAGCCCGGGCAGCCCGGCAGCCAACCAGGCGGCCAGCAGCCCAAGCACCGGCAGCCAGGGCACAAAGTAATGTACATACCCACGCCCCGAGACACTCGCCAGTGCAACTTCAAGCGGCAGGGCAATCAGCAAAAAGATCGAAAAAGGTTCACGCCGGGCCGGTGAAATGACCAGCAGCGCATAACCCAACAGGCCAAAACCAGCCGGGATGCCAATAGTCGCCAACCCAGCCAGGAAGGATGGCAGCAAGCCATGGCTCTCCTTCTGTAAAGACAGGTTGAACAGGATGGCCGCTTCCCACATGGCCTGCAGGTTGCCGTGCAGCAGGGCAGCCATTGAAACCAGCCCCAGCACGCCCAGCACGCCCAGGCCCGACCAGAACAGGCGCATGACCAACCGGCGCAGGTCACGCTCGCGCACGGCCAGCACCGCCCAGGCCAGCACCCCTGCCAGGGCCAGCCCGGTGTTATTGGCGCGCAGCAAGAAACCACCCGCAAAGGCCAGCCCCAGTACAAACGGGTAGCGCTTGCGCTCCGCCTGCTCACTGGAACCCAGCCAGGCCCAGGCCGCCAGGAAGGCCAGCGGCAGGGCATATTCCTCCGTCAGGTTACCACCATCGAGCACCGCGTTCAGCCCCAGCAACCAGCAAAAGCTGCCCAGCCAGGCCGGCAATTCACCCCAGCGGCGGCGCATCACCACAAAACCCAGCAGCGCAGCCGCGCTCAGCGACACAAATTCCAGCCCCCAAACACCCCAGCGAGTGCCATGCCCCAGCAGCAAACCAAGCGCGTTAATGTAAAAAATGGCCGGTGGTTTACTCTCCCAAAAATCCAGGTAAGGCGTGGCCCCGCGCAGGATCATCTGCCCGGTGTACAGGTAATAGCCGTTATCGAGGGAGGGGAATACTTTCAGCGGGTTGGCCTGGCGAAGCACCGTAAAAATCAGCAGCAGCGTCAAGAGCAATCCGGGCAGCGACCGCAGCAGGCCTTTGGAGATTTCTGGTTTCATCCAACCTCACTGATCAAGGGAATGGTGTGCATGGCTGAATTTTACCCCAACCTGCCGGGCAACTGCCGTTTGAAGGCATGTTACTTTTTGTGATAGGCCCGCTCGGCCAAAAACTTGGAGACAACCCGAGGGTCCAGCTTCCAACCGGCCTGTGAGCGCAGCACCTCCAGGGCAGTATCCGGATCCATGGCGGGTTTGTAAGGACGGGCGGTCAACAGCACATCATACATATCCACCACGCTAAAAATCCTGGCCGCCAGGGGAATATCCGGCCCGCTGACATGGTTTGGATAGCCGGAGCCATCCCAGTGTTCGTGATGAAAATAGAGAATATCCAGGTAAGGACGCAGCGCGGTGACCGGCGCGAGCATTTCATAGGCCAGCCGCGGGTGTTCGCGCACCATGCTAATTTCATGGATATCGAGCGGGCCTGGCTTGTTAAGCAGCGTGCTGGGCAGCGATAGCTTGCCAATATCATGCAGCATACTGCTCTTGAAGATTACATCCACCTCTTTTTCGCCCAGGCCAAGCGAGCGTGCCAGTGCAGCCGCCATGTTCGCCACCCGCATGGTGTGGCCAGCCGTGCCGTTATCGATTAACTCGACGGCATGGCCCCACATGTGCAGCACCTCACTGGTCACATTATCATAAATCGGTCCAGGGCTCTCCACTTCGGGCTGGCTGGTGGCACGTTGCAAAATTTTCTGCAGGCGCGCAACCAACACAAGCGGGTCGAAAGGCTTTTCGATATATTCGTCCCCCAGGTTCAACCCATTTAAAACGTGCTCACGGTCAGACATGGCCGAAACAAAAACAACCGGTATATCGCGTGTCAGAGGAAAACGGTTCAACATCAGCTTGACCCTGAAGCCATCCAGGCGCGGCAGGTTGACATCCAGCAGGATCAAGGTCGGTTTATCAATGTGCGCCTTTTGAATGCCCTCAATACCGGTGACAGCCGTAATCACCTCATAGCCAGCCCGTAGACCGCGTTCCAGGTCCGCAAAGAAGGTGTCGTGGGTATTGTAGGCCGTGGTATGGAAGGCTACGGACGACTCCTGCACCAC
>CAIVSQ010000560.1 GCA_903908605.1 uncultured Anaerolineae bacterium
CCCGATGGCGTTGTTCGCCATGTTACACCAATCTCAGATTTACAGGCTCGTATTTTGGAATTACTCGGCTTATCACCGGTCATTTACACTCAACTGGCTGGAAATTATTGAAAGTCAAAACCATTTCAGCGAATGGACAGTAACATAGCTAAGAAATATTTATTTCAGGGTTGGATCCGTTTTGTGAAAACTTGGAAATGCTTTGGTTTGCCTTCTGCCTGGGACCAGCGTTCTATTTCTTCTAAATCAATCTGGTTCTGGCAAAAGACAAGCACAGCCAGTTCAAGCTGGGTCATCTGGTTGATTGGTTTCATTGGGTGTCTTGGGCCTCAGGCTTACCTTTTCGGCGAGGGCGGCGACGGTTCATGGTCAAATCGAGGCGCATGGTTTCGGGGTAAAAAGGCAGGGCTTTTTCGAGCAGGTTTTTTAATTCAGTCAAAAATGGATAGCGTGGGTTAAAAACATAGAGCCGGGTGCGTCCCAATTTGCGGCTGGTGAGGACCCCGCCAACTTCAAGCTTGTCCATTTGTTTTTGGATGCCGTACAGGTCAGTTTCAAAGAAGAGAGCGATTTCACGGGCGTAGCCTTCCCCACGCGCCAGGAGAAAGATTAAGACACGTTCAGCATTGGTTGACCCTAACAGTGGTTCCAGCACGGTGATGGCTGCCTTTAATTGGCGTAATCGGCATTGGCGTATGGGAGCGAGATTGCCACGCCAGCGAAAACCAAAGGCGGTGGCGTGTACATCGATCCAGTACCCACTTGAATGACTAATATAATTGGTTATATAACCAATTATATTAGTCATTATAACCAATTATCCATTCACCGGCAAGTCATTTTCCTCCCCTTGCGCTGGCAGTGACCCGCCCCCCCTAGCGGTACCAGGACATATTGGCGCGGCCGATGGGGTTGTAGGGTTCGGCGATGACGAAGAGGCGGCCCCAGCTGGGGTCTTTTTGTTGGTAGATGCAGGTTTGGAAGGTGAGGTGGCGCGGGCCGGTGTAGACTTTGGCGTAGACCTGGTCGGAGCTGAGCTTGGCGCCGGTCTCCAGGTCGATGAAGTCGCTCTTTGTGCTGTTGGGGCTGAGGGCCTGGAAGCGGTAGATGCGGGTGACGATGAAGTTCTCGACATGCCCATCGCCGTAGATCAGGATGGCTTCCTGGTTGGGCCGGATCGAGGCAAAGTCGCGGCCGGCCAGGTAGTTATGGGCCAGCAGACCGACGCTGCCTTCATTGTGGATGCTTTTGAAATCGGTCAGCACGCCGGGCTGCTGCGAAACAAACAACGGGCTGCCGGCTGGCTGCTGTTCGATCGGCAGCGCGAAGAGATCGGGGATGTAGACACCGCGCACCTGGCTGGCCATGCCGTTGAAGACTGATTTTTCAAAGCTGAAAAAAGATGGGATCTGGGGCGGGGCCGCCAGGGTGGCGGCCTGGGCGCTGTAGGTCGAAAATGCCAGGCAGAGCAGGATGAAAAAGATGAAGATGGATGATTGAAGGTACCGTTTTGTCATTTTTACCGTATATTCATCAACAGGATGGGTTGAAAACAGTGAAGGTCGTTGATGATATTGTCGGCACTATTATCTTCATCCTGTAGGT
Source organism: uncultured Anaerolineae bacterium (assembly GCA_903908605.1). Lineage (GTDB taxonomy): Bacteria > Chloroflexota > Anaerolineae > Anaerolineales > Villigracilaceae > UBA5195. The sequence continues at coordinate 1,606 of CAIVSQ010000560.1, forward strand.
TTCTTGAGTAAAAACCCGCTGAAATTTGCGTAAAACAGGCGTAAATACAGTTTTTCACAAGCGCTGGCCTGTTTGTGAAGGCTGCGAAACATTTGGAAACAGAGTCAATAGGGCTGCCCATGCATTGTGGGCAGCCCTTTTTGTTGTTAAAAATGGAGTGTGGGTTGGGTTTTGAGGGGGGGGCTAGGGCGTGAGGGTGAGGGTGATATCGCTATCTTCGCGCAGGCTGAACTGGGCGGTCCAGCTCGAGCCGCTTTGGACAAAGCCCAGGTTTGGGGCGCTGATCTGGTAGCCGGACGGCAGGTGCACTCTGAGGGTGATGTGGTGGCCAAGGGTGCCGGGCTGTTTTTGGATGCGCAGGTGGTACTGGCGTGTGCCGGGCGGGCCGCTGGCAGTCAGCAGGGAGGGCGGCAGGCTGTATTCAAATTCTATTTGGCTGGTGGAGCGGGTGGGGGTGATAACCATGGCGCCGAAGACCTGGGCGTTGGAGATATCCTCGCTGCCGAGGTCGTCGGTGCGGGCCGGGATGGTTTGCCCGAGCCAGGTGGAGACATCCGGGATTTCACGCGGGGTGGAGCGCAGCAGTGTGACACCGGCAGGCAGGTAGACGCGCAGGTAACCCCAGTGGCATTCGTCCGCCACGTAGATATGCCCGGGCGGGAGTTTTTCGGTGGGGGTGAAGCGGCGGGTGGAAACGGGTTCACAGGGCAGTTGGATGGCAGCGTGGTTGGCCTGGCGGACGGTCAGCAACCCGGTTGGTGCCTGCAGGTCGGCCAGGTTAAGCTCGTATTCGAGCGACATTTCCATGACGGCGTTGGATTTGTTGTAGCCCATGTTTGAATCGACCACCATCAGGAAGTCACTGGCGGATGGGACGCGCACAGCGCCATCCCAGTTGCGGCGCTGGATAAAACGGGTGGCCTCCTCATCGTCAAACTGCAGAAGGATGTGTTTTTCATCCAACAGGCTGATCAGCACCGGCAGCAGGCGGGTCCAGGTTTCGCCGCGGGCCTGCAGGATTTTCTCGAGCAGCGGCTGGGCCAGGCGGCCGATGTGCTGCTTGGGATCCCAATTGCCGGTGAAGCCGGGCAGGGGCGGCTCGCGGGTGGTGCGCAGGAATTCGACCACGTTGGCAGAATCGATCTGCCCGGAGACGCCGGCGACTTTGACCGGGCCGAGGATTTTGAGCAGTTCGATCACGACGTGCATGTCGATGGCGATGACACCATCGGCGCTGGCGGAGCGGGTGTAGGAATAAAAGTACTCGGCCCACGAGACGGTGCGCGGGAAGTCGCTGAACCAGTTTGAATCACGGAAGACCAGCTTATCGATGTTCATGAACTGGCGGAACTGCCAGGGTGGGATGGGGTAGGGTTTGCTGAAATCATCGAGCACACCGGAGGATTCGATGTTGATGCTGAGCAGGTTGCCCTGGTGGACGACCGCCAGGCCGCCGGCGGTCAGAAAGCCGCCGGTGGCGCGCAGCTCATCTTCGTTTTGGATCAGCAGCAGGTAGGACTGCGGGCCGTTGGTGCTGGAGCCCAGCAGGCGCGGGGCGATGCGGACCAGGTCGAGGGCGTCCTGCATCGAGACACTGCCGCCGAGGGTCGAGAAGAGCCGGTCGACCTGGCCGGTGATGATCTGGCGGGTGGCAGGTGAGAGGCTAACGATGTTGAGGCTTGCGCGGGCGGCCTGGGCCTGGGCCAGGGCCAGCTGGGCGTTGAGCAGGTGCGGGCTGGCATCCTGCAGGTTGAGCAGCAGGTGCAGCAGGTCGGGCAGCTGCTGCGGCAGGCCGGTTTTGGCCAGGGCGGGGCTGACAGCCAGCAGGCCTTCATCGGCGGCGCCCAGCAGGTTTTGGGCGAGGGTCAGCAAGGGGCGGGCCTGGCTGATATCGCCGGCGTAGGTGGGCACCCAACTGGCGTAGCGCGTCAGCCACAGGTAGGGTTCGAGCTCGAGGGCCAGCGTGTCCAGCTCCAGGTGCAGGCTGTGGACGGCGCTGGTGATGTGCGGCAGTTCGGCCAGGGCCGGCCTGGGGCTCAGATCGGCCAGCAGGGCAGCGGCCTGCCGCTGGATGGAGAGGGCATGCTGGTAGAAGCCCCAGGCGCGCCAGGCCAGCAGGCCGAGCAGCACGGTCGGGATTAGCAGGAGCAGCAGCCACCAGGCGGCTTTGGGCCTGCGGCGGCGTGGGGAGGCGGCGGCTCCGCGTGCCTGGGCCAGCTGGTCAAACTCGAGCAGCAGCAGGTCGGCGAGTTGTTCGAGCCCCTTGCGGTACCAGTCGCTCAGGGTGCTGTTGGGGGCGGGTTCGCGTTCGTGGGCGGTCAGGGCGTAGGCGCTGGCCTGCTCCTGGCTGGGGGCGGGTTTGTTTTCAAAAACAAAGAAGAGGATGGCCTGGTCGATATCATCCCAGGCGGCTTTCTGACTGTTGGGGGCCGGGCGGCCGCGCAGGGCGGGTGCGAAGTGTTGGGCGGCCAGCAGACCGAAGACAGCCCAGCGTGTATCGAGCCGTTTGCGGGCGCGCGGTGGGGCGGGCGGCATGGTTTTGCGAAAGACGCGCAGCACCAATTCAACCAATGCGGCGCCTGGGTCGGGCTGCTGGGGTCCGGCGGCCAGTGCGGCCCAGGGGTGCTGGTTTAGTTTTTCGGGTTCGCGCAGGTGCTGGAGGACCTGTTTGAGGGTGTCGAGCGGGGTTGGTTGGCCAGGTTGCATGGTGGCTGTCCTTTTGGCCCTTGCGCGGGCAATCCGGATGTTTTCCGGAAGTGGTTTGCGCCATGAGGCTTTTATAATGAAGGTAGAAGAGCGCCTGGCAAAAGGCGCGCAACAAACGGATAAAAGGAGCGGAATATGAAACAATTAGCCAGGTTTTTGTTTGCGGGTCTGGTGGTGGTGCTGGTGGTGGCGACTTCCGGCCAGGTGTGGGCTTCGCCACGTTTTGCGGGCACCATCCCAACCAACCCGCCGGTCGCGACCAACGCACCACTGCCCACGCCCATCCCGGGCATCCCGATCACCGGTGACAAGGGCGAGAAGGTCAACATGGGCCCGACGGTGCTGACACCGCTGGACCCCAATGCCACCATCACAGTCACGCGCCAGTTTTTGGATGAAATTACGCCTCCGTTAACCGGTCTGGTTTTTACCAGCGACGCGTTTATGGTGACTGCCAACGTGCTGGATACCATGGTTGAGGTCTGTTTCGCCTACCCGCCCGAGTACGACGAAAAAGGCGCGAAAATGTATAAGCTGAACGACGAACTGACCCCTCCGGATTGGGTGGTGATTGAGGAGGCCGAGTATATTGATGGCCAGTTATGTGCAGTGATCAACACGCCAGAAAAAGGCTTTATGGTCACGCTGCTCGGCAAGCCCTAGAGTACCAGGCCCAACATGCCTGCCGCGCTGATCATCAGCCTGACGTTGGGGCTGTTGTATGCCAGGACGATTGCGCCCGGCCTGACGTGGGCCAACTTTAGCGCGGATGGCGGTGATTTTTTGGCCGCGATAGCCACCGGTGGTGTGCCACACCCCGGTGGCTATCCTTTATATTTGCTGCTGGGCGGGCTGTTTGCACGCCTGCCGTTTGGCGAGCCGGCTTTTCGGACCAACCTGCTCTCAGCGTTTTGCACCATCCTGACGGCCAACCTGGTGGCGCTGATCAGCGCCAACTGGCTGGCGGGCAAGCCCGGGCGGTCGTGGCTGGCGCTATTGGCCGGGCTGGCCTATGGGCTGTCTCCGTTTGCCTGGGGCCAGGCGCTGGTGACCGAGGTCTACAGTCTGCATGCGCTGCTGGTGTGCCTGTGTTTGCTGGCCTGGTCTGCCAAAAGGCACTGGTGGGTGGGCCTGACCTTTGGGTTGGCGGCCGCCAATCACCTGACGGCCTTGCTGGCGCTGCCGCTGCTGGTATTGGGCGGTGATGCGCAGCGCTGGCGGCCCGCTCCGCGCGCGCGGTTGGCGCGTTTTTTGGGGCTGCTGAGCGGGCTTTCGTTGTATCTGCTGCTGCCTTTACGGGCGGCAACGCATCCGGCCATTAACTGGGGTGGTGCTGCCAGCCTGCCGGGGCTTGCCTGGCTGGTGAGCGGGCGCATGTACAGTGGTTTCCTGTTGGACACCCCGTTGGTGGATGTGGTTGGGCGACTGCACGGGCTGGCGGGCCTGCTGCTGGAGCAGTTTGGTCCGCTGGGGGTGTTCCTGGCCGTTGGCGGGCTGCTGATGATGCCGCGCGGGCGCGAGCGCCTGGCAGGCCTGTGGATCGTGCTGGCGAACGGTGCCTTCGCGATCCTGTATAACTCGTCTGATTCGCAGGTCTACCTGGCGCCGGTCTGGCCGGTGCTGGCGGCCTGGATGGCGGTGGGCCTGGGCAGCTTGGTGGAGCTGGCTGGCTCCAGCCGCCGGGGACAGTGGCTGCGGGCGGGCCTGTTGGCCGGAGCGCTGGCCCTGCTGCTGATGAGGGTGCCGCGTATTTATCAGCAGGTGGATCTTTCACAGGATGAGCGCGCCAGCGGCTGGATCACGCATACACTGGATGCCATCCCAAGCGGGGCGCTGGTTTTTGTGTCTGGCGACCAGCAGGTCTTTGGACTGTGGTACGCCCAGTTTGCGCAGGGCCGCCGCCTGGATGTGGCCGTGATGGCAGACGGGCTGCTGGCATACCGTTGGTACCTGAACAGCCTGGCGGATGCTTACCCGCGCCTGGGCATCCCTGTTACGGAGCAGGCCCAGGCGCGTGATTTTGTGGCGCTCAACCCGGGGCAGGTCTTTTGCCGGCTGGAGCGGGACAGCAGCGAGCCGGTCTGTGAGTGGAATGTCCTGCCGCCGGGGCAATAAGCGCGGCTGGTAAGCTGGCAGGGGTTGTTATTCGGCAGTAGTGTAGGCGCGCTGATGGATGGTCTCGAAGGCCAGCTCGATGCACTCACGCAGGTCGCGGATGATCTCCTGGGCGGTCAGGTTGTCTTTTCGAATCGGGTCGCGGATGTCATAAGGCGATAACCCGGCCAGCGCGCTGAGCAGGAAGATACGATCCTCGATGGCCGGGAATTCGGTCAGCAGGGCTTCGCGGTGGCTTTTTTCCATGACGATCACCATGTCATATTTTTCAATTTGCACAAAGGTGACCAGTTGGGCACGGTGCTTGCTCAGGTCAACACCCACCTGCTGGGCCAGTTCGATGCATAGGGGCGGGGCGGGTGAGCCACAGCGCGTCCAGGTGCCAGCGCTATCGACCTGCCAGTTGTTTTTATCGAGCGTTTTTTCCAGGCAGTTCTTAAAGAAGGCAACGGCAAGCGGCGAGCGGCAGTAATTTCCTGTACAAACGAATAAGATCGAGGGCATGCTAATAATCCTTTTTTTTTCCGGCTGGGTCAGCCCGGGTTGAAAAAATAATCAGGACGGTCCCAGGGGCAGCAGCAGCCAGCGCCCGGCCGGCAGGATGTCGCCGGGAAGGGCCTGGTTGTATTTGCAGAGCAGCTCGAGCGAGAGGCTGCGTTGTTCGGCCAGGGCGGCCAGGGTCAGGTCATCCTGGGTGACCTGGTAGACCTCGAAGACAGGCAGGTTGTCGAGATTGATGTCATCCAGCGGTACGACCACGACCGAATCGAGCCAGAGCGGCCCACTGGGGTAGGTATTTATCTGGCGAATGGCTGCTTCGCGGATGTTGTAAAAGGCGGCCAGCATGGTGAAGCCTTCGCCCGGGCGGACCTTGTGCAGCATCAGCCGGGGCTCCTGCAGGGCGGGGGTTTCAAGGGCGAAACCTGGCACAACCGTCGGGCCAGGTGTGTACGTTGGGCTGGGGGTGGGCGAGGGCGTTGGGCTGGCCGTTGGGGTGGGGCTGGCCGGCGGGGTAGGTGTGGCCGTTGGCACGGGCGGCGGCTGGAATGCGGCCGGCGGGGTGTGGGAGGGCAATGGAGCCAGGGTGGCCGGGAAGAATTGGCCCAGGTTGGGGGCCAGCGCAGGCAGGTTGAGCAGCGGCGAGAGCAGGCTGATGGCCAGGACAATCAGGCAGGTGACCAGGATCAACAGCCAGGCCGGCTGACGGCGCCGGGGTTGGGTGAGGTAGGGCATTTTGGCAACCGACCAGATGGCGGGCATCCCGGTTGCGGGTGGCTGGTTGAAGGCGGCGCAGTTGACGTGTTCACCCGAGAGGCAGTAGTCGCGCTGATGGTCCTGGGCTACAGCGCAGGGCGGAGCCGGACGATAGCAACGATTGCGGACGGAGGGAAAACCCGCCACGGTATCGCGATCTTCTTCCATTCCCAGGTAGGTGCAGCTTTTCACATTGAGATCCCTTTACTTTTGATGTTTGCCAGAAGGGTCGCCCGGCTCGATCGGCCCGGTCATTTTCCGCGCGAAGCCTGAAAGACTTTCCAGGAAGCTTTTGCGGTGGGAGTGCTCAGTCCTTCTTCGGCTTTTTTTTTCATCAGAAGCGTAATAGTAGTAATCGCCCTTGTAGTAGGCGTTGTAGTGGCGGTAGCCGCCGTAGTAATAGGGCCGGTTGCGCGGGATGCGGTTCATGACCACGCCGACCACGCGCGCGCCGGAACGCTTCATCTGTTCGATGGTTGAGAGGGCCGCGTCGGTGGGGGTCTTGCCGGGTTGGATGATCAGCAGCACGCCATCGACACGCGAGGCCAGGATGGAGGCATCTGCCACCACGAAGGGCGGGGCGTCGACAATGACGATATCGGCGGTTTGCTTGACGGTGTTGAGGATGGTTTCCATCTTTTTGGAGCTTAATAAATCGGCCGGGTTGGGCGGGATGTCGCCGCTGGTGACGATGCACAGGTTGGGGTCGCGCCAGGCACGGGTGACATCGGCCAGCGAGACGGTATCGCGGAACAGGTCGGATAAGCCGGCGCGGTTGGTGAGGTTAAAGAAGCGGTGTACGTTGGGACGGCGCAGGTCGGCATCCATCAGGAAGACGTGTTTGCCGCCCTGGGCAAGCGTGACGGCCAGGTTGGCGGCGATGGTGGATTTGCCCTCGGCCGGGTGGGCGCTGACCACCAGCAGGGTCTTAATCGGTTGGTCGACCGCGGCGAACTCGAGATTGGTGCGCAGGGTGCGAAAGGCTTCGGAGACGGGTGAGCGCGGGTTGTCGGTGACATAGGCCGAGCTGCTTTTGTGTTCAAAATTGGCAATATAGCCAATCACGGGCAGGCCAAGCACCTGGCCGATTTGCTCGGCGGTCTTGAGGGTGTCATCGAGATATTCGACCAGGAAGGCGATGCCAGCCGCCAGCATCAGCCCGAGCACGGCGCCCAGGCCGGTGTTGTTGAGGGTCTTGGGGCGGATGCGGTCAGTGGGGGCGATGGCCGGTTCGATCGGGATGATGGTGGAGGTGGAGTTCAGGCGGGCCAGGCGGATGGTTTCGTAGCTGCTGAGCAGGTTGGCGCGGATTTGTTGGTAGAGCGCCATGGTGGATTGAACCTGCTGGGAAGTGGCGTCGGTTGCCGCGGCGTTTTGACCCATGACGACCAGGTTGGTGTAGATCTGGCTGTACTGATCGTAGGTGCTTTTTAACTGGCCAAGCTGGAATTCCTTTTCACGGATGTCGGTCTGGATGAGCGGTTCAGGCGTGGCGGTGACCAGGCCGACCATGGTCGGGCGTGAGAGGTTGGTGATTTCAGTCTGCAGGGTCAGGATTTCGTCCTGCAGGCGTTTCATCTCGGACTGGGTGCGGGTCAGGTTTTCTTGAAACTTGGCGCTGCCCTCGGCCGAGGTTTGGTCCTGGAGGGCGGTGATCTGGGTTTCGATTTGGCTGATCTGGGTTTTGAGGCTGCTCTCTGAATCGGCGTAGCGCAGGGCCTGTTTTTCGCTGTTGAGCTTTGCAAAGACAGCCACCAGGGTGTTGGCGATATCGGCGGCGCGCTGTGGGTCGCTGTCTTCGACCGAGATGTCGATCAGCTGGGTGTTGCTCAGCGCGCTGACACTGATCTGGCCGGCTCGCACTTCGTAGCCGAGTTCCTGCCCAACCAGCTGCAGGATGGGGCGGGTTTTAATGGTCTGCACATAGGTCTGCGAAAGCTGCTGGTCGCTGATGTAAGACAGGTCGCCACCGCTGCCCTTGGGGGCACTGATTACCTGGACACGTGTGGAGGCACGGTAAGCGGGGACTTCGTAGTAACTGAAGGTGTAGGCACCGGCGGCACCCAAAAGCAGGCCCAGGATCAGCAGCCAGGCCCACTGCAGCGAGATGCTTATATAATTTTTTATTTCCATACTGTTCGTGTCCTCTCAACAGACGAATTGGATTAAGATTCCGGGGTTTTGTGCTGGATGATTTTGAGGCTGGTTTGGACGGCACGCAGGACAGAATCGATTTGGGTTGGGTGCAGGGTGGCGTAGAGCGGCAGGGTGACTTCGCGCGGGGCGATGGCCCGCAGGTTGGGGAGGTTCCCTGTGCCGCGCGAAAGGCGCTTTGTGCGGTAGGCATGGAAATCGGGGATGATGGGGTAGTGGATGCTGGTTTGAATGGCGAGTGATTTCATCATGTTCATGAATATGGTGCGATCGGCCCAGGGCGGCAGCAGGATGGGCAGGATGTGGCAAGAGGATAGGCCGCGGTGCTGCTTGAAGGGCAGCTCGATTTCAGGCAGCAGCTGTGAGAGGGTGTAGTGGTAATAGGCGGTCAGGTCGCGGCGACTCTGGTTGTTTTTCTCGAGTTTGCTGAGCTGAACGAGCCCGAGGGCCGAGGTGATCTCGTTTGGACGGTAGTTGTAGCCTAATTCGAGCACGTCGTAGCTGAGCGCCTGCCCGCGGTGACGGTCCCAGGTCAGGCTGGTCATACCGTGTGAGCGGGCGCGGCGGATGCGCTCGGCGGCGCTGTCGCTGTTGGTAACAACCATGCCGCCTTCACCGGTGGCCAGGTTCTTGTTGGAGAAGAAGCTGAAGGCGGCGGTTTCACCCCAGGCACCCAAATTAATCTGGTTCAGCGCGGCGCCGGGGGCATGGGCGGCATCTTCGATGATTTTTAGCTGGTATTTTTGGGCAATCTGTTGGATGGCGGCCATGTCGCAGGGGTAGCCGGCGTAGTGCATGACCAGGATGGCACGGGTGTGTTCGGTAATGAGGGCTTCAATCGAGGCGGGCGAGATGGTCAGGTCCGTGGGGCTGGTGATGTCGGCAAAGACCGGGGTGGCGCCGACATAGCGCACGCAGGCGGCGGTGGCAACGAAGGTCAGGGCCGGGACGATGACTTCATCGCCGCGCTTGATGCCAGCGCCGAGGCAGGCCAGGTGCAGGGCAACCGTGCCGTTTGAGACGGCAATGGCGTGCTTGACACCCAGCATGCGGGCAAAGGCCTCTTCGAAGCGCTGGGTGACTTCTCCCATGGTCAGCCATTTGCTGCGCAGCACTTCGAGGACGGCGTTTTCCTCTTGTTCGTTGTAGTCGAGGTCAAAAAGCGGGACGTTCCACTTCATACCGGTTGCTCCTTCAGGAAGGCGGGGCGCATGCTGTCGAAATCCTGGATGGCCTGTTCGTAATCATCAATACGGCCGAGGTCTTTCCAGTAGCCACAGAAGGGGTAGCCGGCTACTTTTTCGCCGTTCTCGATCAGGCGCAGGACCAGGGTGGGAAAGTCGAAGTAGCTGTTCTCGGGGATGTATTTAAGCGCGGCGGGTTCAAAAACGTAAATGCCCATGCTGACATGAAAGTCGTAGGAGGGTTTTTCGATGTAGCCGATGACGCGATGATCGTCTTTAAACTGGATGACGCCCAGGTCAATTTTGACAGAGCGGTTGTACATGGCGATGGTTACCACCGCGCCCGATTGGCGGTGGAAGGAGAGCAGGTCGGCAAAATCCATGTCGGTCAGCACGTCGCCGTTCATCACCAGGAAGGTTTCATCCAAACCGCTGATGCTGCGCAGCGCGCCGACCGTGCCGAGCGGGGTTTCTTCGTAAGCGTACTTGATGTGTGTGCCAAGCTGTTCGCCATCCTGGAAGAAGGCACGCAGCAGCGAGGCCAGGTGACCGACCGATAAGATGATTTCATCCACCCCGGCGCGCTTGACCTGGTGAACGAGGACCTCCAGGATGGGCATATCGCCAATGGGCATCAGTGGTTTTGGGATGACCTTGGTATAGGGCAACAGGCGGGTACCCTTGCCGCCTGCCATGATGATAGCTTTCATAATTTCCCCCGGATTGTTTGGAACGTGTTGGTGCAGATTGCTTGCTGCATAAGGTGCCTCTTGACTGGCGAGGTTAGTGCTTAAGTTACATAGCGGTCGGTGGCGTAGCGGCTCAGATTGCTGCGGATCCACTCGAAGGTTAGTGCGAGCCCGTCTTCAAAGCTGACATTGGGTTTCCAGCCCAGTTTTTCGAGTGCGAGACGGTTGTCTGAGACGAGGCGCTGGACCTCGCTGTTTTCGGGCCGCAGCCGGCCGGTATCGACCTGGACGATGATGGGGTGGTCGAGCATGGCCATGATGCGTTTGACGACATCCCCAATGCGGATTTCGCGGCCGGTGCCCAGGTTGATGACCTGGCCGGCGATGTTGGGCGTTTGGGCGATGCGCAGGAAGCCCTCAACGGTGTCGCTGACGTAGGTGAAGTCACGCATGGCGTTCATGTTGCCGAGGCGGATGGCGCTGCGGGCCAGGGCCTGGGTGATGATGGTGGGGATGACGGCGCGGGCCGATTGGCGCGGGCCGAAGGTGTTGAAGGGCCGGATGGTGACGACTGGCAGGTTATAGGAACAGAAGAAACTTTCGGCCAGCTTGTCGGCGCCGATCTTGCTGGCTGAGTAGGGTGATTGACCCTGCAGGGGATGGCCTTCATCGATCGGTACGTGCAGGGCGGTGCCGTAGACTTCACTGGTGGAGGTGTGCACCAGCCGCTCGACCTGCTGGTCGCGGGCGGCTAGCAGCACGTTGAGGGTGCCCATGATGTTGGTTTCGACGACTTCGGCCGGGTTCTGGTAGGAGTATGGGATGGCGATCAGCGCGCCGAGGTGGAAGACGTGGCTGACCCCGCGTGTGGCGGCCTGCATGGCCGGGAGGTCGCGCAGGTCACCGGCCAGCACTTCAACGTGCGAGAGGATGGCGGGTGAGAGCAGCCCCAGCAGGCCCGGGTCGTTGCGCGAGTTGTAGCGGACGAAGGCGCGCACCTGGGCGCCGGACTGTACGAGACTTTCGACCAGGTGGCTGCCGATGAACCCGCCAGCCCCGGTGACCAACACTTTTTTACCTGTCCAGTAAGATGTCATGGCTGCCTCAGGCCGGGTTAGGGCTGCTTTCGGGTGAAACGAATTGAGCTTGCAGGTTTTTCATGATGTTGGCGAGAATCACCAGGCGGGTGCCGGTGCCCGAGCAGGTGCGCAATATGCGCGCCTGGTCGGCATCGCCGATACGTCCGATGGAGTAGCAGATCAGGCCGATGTCGTTGCCTTTTACCAGGCTGGGGATATCGGCGGTGGTGCCGAGCACGGGGATGCCATCGAAGCGCATGCCCTGCAAGGCGGGCGAATCGTCAACGTAGCCGACGACGCTGAACAGGTGGCGGAAATCGGCATGGCGCAGCAGCCAGGTCGCCAGTTCACCACCGGAGCCGGCTCCGACGATGATGACGCGTTCGCCGCTACCGTAGCTGCGTGAGCGCACCCAGCGCGAGGCCAGGCTGGTGATCAGGCGCAGGCGGTAACGGGTGAGGACAAAGCCGGAGCTGGCGACCAGGGCGGCGGTCAGGATGAAACCATCGGGCAGGCGGATGTCGGGGATCAGCAGGTCGATTAGAGCACCGAGGGCGGTGACCAGGACGCAGGAAAGGCCCAGGCGCAGGATGTCTTCTGCGGCAGCACGCGACCAGGCAACGCGATTTAATCCGAGCAGGTTGTTGACGATGCCGAAGAGGAAGGAGAAGGACAGGACGAAGGCCAGCGAGAGCGGCCAGCCCAGGTCTAATGGCCCGGAGGTTCGCCAGATCAGCTCGACCAACACGGCGGCGCACAGGGTGGTGATGAAATCGAGCACGGTCCAGTTTAGGTAGGGGCGGACGAGACGGGTGAACGGCCCTCCGAAGAGCAGGCCTTCGGTATCGGGCTTGCGTGAAAGGCGGGGCAACAGCACGGCCAGGGTCCAGAAGATGACGTCCAAGTCACTCATAAAGGTGTGGTAGCGGACGTAGAGCTTATCGAGGCGCAGCTTGTCTGGGGCGATTTGCTCGAGGTAGGTGCTCATCAGGTCGCCGCTGCTGAGATTTTTTTCCTCATCACGGTAAGAGATGCTGGCGGGGCTGGTAATGCCGGGCCAGACCGAAAGGATCTCGCGCCGTTCGCTTTCGGACCAGAGCTTGGTGATTTCGGGGTCTTCGGGGCGTGGGCCGACCAGGCTCATTTCGCCACGGACGATGTTGATGAGTTGGGGCAGTTCATTGATTTTAGTATCGCGCAGCCACTGGCCGATGCGGGTGATGCGGGTATCGCCGCTGGCGGTTACACGCGGCCCGGCATAGCTGGCGGTTTCTTCGCGCATGGTGCGAAACTTGATGATCCAAAAGGGCTCGCCGTAACGGCCGGTGCGAAGTCCTTTGTAAAAGACGGGGCCGCTGGAATCTTTCTTGATCAGAATGGCGACCCAGGCAAAAAATGGCAGCAGCAGCAGCAGCCCAAAGAGGGCGGCCGTCAGGTCAAAAGCGCGTTTGAGGAGCAGGGCTCCCCGGTCGGCCGGGACTTTATTATTGGTAAAGGTTTGTGTCAACGCAGTGGTTGCCATATTTCCTCCTTGGTTCCTGTGTGTGCTTTGTACTCGCCCCCTGCCTCCCACAAGATCGGGTATCTCATGGGAGGGTTAAGCAAAGCTGGGAGGGGGCGAAGATGTGGTCTGGTTTTCGTCAGGTGACGGTTTACAACCGTACTACCTTGGCATTGTGCCGGCCTCCGCAGGCACCCAGCGCATTGCGGGTATCGATGATCAGCCTGGCTTCGTTCATAATGGCCGGGTAATCATAGGCGCTGTGGTTGGTGATGATGACGACGGCATCGGCAGCTTTAACGGCCTGGTGCAGGTCTGGTACGCTTTCCATCTGCCAGTTGTCGTGAGAAAATTGCGGGATGTAGGGATCGTGGTACTCGACACTGACGCCTTTGCGGGTCAGCAAGTGGATGACATCCAGTGCCGGGCTTTCGCGCAGGTCGTTGATATCGGGTTTGTAGGCAACGCCGAGGACCAGGATGTGGCTGCCGCGCATGGGCCGGCCGACGCGGTTGAGCGCGTCCTGGATCTTGCTGACGGCGAAGCGCGGCATATTGGTGTTGATTTCACTGGCCAGCTCAATGAAGCGGGCGTTGTAATTAAAGGCCTTCATTTTCCAGGAGAGGTAGAGCGGATCGATGGGGATGCAGTGACCGCCCAGGCCCGGCCCGGGAGTGAATTTCATAAAACCGAAGGGCTTGGTGGCGGCGGCATCGATCACTTCCCAAACATCCATGCCGAGCCGGTCACACATGATGGCAAGTTCGTTAACCAGCCCGATGTTGATCATGCGAAAGGTGTTCTCGAGCAACTTGGCCATCTCGGCGACTTCGGCGCTGGAGACACGCACGACGCTGTTGATGGCCTGTTGATACCAGGCGGTGGCGACATCGGAGCAGTTTTCGCTGATACCGCCGACGACCTTGGGCGTGTTGCGGGTGGTCCAATCGGTGCGGCCGGGGTCAACGCGTTCGGGCGAGAAGGCAATGAAAATATCTTCACCGACATCCAGGCCATTGGTGCCGGCCAGGCGAGGCAGGACAAGTTCACGGGTGGTGCCGGGGTAGGTGCTGGATTCGAGTACAACCACCATGCCGGCGTGGGCGTAAGGGGCAATGCTGTTGCAGGCCGAGACGATAAAGGAAAGGTCAGGATCGCCGGTTTTGCGGAGCGGCGTGGGGACGCAGACGCTGACGGCATCGACCGTGTGCAGGATGGAGAAATCACTGGAGGCCCACAAGCGGCCGGCTTTGACCATCTTCTCAACAGCTTCGGCCGGGACATCCTGGATGTAGCTATCGCCATTGTTAATTGAGGAGACTTTGAAGTGATCAATTTCCAGGCCAATGACCTCAAAGCCAGCTTCAGCGAAGACCATGGCGAGCGGCAGACCGACATAGCCCAGGCCCACCACGGCAACGCGTGCGCTTTTGTCCTGAAATTTTTCGATTAGTATGGCTTTGGCGGATGTCATTTTTTTACCTCGCTGCGTGTTGATCCCACTTGTGTTGATTATGAAGAGGGCTTTGTTTGAGCTGGTTGGATCTGGCAGGTTTCACCTTGCCGGTTTGGAAAAGAACAGGTTCATGGCGTGCAGGTAGGACTGGCTGGACTCACTGGGTTCTTCGCGGCCGACCCCGAAGCGTAGGAGTTTGAAACCGGCCGTTTTCCATTCATCTGCGCTGCGCGTGTTGATGGTGTCGATGACAACAGTAGCGGTGGTGAGGCTGGCAAAGTCACAGGGAGCCAGGCGGCGTATTTCAGGGTGGTCGACGAGCAGCAGGATGGCATCCGCATCGCGCAGGGCAGTATTGAGGTCGGTGACGATGGTGACGTCTTTTGGCTGGCTGGGGAGCGGGCCGGGCTCGTACACAAGTACTTGCGCCCCGGCGTTTTGCAGCTTGCGGATAGATTGCAGGGCGAGGTTGTGGGTCAGATCGTCCTGGTTGTGGTTGTATATCAAACCGAGAGCGGCGATTTTGCGGCCAGCCAGGTTGCCAAGCCCGAGTTCGACGAGTTCGACGATGTGGTTGGGTAATTGGCTGTTGATGTGCCAGGCGGCTTGAACAAGCCCGGTGATGTCTTTGGCGCTGTTGGCCAGTAACCATGGTTCCATGGCCTGACTTGGGTCGCGGACGTCACTGCCGGGGCGGGGGATGTAGACCAGCGGGTGCAGATCGCTAAGCGAGACGGCATCCCAAATATTGACCCCAAAGCGTTCGGCCAGGCAGGAGAATTCGTTCAGGACGGCCAGGGAGATATCGATGTAGCAGAGCTGCATCAGGCGCACCAGTTCGGCGGTGGTGGCGTCGGTTTCGATCATGCGTCCACGAACGAAGGCGCGGTAGAAATGTACACCAGCCTGGATGGAGTCCTGGTCAATTCCGCCGATCAGGCGATCGTCCTGGATCATATAGGGCATGAATTTGCCAGCGGGTAGTTTTAATGGACTGTAGAGCAGTGAAAAATCTGGACCAGCAAGCAGACCAGAGAGTTCGAGGACAGGTTGGAGCAGGTCTATGGTGGTGCGGGGTGGGCAGATGGTTTCGATGATGACCATGTTGCCTTTGCGCAGCTTGTGGTTGATCGATTTGGCAGTGGAAAGCAGGTAGCTGAAATCGAGCCGGGTCGGGTTTTGGCTGGCTGGGTTATCATCTTTTTGGATGAGTGGGCTGGGAATGGCGATGATGAAAACATCGGCCTGGGTGACTGTTTGAGAAAAGATCAGTTTGCCGGAGCTCATGGCGTGTTCCAGCTTTTGCGCGAACTCGGAGCTCTCATTGCCCGGGGCGGGGTTGGCAATCATGTGGAAGGCGGTATTTTCCATGCCAGAGGCGGTGACATGGATGCCTGCATTGGCAAACATAACCGCCGTGGCCAGGCCGTTTTCGCCGTGTCCGAAAATAAACAGATCCCTGGGAGAGTTCGTGCTTTGTGGAGAGACCGAGTTTTGCATGTTGACCTTGTTGTAACGTGTGCGCAGTCCATGCGGGCTTGAATCGATTGTTCAGGATTACCGGGCAAAATCCTTTTTGCAACCCGCGGCGGTGTTGTGGTGGGTGTTAGGCCAGCCTGGTATATGCGGCGGGCATGGTCTTGATTTTGATTTGCTCGACAGGCAGGTCGATTGGCATATTGCGGTTGTGCAAATACTGGATGAGGACGCGTACACGTTCATTGCCATTCCGGCACATATCAAAGATGGCATCCTGACCGGCGAATGGTCCGTCGGTAATCTGGATGCGGTCGCCATGTTTGATGCCCAGCAGCGGTTGCGCGGCGGTCAGGTTGATTTCATCCACTTTTCGGCGAATGGTGTTGATCATGGCATCGGGGACCGAGGCGGGGATCAGGTCGAAAGAAACCAACCCGCCCGAGCCGGGCAGCCAATGCAGAGTGGATGAATTGATGACATCGAAATCGACGTGTACAAACAGGTAACCGGGAAAATAAGGGCGCATTTTGCGCGCGCGTGGGTTGACGGTGCGGACCTGGATGCGTGGGAAGAAGGTCTCAACCCGGTGGGCAAGCAGTTGACCGCAGAAAAAGTCTTCTTTATTTGGTTTGCTGCGCAGGACGTACCAAGCGAGTGCCATAGATCACCTATATGTGGGTCGTAAGGTTGATAAACCAGACTGGTGTGGGTCAGGCACCAGAATACGGGAGGTCATTTGTTGTGTTGAAAATTTTTCCTGCAATGTTTACCCGGTGGCAGGAAGCGGTAGATTTGGCAGCAAGGAAGGGGTAAGTCCCTTAGGATTGCTGAAATGAACCGGATGATTGCATTATTTTGGGTTGGAGTAAAAACCCACTGGAATCTTGCGTAAAAATTGCGTAAAAATTATTAACAAGAGTATATCAAATAGACAAGTTGTCTACACGGAGAAACTGTACCTCGAATGGTAGCGCACCTATACCATTGTTGTCGATACAACTGTTCGATATCGACCAGCCGGCTGGTTGGTTGTGGTTTTACCGCATCTATTGCGATAAAAAAGGCTATAATAGGGTCTGGAAAGTATTTGCTTTCTTAAGAAAGGCTCCATTTATGTTTTAAAGGGGAAAAAATGGATCGTAAAACATTTGGTTTGCTTATCACCACACTGCGCAAGGAATTACGCAATGAGTTTGATCAGGTGGTGACCCAAAGTGAATTGGCCGAGCAGGCGCATCTCTCGGTGGTTACCTTGCAGAAAATTGAGCAAGGTCGCTTAAGTAAGCTTGATCCGGATGTAATTCTAAGCCTGGCGGTGGCGCTAAATCTTCCTACGCGCGCGCGCCAAATCTTGCTGACTGCCTCGCTGGGGGTGACCGATAATGCCCTCTCTAAACAGCCTGCTGAGGTTGGGGATATGCTCGCCAGCCTGCTGGAGATTATGTCCAACCTGCAGTCGCCGGCAATCATTGCGGATGCCTATGGGGATGTGGTGGCGATTAATGCGGTTTTTCAAGAAATTATCAACATGCCACTGGATGAAATTAATGACCTGGGGCAAATTTCCCGGTATAACCTGTTCAGGTGGTTGTGTGCGCCTGAATACAATTTGCATAGGATTATTGTGGGGGCCGGGTTTAGTGATTTTGTCCACCGCATGGTCTTGATGTTCAAAATGATGTCGCTCAAGTTGCGCTGTCAGCCTTATTTCTTACACTTGATCCCCGAATTAAATCGATTACCGCTGTTTCGCAAGGAATGGCAGGCGCCATTTATTCAGGATGATGAGATGATGAATATTCTCATCCCCCTGTCTGTTCGCCATCCGGCCTTGGGTGTATTGAATATGTTAACCATGCCGCAGGCTACCTTCTCCAGGCAGGGTGACCTCTATTTATACAATTTTGTCGCAATGGATGCAGAGACTGCCAAATATTTTCAGGCGATTATCAAGAAAACCGGCAACCGGGCGATCCGTTTGTCTGCCTGGCCG
>CAIVSQ010000561.1 GCA_903908605.1 uncultured Anaerolineae bacterium
CGGCATGATCGAGCCGTACGTGGATACACAGGAGCGCACAGGCGTGATTTCTTACGGTGTGTCTTCGTATGGCTATGATTTGCGCGTAGCCGATGAATTTAAGATCTTCACCAACGTCTTTGGTGCCATTGTTGATCCCAAGCACTTCGACCCCAAAAGCATGGTCGATTTCAGCGGCGAGGTTTGCATTGTCCCGCCCAATTCCTTCGCGCTGGCCCGTTCGATCGAGTATTTCCGCATCCCGCGCGGGGTGCTGACGGTCTGCCTGGGCAAGTCCACTTACGCGCGCTGTGGCATCATCGTCAACGTCACGCCCTTTGAACCGGAGTGG
This sequence comes from uncultured Anaerolineae bacterium, assembly GCA_903908605.1. Taxonomy (GTDB): domain Bacteria; phylum Chloroflexota; class Anaerolineae; order Anaerolineales; family Villigracilaceae; genus UBA5195. Next base: position 332 of record CAIVSQ010000561.1, read on the forward strand.
GAAGGCTATGTGACCCTCGAAATCTCAAACACCACCCCCTTGCCGGCCAAGATCTATGCCAACGAAGGCCTGGCACAGGTGCTGTTCTTTGAAGCCGACGAGCAATGTGATATATCCTATGCCGATAAGAAGGGCAAGTATCAGAAGCAGCAGTCAATTGTTCTTCCGAAACTCTAGCAGTAAAGTTCTAAATCCGTCTTAATAAAAAGGAACCAACCATGAGCAATCCGAGCCCGCGCCAGCGTGAAATCTTGAAACTTGTCAACCAGAAGGGCGAGATCTCTGTTGACGATTTACGCCAGATTTTGGATATTTCACAGGCCACCGCCTACCGCGAAATACAGGAATTAGCCCGCCTTGGACTGGTTGCCAAAGTGGCGGGCGGAATCGGGCGCTTGAGAAGCTCGCGGGTTAATTGTGTGCAGTGTGGGCGTGAGAATAATCCGCGCACCGCCTTTGCCATTGAGTCACTGGATGGCGATACCGTCGTAGCCTGCTGCGCCCACTGTGGGCTGATGGCGCTCACCCGCCGCGAAAACGTCAGCTCAGCCACCACCACCGATTTTCTGTACAGCCGCCTGCTGAATGCCAGCCAGGCCTGGTACGTGCTGGAAAGCTCCGTCAGCCTGTGCTGCCAGCCCTCCACCCTTTCCTTTTCGGACCCCGAGGATGCCCGCCGTTTTGCGCTGGGCTTCGGCGGCCAGGTCTTCGCCTTTGACCAGGCCCAACAGAAGGTGCGCGAGAAGATGGCCTTCAAACAGGTCTTCACGCTGTAGATCCTATTCTTCTTAAATAAAAACGGGTGACGGCAAATAGCCATCACCCGTTTTTGATTCCACCTTGGGATTACACCCGCCGCGGTTTACTCCATCTTGATTTCAACGGTGACGTGCTGCTCACCGGATTTTTCAAAGACCAGGTCCAGGTCCACCTTGGCACCGGGTTTGAAGACATCGTCTTTCTTCATAATGCACATAATATGGATGCCGCCTGGCTTTAATTCCACCTGCCCATTGGCGGGGATGTCCAGCGGCTTGTCGAGCAGGTTCATGCCCATCGTGCCATCTGACTTCATGACGGTTTCGTGTACTTCAACCGAGCCACAGGCCTCGCTGCTGCCCGAGAGCAGTTTATCAGCGCTGCCACTGTTTTTGATCATCATGAACATGGCACCAGCGGTTGGCATGCTCATCGATGGTTGCCCATAAGCACCTTCGATGCTCAACTGCGGTTTGGCTGCCGTACAGCCGGTCACAAACACCGCTGCAACAGTTAGCACGACCAGGATAAATAAACCCCGAGATTTCATAACATTCCTCCAGATAAGAAAATGAGTTGCTCCGGCCTGTTTGAGTATAGATTAACCGGGTGATAACATTATCAGTTTGAGTGATAATGTATTGATAATATTATCATAAAGACTTGTGTCTTGTAAAGAAACTTGGTAAAATTGCTTTACACTTCTTTCCCATTTTCTTGCGAGGTTGATTTTATGAATTTATTGGTCGCGTTTATCACCGGTTTAACCACCGGCGGGTTGGGTTGCCTGGCAGTGCAGAGCGGTCTGCTGGCCAGCACCCTCGCTCACCAGGTGGAGCTGGATATGCTCGAACAGGGTCAATCGCCCAGTGGGCGCTTTCGCCCGCACATCGCCCGGCCGATTTTGCTTTTCCTGCTGGCCAAGCTGCTGGCTTATACCCTGCTGGGTTTCTTGCTGGGCGGTCTGGGCTCCTACCTGCAGATTGACCCGCTGGTCAGTGCCGCCATGTACATCGCCATCGCCATTTTTATGGTCGGCAATGGCCTGCGCATGCTGAATGTCCACCCCATCTTCCGTTATTTCGTGATCGAACCGCCCTCCTTCCTGACACGTTACATCCGCCGCAAATCCAAGAACGGTGACGCACTGGTCACCCCGCTCTTTATGGGCACCCTGACGATCTTCCTGCCGTGTGGTGTGACCCAGGCCATGCTGCTGGTTGCGCTCGGCACCGGTTCGGCCCTGCAAGGCGCGTCTCTCATGTCAGCCTTCATTCTGGGCACCTCGCCCTTGTTTTTCTTTGTCTCTTACTTTGCCACCCGCCTGGGGGCCACCCTCGAAAAGAATTTCAACCGTTTCGTAGCCGTCACCATGATCGTGCTGGCACTGGTTTCATTTGATTCAGGCCTTAACCTGCTTGGGTCACCCTTTTCGTTTACACGTGCCTTCACCCAGCTTTCGGCCAACCTGGGTTGGGTGCCGGGCGCGTCGGGCAGCGGTTTCGAGGTCAGTGTCAACGAGTTCGGCTACAGCCCGGTGGTTCTGCACTTGCCGGCGGATAAACCCGTCACCATCGACTGGGTTACCCAAGATACCCAGTCCTGCGCGCGTTCGGTCGTCATCCCCGGCCTCGAATATCACTCCATCCTGCCCAGCACCGGGCGGGTGAGCATGGCCATCCCCGCCCAACCGAAAGGCACCGTGCTGCGCTACACCTGCTCGATGGGCATGTACCCCAGCGAGCTGGTCTTTGACCTGCAATAAGAACACGAGGGCGGGGGCGTTTAATTAAAAATGCCCCCGTTCTCTCACCATGATTTCCATGCGGCGATGTTGGAGAGACCGGGGGCATGCAAGTTATCGCTGTCTGTTGGCGATAACTTCTGATAATTTTATCATAATCAGTAGAAAATGTGAGTAAATCGAATATAGAATGACGTAGGTTTTGGGGGATTTTGTTGAATGGCCAGCAATGCTTCTTTTCCCCCGCCAATCGTTTGACATTTCCTCGCTTTATAGGGACAATAGGTCAACTTTTGTTTTAAGGAGAACGCGATGGGCCTGAAACCTGATCACTGGATACGCAAGATGGCACGTGAGCACGGCATGATCGAGCCGTATGTCGATACACAGGAGCGCACGGGTGTAATCTCTTACGGCGTTTCGTCGTATGGCTATGATTTGCGCGTAGCCGATGAATTTAAGATTTTCACCAATGTCTTTGGCGCCATTGTTGACCCCAAGCATTTTGACCCAAAGAGCATGGTCGATTTCAGCGGCGAGGTCTGCATTGTACCGCCCAACTCGTTCGCGCTGGCGCGTTCGATTGAGTATTTCCGCATTCCGCGCGGGGTGCTGACGGTCTGCCTGGGCAAATCCACCTATGCGCGCTGTGGCATCATCGTCAATGTCACCCCCTTTGAGCCGGAGTGGGAAGGCTATGTGACCCTCGAAATCTCCAACACCACCCCTTTGCCGGCCAAGATCTATGCCAACGAGGGCCTGGCGCAAGTGCTGTTCTTTGAAGCTGATGAGCAATGTGACATCTCGTATGCCGATAAGAAGGGCAAGTACCAGAAACAGCAGTCGATCGTCCTGCCGAAGCTCTGATATGTTTACCGAGCGGGTCAACTCCCTTGAAAATGAAGGCGCTTATGCCGTGCTGGCACGCGCCCAGGCCCTCGAAGCCCAGGGTCGCAAGATCATCCACCTCGAACTGGGCCAGCCCGATTTCCCCACCCCGGCCAATGCGCGCGAGGCCGGCATCCAGGCCATCCGCGACGGTTACACCACTTACGTGGCCTCGGCTGGCATCCGCCGCCTGCGTGAGGTGATCGCCGAACAGGCCTCACAGCAGCGTGCCATCCCGATCAACCCGGCCCAGGTGGTCGTTTCGCCCGGCACCAAGCCCGGGTTGTTCTTCCCACCCCTGGCGTTGGTTGCACCCGGCGACGAGGTCATCTACCCCGACCCGGGTTTCCCGACCTACGCGGCCGTCATCAAGGTCACCGGTGGGCTGCCAAAACCGGTCACCCTGCGCGAGGAGCACAACTTCTCTTTTGACCTGGATGCCTTCGACGCGGCCATCTCCGACCGCACCAAGTTGATCATCCTCAATTCGCCTTCCAACCCCACCGGCGGGATCATCCCGCAGGCCGACCTGGAGCACATCGCCGCGCGCGCCATCCAGCACAATGCCTGGGTGCTGAGTGATGAAATCTATTCGCGCCTGATGTTTGACGGCCGCAGCGCGCCGAGCATCGCCTCCATCCCTGGCATGCAGGCTCGCACGGTGATTGTGGATGGCTTCTCCAAGGCCTTTGCCATGCATGGCTGGCGCCTGGGCTATATGATCGCCCCCGAAGCCCTGGCCGAACGGCTCGGCCTGCTGATGACGCACTCGGTCGGCTGCACGGCGGCCTTTACCCAGATGGCTGGCATCGAAGCGCTCACCGGGCCGCAGGACGTGGTCACGCACATGGCGGCCGAGTACCAGGCCCGTCGTGACCGGCTGGTGGAGATGATCAATGCCATCCCGGGTGTGCATACCCAGACCCCGGCCGGCGCTTTTTACGTCTTCCCCAACGTCAAATCCTTTGGGCTGTCCTCGGCCGAGATCGCCCGGCGCCTGCTGGATGAAGCTGGCGTAGCTCTGCTCTCCGGCAGTGATTTCGGCGCCGGCGGCGAAGGCTACCTGCGCAGCTCCTACGCCACCTCGCTCGAAGTGATCGAGGAGGGCGTTCAGAAGATGAAGGCCTGGTTCGAGAAGTTGTAAGGGTATGTTCTCGTGGTAAGTTATTGCGCCGCGCCTCGGTTAACGGGGTGCGGCGCTTTTGTGTTTTTAATCGCTTGTTTGACATTTCTGGTGTCTTTTGCCGGGAATTCAAACTTACAAGTTTGAAAGTGGCATGTATTGGTGACATTTGTCTCTTGTGAACTAAGGC
>CAIVSQ010000562.1 GCA_903908605.1 uncultured Anaerolineae bacterium
CATCAACCAGTGGCGGGGTTTTCGTTAGCTCGAAGTTAGTTTTCCAGCCGATTTTTGTAAAATAAAAACCGACCGGATAGGGGTATGTTCGGCCTGCAAACAGGATCGTGCCTTTCATGTTCCTGGTTTTCAGCCAGGTCAGCACTTCGGGATAAGGGTAATAATGTTCCGACACGTCAAGGAGATAATTGCCCCACATAGGCTGCTTGGTACCGTCGGCGTTGATCGGCGACATCCACAGGTTGATCAGGATGATCGACGCCAGCAGAACTCCCGTCATCAGCTTGCGCTGCCGCAAGAATCTGCTGCCCTCCCTCAGCAGGTGGTCGAGCACAACGGTACTCCCCACCAGCATTGGCGCCAGGCTGAAGAGGTGATAGCGACTATAACCGATAAAAAGTGGCTCATCCAAACTGTGAAAGCAGGGGTAGAGTAGGAACAAACCCGTCAGGGCCAGTGCCAGGAAGGTTTTTTTGTTGCGAACCAGCAGCAGGATGCCAACCAGGAAGAGCAGCAGCAGCGGGCCATATTGTTGCCTGAAGGCATTGCCCAGGGTCTGATAAGTGACAGGCTGAAAAATATTTGCAATTTGCAGGCCAAATCCACGCTTGCCAGGGCTGATGGTATGCAAGGCAAAGTATAAAATGTTGGGGAATAATACCGAGAAAGCGATCAGCATTTCCTGTCTGGCTATTTTCCAGGGTGTGCGCTGGGGAATGTCATCTTGCGCAAGCCGCCCGAAATGCTGATGCCAGGCCCGCCAAAGAGTCATAACCAGCCGTAGAAGCAGCACCGCAGCCAGGAAAGGCAGGGCAGTTTCTTTAATAAAGCCAACCAGGATCAGGGCATACCAGGCCGGGTTTTGCCTGAGCTGATCGAGCGGAGCCTGCAGAAATTCCTCCAGTTGCATGCAAGCCACCAGCATCAAAAACAAAGCCGGCATCTCGAGGTAATAAATCGACTCGTAGTAATACAGCAGGGGTATGCTGGCGAAGGCCGCACCTGCCAGCAGGGTGATCAATGGCTGGGCTGACAGGTATTTGCGGCTCGCCTGTGTCACCAGCAGGGTGGCGGTCAGGAAGGGGATCAGGCGAAAATATATTTCGTGATGAATCTCGGAAAAGTTTCCAATGATTTGCAAGAGTGCCGCGCTGGCCCAATAGCTGATGAATGGGTAACGTAAAAAAAAGAGCGGGCTTTTTAAATAGTTTTTGAAAACAGGGTACGAAAGATAAACTACCACCAGGGTCAGCAGGCCAGTAAAGAACAAAAGGGCGGCCCAGCGTGGGGCTTTCAGGCATAAAAAAAGGAAGAGCAGCCCCAGGCAGATGCCAACTGTGAGCCAATAAGGGTTAATCAGGCCATATAGAGCCACACTCCGCCCTATGTGAAAATCTTCATCCCCGCGCCAGCCGATCGCGCTAAAGAGGGTGCGGTAATTGAGCCCAAAAAGCAGCAGCACGAAGAACACAAACAGCAGCATGATTCCCGGGCGAATATCCAGGCGCAGTTGAGCGGAGGACGCATAGGCCCAGGCTGCGCCAGTGATGCTGATGAGGGTAACAATCAGCAGCGCTATCCAGGGATTCCCCACCAGCAGCCAATAGGGTGTAATGATGTAGCCAAGCGTAAAAATCATCAGCAAGATGCCAACGACGAGGGAACGTGGTATCTTGACCTGGATGGGTTGTTGAAAAAAATTTTGCATTGGAAAATTAGCCGCCTCTATCTGGATATTATCTCGCCAGGCCTCATTTTACTCGATTGTAAACCTGATTTTTCGGCATTAATTGCCTGGTGCTCTTTGTTCATGTGGTCGGTTTTTGGGTTGACAATAACACAGCTGGCGCGGCCCTGCTCACCCCAGTGTTTTTGGCGCAGGACGTTATATTCCGCGCGGGTATTTATGCGCGTAGGTGTCATTTAGCGCCCTATAGTAGAAGGTTGGGCGAATTATACCCGATCGCATCTGGCTGAGAACGGACACGGTTGGGCTTTGGGGCGGATATTTAATGAATGACCAGCAGGCAGTGGGCCAGGTTGCAGAACACCTTGCGGTGCTTGAAGCTGAATTTTTTCAACGGCAGGTCTGGCACTTGAAACCCTTTTAGCTGGTAGACCACTATCTTATGGTTTTTCTTTTCCGCATAGTGCAGCGATTGCGCTAAATCACCTGTTTCATCATTCAATGGTGGGGTTTTCGTAAGCTCGAAGCCAGTTTTCCAACCGATTTTTGCGAAATAAAAACCGACTGGGTAGGGGTATGTTCGGCCTGCAAACAGGATCGTGCCTTTCATGTTCCTGGTTTTCAGCCAGGTCAGTACTTCGGGATAGGGATAATAATGTTCGGAGGTGTCGAAGACATAGTTGCCCCACATGGGCTGCTTGGTACCGTCGGCGTTGATCGGCGACATCCACAGGTTGATCAGGATGATCGAAGCCAGCAGAACTCCTGTCATCAGCTTGCGCTGCCGCAAGAATCTGCTGCCCTCTCCCAGCAGGTGATCGAGCACCACAGTTGCCCCCACCAACATGGGCGCCAGGTTAAAGAGGTTAAAGCGGCTGTAGCCGATATAATGTGGGGTATCCAAACTGTGAAAGACGGGGTAGAGCAGGAACAAACCCGTCAGGGCCAGCGCCAGGAAGGTTTTTTTGTTGCGAACCAGCAGCAGGATGCCAACCAGGAAAAGCAGCAGCAGCGGGCCATATTGTTGCCTGAAGGCATTGCCCAGGGCCTGGTAGGTGACAGGCTGCCAAATATTTGCAAGCTGCAGGCTGAAACCACGACCTAATGGGCTGATGATATGCAAGGCAAGGTATAAAATGTTGGGGAATAAAACCGAGAAAGCGATCAGCAATTCTTGCCTGACCAGCTGCCAGGGGCTGACCTGGGTTGTGCCATCTTGTGCTTGCCGTCCGAAATGCTGATGCCAGGCCCGCCAAAGAGTCATAACCAGCCGTAGAAGCAACACCGCAGCCAGGAAAGGCAGGGCAGTTTCTTTAATAAAGCCAACCAGGATCAGGGCATACCAGGCCGGGTTTTGCCTGAGCTGGTCGAGCGGAGCCTGCAGAAGTTCCTCCAGTTGCATACAAGCTACCAGCATCAAAAACAAAGCCGGCATCTCGAGGTAATAAATCGACTCGTAGTAATACAGCAGGGGTATGCTGGCGAAGGCCACACCTGCCAGCAGGGTGATCATTGGCTGGGTTGACAGGTATTTGCGGCTCGCCTGTGTCACCAGCAGGGTGGCGGCCAGGAAAGGAATGATGCGGAAATATATTTCTTGGTGAACGTCGGAAAAGCTTCCAAGGATTCGCAATAATACCGCGCCGGCCCAGTAGCTGATGAAGGGATAACGCAAAAAAATGAGCGGGCTTTTTATAAAATTTTTGAAAACGGGGTACGAAAGGTAAACTGTGACCAGGATCAGCACAACGGTGATGAACAAAATGGCGGCCCAGCGCGGGGCTTTCAGGCATAAAAAGAGGAAAAGCAGCCCCAGGCAGACTCCAACTGCCAGCCAATATGGGTTGATCAGGTTGTAAAGAATCATGCTCCGGCTTATGTGAAAACTTTCATCCCCCCGCCAGCTAATCGCACTAAAGAGGGTGCGGTAATTGAGCCCAAAAAGCAGCAGCAGGTTGATCGCAAAAAGCAGCATGCCTCCCGGGCGTATGTCCAGGCGTAGTTGAGCGGAGGAAACATAGGCCCAGGCTGCGCCAGTGCTGCTGACGATGGTAACAATCAGCAGCGCCATCCAGGGATTATTCACCAGCACCCAATAGGGTGTAATGATGTAGCCAAGTGTAAAAATCATCAGCATGATGCCAATGACAAGAGAACGGGGTATCTTGACCCGGATGGGTTGTTGAAAAAAATTTTGCATTGGAAAATTAACCGCCTCTACCCGGATATTTACTTGCCAGCCTCATTTTACTCGATTGTAAACCTGATTTTTCGGTATTTATTGCCTGGTAGATAAAACTACATTAAATGAAAGCCCGGCAGACAGTTAGGGATGCTACAGAAACTGGCTAGCCAGACCAGTTTGCATACCGGTTAGGATTCGCTTAGAAATATTATCTGCCCGGTCATGTGCGGTACAATAGATTTATCATGCAACTACTTCCCATGCAAACCATCCAGAAGCTGAAGATCCTCGCCTCCAACCCGTATTTCCGCGGTTTGGGTGAGGCTTCGCTTAACGAACTGGCCGGCAGCATGAGCCTGCGACGTTACGAACGCGGTGAAGTGCTGTTTTGGGAAGGGGATGCCTGTGCTGGCATGCACATCATCGAGACAGGCAGCGTCAAGCTCTTTCGCATTTCGCCGCTCGGGCGCCAGCATATTGTGCGCGTGTTGCAAGAGGGTGATACCTGCAACGAGGTGCCAGTTTTTGATGCCGGCTTGAACCCGGTCAACGTGGAGGCCCTCGAGGAATGCACGGTCTGGGTGGTTGAAGCCCAGGCTGTCGGCGACCTGATGCGGCGTGACCCGGAATTTATGCACAAGACCGTCCAGAACCTGGCGCGCATGATGCGTCACCTGGTGCAAATGGTCAGCGATATGGCTTTTTTCCAGGTCACCAACCGGCTGGCACGCCTGATCGGCGAGATCCCCCCCGATGAGCTGGATGGCTCAACCGCTGTGCGCTGGACCCAGGACCAACTGGCAGCGCGCCTGGGCACCGTGCGCGAGGTGGTGGCGCGTTCACTGCGCGAATTGGAACGCAGCGGGGCCATTGAGGTGGAGAACCGGCGCATCTCGGTCAAAGATAGCTCGGTCCTCGAGCAGTGGGCCCAGCCCTGGAATTAGACCAACAGCAGACCCCGCCGAAATGGCGGGTTTTTAAACGATGTTTGGATGGGGGGAGAGAATATAAATATGAAGCCGGTCGGGTTGCCTGAAAATAACCTTCCAATCCAGATCAGCCCGCGCTCGTACTCACCTGCTTCACAATTTGGCGATCGACTCTGTCCGGTGTCAGTAGCGCCAATCCTGTTTTCCATCCAGTAGTTGAAGAACAGGTTGGGTTGGTCGAACAACCATCGATAAGAAAAAGATATTTGTGGGCTAACTGGCTTCAAATTCACGCACAATACGGCGAATTTGTACCGCAGTGATGTCAGACTGTTCTGACTTTGAGTAGATCGTAATCAGAATAATATCCACCTTGGTTTGCAGGTAATAAATCAGTCGATAGCCCCCGCTTTTGCCTTTTTGTACGTCCCGATTAGGGATTCGTACCTTGAAAATTGTGTAACTGGTTCCTGTTACCTGATCGCCCGGGAGCAACCCGCTTTGCAGATCAAGGATCAACGGATCAACATCGCTCTATATATGGCGATATATTTTTGAAAGTGCGCGCAGGTTGCGTTTGAATTCGGGCGTGAACTCAATATTGACTGGCATAAATTATTCGGCAACATCCAAATTCGTCCACAAATCAGAAATGGGCATTGTTTCCCCTTTTAATGATTCTTGCCAACCCTGACGAAAACTTTCGTCGGCAGGCTTAAGCACAACACTTTGTCTGAACAGACGAATCATCTCAAGCAGCATAGGCAGGTATTCATCAGGGGTCATCTGAATTTCCTGTTCAATTTTTTCAGTATAAAGGGTTTGGTAAACGGTCATGCTATTGCTCCTGTTTTCGATACCAATTTTTACAATAAAAGTATAGCATGTTTTCGGATGGTGAAAACAGCTCAGTAAAGAATAATTTCACCCGGAGGAAAATTTCATCGAAATGAACGATAGTACCTTAACGATAGTACCTTAATGAAGGCCATTCGGTTTCTATATCAGCTTGCAACCCTTGTATGCGTCAAAAGGGTAGTCATGGCGCATCTCGGTCAAAGATAGCTCCGTCCTCGAGCAGTGGGCCCAGCCCTGGAATTAGACCAACAGCAGACCCCGCCGAAATGGCGGGTTGTTGAAGAGATAAATATGACGAAGCCGGTCAGGCTGAAAAACAGGATGCCTTTTTGCAAGGGCATCCTGTTTTGGTTTTTCAATATTTACTCAGCGCCTGAAGGCCTGGAGCATCCTGGCAGCGGGCAGGGAAATATTTAGCCGGCAAAACCAAAGCTTACACCGGTCAATTCTTCCGAAACTGTCCAGAGCTGTTTGGCCAACGTCGGATCATACGACTTGTCGTTCGATTTAGCCTTGATCGGGTAGCCCTTCATGCCACCGGCCGGCCCAATGTAATCGCAGCCATTCACATCTGGCGCAATGGCGGCAAACAGGGTTGGCAGAGCGCCCATTGCCTGCGACTGGGCGATGAGTTTATTGGCAAGCTTCATCATCAAAGCCTTAAAGGTGGCCCCTTCCATTTGAGGCCCGGCCGCCTGCAAATTGGTGGCCGCGTAGCCGGGGTGACAGGCCACGCTGATCACCTGGCTGCCGGCTTGCTCAAGCCTGCGCTGCAGTTCATATGCAAACAACAGGTTGGACAGCTTGCTCTGCCCATAGGCTTCCCAGGGTTGATATTTCTTTCGCCGCTGCAGGTCATCAAAGAGAATTTCACCCGAGTTATGCAGCGCGCTGCTGACCGTTACAACCCTGGCGTGAGCACTTTTGTTTAATACCGGCAGCAGCAAGCCGGTGAGCGCAAAATGCCCAAGGTGATTGGTGCCGAATTGCATCTCGAATCCATCGGCAGTTTTGCGCTCTGGCAGGGCCATGACCCCTGCGTTGTTGATCAAAATATCCAGGTGGTCATATTGACTCATGAAATTCTGTGCGAAGGCGCGCACGCTTTTCAAGTCAGATAAATCCAGCGCCATTACGCTAACGTTGGCCGTAGGGACCTGCTGGCGAATATTGCGCGCGGCTTCTTCGCCTTTGCCCGTGCTGCGTACCGCCAGGATCACCTGGGCTTTTTTAGCTGCCAAAGCCAGGGCTGCTTCATAGCCAATACCGCTGTTCGCGCCGGTGACAACCACCAGCCGCCCGCTTTGATCGGGAATATTATTTTCTGTCCAGTTCGTCATGTGGAACTCCTTTAGTGGGGCTGAGTATACTGGTTTCTCCGCCAGGGTCAACGAAAATGCCATTTGCTATAACACTTTTCTAACCAATAAATTGCAATAAGTACCACCCGGTTGTTTCTCAACCCGCCAGTGCTGATCGAAATGGCCGCGTGGTTGCGATGATTTACTCAGGCCGGCCGGTTGTGGGTAACGCTCGCAGCGGCGGGGTGACAGGCTTTTCCGTGCCCACTTGTGGGGAAAATTGGGCCGGTTTTGTAAATGTTCCACTTTTCTTATGATGATTACCATCATGCACTGTCAAAATAATTAGGATGAGTATACTAATTATTTTGACACACCATTCAGGTATAATGAACATTGCTCTCATTCAACCAAAATTTTATTAGTTCCATTTAGCGGGTTTTACGTTTGTGGCTGGTGGTGCCCATTGCACCCAATAAGCTGAATTGCCGAGGAAGTTAGTAATGGCACCTAATCCAGATGATCATCCAGGGCGACCATTCTTAACTGTTAAATTCAACTCTTGGAAAAGTTTGGGTTTGCTGCCGGTGGTGGGTTTTTGGGTTTTGATGGTCGTTTTATATATGCAGGGTGGCAAAGATACATTCGAATCGCCTGATTTGCTGGCCATTTTGAATACCATTTTCCTGTGTGCCATTCCATTGGCGGGGGCTTATTTTGCTTCAATAAGTTACCGCAGAACGGGTGTTTTGGCCTTCCTGTTGATTGGCTGTGGCCTGGTATTTTTGGGGTTCAGTAGCTTGTACGCCGGGTGGGTAATGCCATTTGCTGGCGGACCCAACCCCACCGTCACCCTGCACAACCTTGGGACCTTGTTTGCAGGAATTTGCCTGTCGATCAGTGCCCATCTAATTATTCAGGAAACCTCGGGGCTTAGAACAGTAAGGAAGGCCATCCCACATATTGGTTTGTTATACACGGCGATTTTCCTGGCAATTTCACTCATTGCAGTCCTGGCTTTTCGCGGCGACCTGCCGTTGTTTTTCAGCGCACAAACTGGGGCGACCAGCCTGCGGCAGTTGGTTCTAGGAACAGCCATTTTATTAATTGCCGCAGCCGGCCTGGCATTTGTGGAAACCTTTTCGGTCATAAAGACATCATTTGCCTGGTGGTTTGGTTTGGCCTTGTGGTTAATTGCCCTCGGTTTGGCCTGTGTGTTGGTTCAAGAGAGTGTTGGCAGCGCGCTCGGTTGGACTGGCCGGGCAGCCCAGTACATGGGCTGTGTGTACTTTATCATCGCTTTTTTCGTAGCTCAGCGTGAACAAACTTCTCTTGATGGGACCGGTTCTCAAAACCCGGCTTGGTCATTATGGCCGTACCTGGAGCAGCGCGTCGCAGAGCGAACCACCGAACTGGCCCAATTTAACTCGGCCCTGCAAACTGAGATCCATGAGCGCAATAAGCTAGAAACCTCTTTGCGCGAGAGCGAATTAAAACACAGGCGCATGACAGCTAATATTTCCGATGTGATCGCCATCATGTCCAGTGCTGGAACCCTCTCGTACAAAAGTCCCAATATCGAAACAAATTTTGGATGGCTTCCTGAAGATTTGGTTGGCACGAATGGTTGGGCCACGGTTCATCCGGATGACCTTCAGCGTATCCAAAAAGAATTTGTAGCGCTCTTGGGAAAAGACAATACAAAAAAATCGGTCGAATACCGCTATCTATGCAAAGATGGCAGTTATAAGATGATTGCACTGACCGCCATCAATCTCAGCATTGATCCAACGATCAATGGTGTGCTGATGAATTACCGTGATATCACCGAACAAAAAAAGGCCGAAGAAGCATTAAAGATGAGCGAAGAGCAATACCGGAACCTGGTCGATTTTCTGCCCTCAGGCGTGATGGTTTATCGTGCGGGGAAAATCATCCTTGCCAACCAGACCATCGCCAGGGTCTTTGGTGCCAACGACCCGTCCGAATTAATTGGTACTGCCCTGGTTGAAAGGGTTCATCCAGATTACGTTGATTCTATGACCAATCTTGTCCGGAAATTGATTCAGGAATCTGGCGAGACACCCTGGGGGGAGGTAAAATTGCTCCGCATGGATGGATCGTCCTTCGATGCCGAGGTATCCGTGATGACTTCAATTTATCACTATAGCCCGGTATTGATCTCGGTGATCAATGACATTACCGAGCGAAAACAAGCCGAAGAACAAATTCGTTTGATGAACGCCGAGCTGCAAAGTCTGGCAGTGACCGACTTCTTAACGAAATTACCCAACCGGCGATATTTGATAGAACGAGGTGATGAAGAGTTTAAACGGTCCAGGCGCTACCACCAGGCACTCACGTTTTTTATGATTGACATCGATCATTTTAAGGATATTAATGATCGTTTCGGCCATGAAGCCGGTGACCAGGTGCTTCAACAGATTGCTGCCATTTTAAAATCCAACCTGCGCGAGATCGATATTCCTGCCCGTGTTGGAGGCGAAGAATTTGTGGTGATGCTGGTGAATACGACCCTGAAAGACGCAACCTGCCTGGCGGAACGGATAAGAGTGGCAATTGCTGAAACCGTCTACCATGCACAAAGCCAGGAAATCCGCTGCACAGCTTCCTTAGGAGTTGCGCTTCTTAGCGATGATATGGTAGATCTGGATAAATTAATGCGAACAGCCGATGATGCGATGTACCGCGCCAAGCAGGCTGGACGCAACCGGGTTATGTACTAATAAAAAATACCGCCGGCTAACAGCCGATAAATATCCACACCGTGGCTTGGTCGATCACCAATGTTGGCTTGCAAGTAAATTTCCACCTGGCACTACCTTGATGGAGCCGGGGAACACAACATCTTTTTGCTGCGCTAGATTTTTCTAATATTCCCCATTAATTACGTATCCTGATTTCGAAATATGATTGGCTGGTTTTTCTCAGTCTATTCTCAATTGATTCTTGGCAAATTCATAGCCTGGAAATTTAGAATGATGCTTGCAACGAGAAACAAACTTGAATAATCCAATCAGGACCGAAAGGAAAATGAGAACCATGAAAAATTTACCCTCGCAACCAAAAGCAGCACGCATCACCACCCACCATTTGGAATCTTCAAAGCATCTGGTCGCATTGACCGGCAGGCATATTGATCGTGCCGTTCCAATGTCACTCGATCAGCGCAATTTCATCGCCCAGGCTCGGCCTGGGATGGTGGGGCCTCCACCACAGCGAATCCGTTGGCGTCATCCGGGTCAACCTTCCGCTCCGGCAGCCCATAAACCCAAACGGAGTATGCGAAATCCCAAACAGGTTTACCATTATTCATCTTGCTGTCATACAACCCAGATATCATTGCATTACATTCTCAAATAAAGAATAGATTATTCAGAACAAACTCAGGCAACACTCAAAGCGCTGCTTTCAAAGTCAAAAAATACAGATGAGGAATATCATGAGAAAGACAACCCCGGCCCTCGTAGCAACCACCCTGATCACAAGTTACCTGCTGATTGCCATGCTGTTGGTCGGCCGCGATGCCCTTAGCACCCCCCACACATCTGCAGCCGCCTTTTCTCAACGGCAGACACAGACCCAGCTGGCTTCAGTTCGCCCGTAGGAAAAAAATAGAGCCACCTTTTTTGTAAAAAATCGAAATCACCGTGCGAACGAAATGGGTCTGGACAAGCAATATCCAGGCAAGCTCGCCGCACTTGCAACATTTATCAATAGGACCAAACCAATGAAGGCTTTTAAAAATAATCTCCATATATGGATCACATCCGCAAGCTTGCTTGCTTTGCTCGCCGGCTGGGGTTTCTTTGCCCATTCGGCCAAACCGGGCGTAACCCAGGTCACCGTCAATGGAACCACCCAGACCATCACCAGCTCGCCTTACCAGGCGCTTCAAAACTTTTTTACTGCCCAACCAGCTACCAGGCAGCGCAGGTCGAATCGAATGCGAACTGGTGGCTCTTAAGATGGAATATGAAAATTTCCGTGCCATGAATTCCGAAATCCTGCTGGCTGCTGAAGGTGTGGCAGCCAGCAGTGGTTTTGAACTGGCCCACAGATATATTGAGGCATCTGAAAAACGTTTTACCCGTTTCTCTCCATCGAGCGAGATGACCCAGGTTAACCAGGGCGCTGGCAAATGGACCAAGGTATCGGCGGATATGTATGCCCTGCTGGAAACCGCTCTGGCCTGTTACACCGCAACCAATGGGTTGTTCGACCCCACCATCCTGCCCGATTTGGAGCAGGCTGGTTATACAAAAAGCATCGATGAGCTCCGCATTTATGGCGGCGAACCACTTGTTGTGAGTGACTCACAAGCCGATCGAGCGCCGTTCCCGAGCATCGAACTTCGCCGGGATGATCTATCGGTCCTGCTTCCCACGGGAATGCGCATAGACCTGGGTGGCATTGCCAAAGGCTGGATCGCAGAACAGGCCGCCTGGCAGCTGGCAAAATTCTCTCCCACCTGCGCAGTCAGCGCAGGTGGCGATATGTTCTTGATCGGCACGCCGCCCGGGCAGGATACCTGGGACGTTGGCCTGGAAGATCCCCTGCAACCCAACCTGGACTTGATGACCCTGGCGGTGGAAAGCGGCGCGGTGGCAACCTCTTCGGTCGTCAAGCGCGCCTGGCAGCAAGGAAACACCACTCGCCATCACCTGATTGACCCAAGAACCGGTCAGCCTGCCATTACTCCCTGGTTAAGCGTTACAGTCATGGCCCCCCGCGCCGCAACTGCAGAAGTTTTTGCCAAAGCGCTGCTGATTGGTGGCCCTGAATATGCGCGGGTCTTAATGGAGAAAAACCCCGAGCTTTCTTACCTGGCAGTAGATGCTAATCGTCAGGTGTGGATCCCAGAAAGCGGCGATTGTGTCCGTTTGAATGTCGAAAATTGAGCTGTACGGTACAGGCTTTCAAAAACACCTTCACAATTCTGAAGGTGTTTTTGATTCGATCTGCTGATTTCGCTAATCGATAAGGAGAGCGGCTGCCATTCTTATCGCCTGATTTTAGCGCGTGCGGCAGCGATCGCTTTTCGTTTTGCAGCCAGTTTTTGTTCATATTTTTGGTTTAGCCAGTAAATAGTAAGCCCGATGACCACCAGCGAACTGCCCAGGTAAATATTCTGCATGGATGCCAGCGGCGAATCGGTGCCGGCAAATAAGCCATGCAGGGTCACACCAAAGTACGCCAGCAGGCTGAAATAATGAATCAGGCGAAAATTTTCCATCCCGATCCGTGTGCGCAGGTAAAAGGTGCCCGCCACAACGACCATGATGTAGAGAGAAATCACACCCATCCCGACCCACTCCGGGCGATAGGGTGAAATAAACGGAATCAGGATTTGCAGCAGCGAGTATGGCAGAAACCTGTCAAAGGTTAATACCAGGATGTGCAGCAAAACAAATGCAATCGATAGCAGCGAAATAAACTGATGAAAATCAAAGGTGTAGCCGCCTTCCAGCACCGGGGCAACCAGCTTGGATGGCACCGCCAGTCCCCAGACCGTGGAAAGCCACAACAGCAGGTAGGCCACAATGCCAGCCGAGCGGGTAACAAACCACCAAAATTGCTGGCTGTCTACTGCGAACATCCACTTCCCAAACGGCGTCAGGGTGATAATCAAAACGATCACCAGTACGGCCAGGGCGAGATAAAACTCCGGGCGGTTGAGTTTGGATAACCAGGCTGGTTGTGATACGCTGTTTCCGTTCGTGGGTGTTTCGGGTTTCTTGTTCAACGGTTTCTCCATGGCAAGTTATTCCAACGGCCAATTTAGTGATGAGAACAAAACGCAACGTCCAACAGAGCGCCAGCTTTGTCCAACAACGCTGCCGAAATAATCCTGCCAGTATTTCGACAATATATTATGGGTTGCTTATAACATGTTTGCATGAACAACAAGTGAAAGAAAAAAAATGGCGGACCCAGCCTAGCGGTTTGCCAGGTCACCCGGGCAATTATAGTTAATATCCTGGCAAGCCGTCAGCGCTCGTTGAAGCATGAGCAGCCAGCTGGGAACCCACGGGCTGTTGAGCCCATTGCGAAAATATTCTGTGGCAACCAAAACGCACATCCCAACACATAGCTGGTAGTCAGAAAAAAGTAGATCCCATGGATAATCACTGACCCCGTTTTCTATCAGCCTGTCGTGATAGTTGCGCAGGACTGGAATTTCAAGTTGACGGCGGGTTTCAACATCCCAATCCAGCACCATGGCATAAGCAAGATCATAAACCCCCAGCCAGGTGGTCAGCGCCCAATCGAATGGCTGGCGGTCGATGATGTAAATCGGCCGATCGCCTACACGTGGAACCAGGATGTTTTTTTGACCGGTATCCCCGTGAACCAGGCTGAACCCGCGCTCATCAGACAACCGATTCAGCATGGCGGCTGGAAGTTTGGCATATATCGAGTCAATGGCATCGCCCCAACCGGGTTCCAACCGTGATGGAAGGGATAGCAGCAATTTCTCAACGCCAGCCATTGAGATTTCCACAAAGCGGTGAACTTGCCCGGCGGCCGGCAAGCGTGCACCAACCTTTGAAAATCGTTCAACTCCCCAGCGGTGGGCATGCAGCACTGCCAGCCCTTCTGAAAGCGCCAATCCATATTCCAGGGTTGGTGCTTTCATCTCCGCATCAAAATGTGTCGCTGACACATCTTCCAGCAGCAGGTGATAGCGCTGGAATTCCTCAGAAAAAACTGCGCTATAACAAGTCACCAGCGGGGCTATGATAACCCCCGTGTAATCGCGTGTGTAGTAATCGACTTCTGATGAGTCGAATGCTCCACCTTCAAAGTTTGCGTTTACCATCTTTAAGAACAAACGCCTTGGCCTGGCTCCTTGTGAGTTAAGGGAATAACCTACCTGGATGGCAGCATTGGTCGACCAATTACCGCGCCCCGTTTGCAGCTCAAAAGAAACGACCGACCCGGCAAGCAATGCACCGCTGCCCGTCAGCACCTGGGTCAGCCAGGCGGCGCTGACTTGATCGGTCGTGCAAATTAACGCATCTGGCATTTTTATTTTCCTGATGATGAGGGGCAAGCTGGCTTGCCTTGCGGTTGTCTGGTGTTGAGCTGGTCGGTTTCATAATATTTACGCTGGGTGGCTTGTTAACGAGGCATGACCGTACCTTGATAATAGCATAGAGCCCAGCGGTGTAAGTGCCAATGGCAGGATGACGATTGCCAATGTTCCCGGTAGATTAAAAAATCACCCGGTAGATCTCTGGGGAGAGAATACCGGGTGAAATGGGGGGGGAAGATGGCTATTTAAAGGGTGTTGGCTTGGGGTCCAGGCTGTCGTAGACGCCGGTTATCAACAGGTTCATGTCGCCGGTGGCCTGGGCGGCCTTCATCTGGGCCTGGCGGGCTTTATTGGTCGAATCGGCCAGGATCTTGAGGATATATTCAGGGTTGTGGAAGCCCATGCTGTTTTCGGCCGAGACGAAATCCCACATGAATTGGGCTTCACGGTGCAAGTTGCGGGCTTCATCCAGCAGGGTGGGGTCAGCCTTCGGGTCAGCGGCGGCGGTCTTCAGGGCTGCAATCGCATCCACCAGGGCATCTTCGGTGGCGATTTTGGTATTGTAGACCTGGTTTTGAATCTCATTCACACGCCCTACTACGTATTTTACATCAGTATGGCATTGTCCGCAAGCAGCCTCGGGGTTCAGTAATGGGCTGTGAACGTCATGTGTGGAGAACTTGGCGGCCCCTTCACGTACGTAGGGCATGTGGCAGTCGGCACACGAGACGCCCGCCTTGTAATGGGTGCTATCGGCCGTGAACATCTCATATTCGGGGTGCTGGGCCTTGAGCATGGGCGTCTTGGTATCGGGGTATTCCCAATCCTTGAAGCCATTTTCCTTGTAATACGAGAGGATATTTTCAATGCGCGTGCCGTTGGCCCACGGGAAGGTCAGGTATTTGTGATCACCCTTGAAGTAATATTCCACGTGGCAGTTGGCGCACACCACCGTGCGCATTTCCTGGCGGGTGAAGGTGGTCCAGTCCTTGCCCTGCGCCTCGAGCGCTTCTTTGAGGGCCGGGTTGGTGACGATCAGGCGCATGCTGCCGGCTTCGTGGCAGTTGGCACAACCGATCGAATTCTGGATGTTGCCTTTCATGTCACTGAAGAGCGTGGCATCATAGGCTTCCATGCCCATCTGCTTCCACAGGGCCGGGTTGTTGGAAGATTTGCACGAATAACAGGTGGCCGGCGATTTCTCGTTGATGCGTTTGATGGCGTTCACATCGGTGACGGCGTTCATGTGCCCGCGATCATCGTTGTATTCTTTGCTGAATGGATAGCCGGTAAAGAGGATCACCTGGCGCGGGTCACGTTCGAGCTGCGAGAACTTGGAAGAGCCGCCATAGGTGGTATCGGTTTTGTTGTTGGCAGTCTGCTGCAGGGTGTTCCACTGGTTGGGGAAGTTAATGCCCCACTTGGCCGAATCCGGTTCCATATCGGCAATCTGCTCGATCGGGGCGATGGCACGTTGCTGGGGTGGCTGGTTTTTGAGGAAGATGAGCGTGCCAGCCAGGATGGCTGCCAGTACGATGATGATGCCACCAAGAATGAGGTTGGTATATTTATTCATGATGTGCTCCTTTATTTCACGGGGTAGATGATTGAATCTTGGTAGGTGCCGAGCGAGATACCGCGCTGCCCGTGGGCAACCGAGCGGTGGCAGTCCCAGCACTTGCGCTCGAAGGGCTGTGCGCCCATGATGATGGTTTCAACGGTTTCTTTGTGACAGCGAATACAGTTTGCCTGGATGATGGCCTGCGCCTCGGGTTTGGCGCGAATCAGCGCGGGGGTTAGCCCAGCGCTGAAGTACACAACATCGTGCATGCCTGTCATACCCTTTTGAAACCAGTAATTAACCACATTGTCATGCGGCAGGTGGCAGTCCACGCATTCGGTCACTTTTTCGTGCGGGGCGTGGTACCAATTTTCGTAGACAGCATCCATGACGTGACAGTTGGCACAGGTGCTTGCTTCGGTGCCCATGTACGAAAGCGGATCTGCTACGTATACAAACACGCCGAGCGCTACCACCAGTGCCAGCAAGCCAATTGCGAGTGTTTTGTTCATTGCGCATCCTTCCTGGATCAAGATCAAGTCGTTATCTATGCTTAATATACCTTTTCTCCTTAAATTCGTTTGTGACTTACATCACATAAATACAGGTATTTTGGAGAAATTTTGTGCGAATTTTTCGCGAGCCTGGCCTGCTCAGTTGGCTTGGATTTCGTCCAAACCTAAACCTGCAAATCTCGATCCCACTGGCGCAGGAATACCCAGGCCGGGAACATCGCCGTGCTGTGCAGCGTCTTGGATATAATCAACAGCGCATCCATATTCTCTCGGAGGACCATCATGAAGCTGACCTTGACCTGCCTGTTTACCCTGATATTGCTCTTAACCGCCTGTGCCCCCCAGGTGGCACCCGAAGAACCACCCGTTTCCAGCCCGGATGCCACCCCTATGCTGAACACGGCTCCAACCACCCCCGCCAGCGGCACCGGCATCCAGGGCAAAGTGTTGATTGGTCCGGCCTGCCCCGGACCAGCCCGCGTGGATGACACCGCCTGCGCCGATAAACCCTACCAGGCCGAGATCTTGGTGCTGGATATGAAGGGCAAAGAAATTGCGCGTGTTACCTCTGGCGTTGACGGCACTTTCCGCTTCGATCTGGCGCCGGGTACCTATGTGCTGCCCCCCTTCTCGGGCAACCCTTACCCAACCGCCGGCGAACAGCAGGTTGATGTGTTGCAGGATGAATACACCGATGTGCAGATCGATTACGACAGCGGTATGCGTTAGCCGGTCAGTTTCGCACTGTGTGAAGGGGAATAATCCAGGTGTTTCGGGTGTACAATGAAAGTGATCAATATCACAAAGTGCGCTTTCCATGCGTTGGGCGGGCGCAATTTGTGGTTTTCACAGATACGCAGCGCTTAAAATCGTTTTTCGAAATTGAGAAAAGAGAACACTGATGACCTCCGATACCGTCCTGGTTACAGGCGCCACCGGGCATGTAGGCAATGTGCTGGTGCGAAAACTGCTCGAAATTGGCCAAAAAGTCCGCGTGATGGTCTTGCCGGGCGAGAGTATTGCATCCTTGCACGGGCTGCCGGTCGAACACGTCAGCGGCGACGTGCTGGACCCCGGCTCTTTGGAAGCCAGCCTGGCGGGTGTCAAGCATGTCTTCCACCTGGCAGGCATCATCACCATTCTGCCTGGCGATGACCCACTCGTGCGCCGCGTCAACGTGGAGGGCACGCTCAATATGCTCAGGGCGGCTGCGCGCTGCGGGGTGGCCCGCCTGGTCTACACCAGCTCGATCCATGCCCTGGCACGCATCCCGCACGGCACCACCGTCGATGAAGACGTACCCTACCAACCTGAAAATTCGTATGGCATCTATGACCAGTCCAAGGCCCAGGCCACGCTGCATGTCCAGCAGGCCGCCCGCGATGGCCTGGATACCGTCATCGTCTGCCCGACAGGTGTGATCGGGCCATATGATTTTCGCGGCTCGTTGATGGGCGCGGTGATCCGCTCGGCGGCTATGCGTCAGCTGACGCCTTATGTCGATGGCGCCTATGATTTCGTCGATGTCCGTGACGTGGCAGATGGCCTGATCGCCGCCTCTGAGCGTGGTCGCAGCGGTGAAAGCTACATCCTCTCGGGCCAGCGTATTTCAGTACGCTACTTGCTCGAAACAGTGCGCGAGGTGACCGGCAAGGGCTTCGCCAGCTTCAAGGTTCCCATGTCGCTGGCAAAGTTCGCGGCGCGCTTTACCCCCTTGTATTACCGCCTCTCGCATGCCACCCCCCGCTTTACACCCTACTCACTGGAAGTGTTGGAGAGCAACTCGTTCATCAGCCACGCGCGTGCCACCCGCGAACTGGGCTACCAGCCGCGTCCGCTGATCGACAGCGTCCGCGATGCCATCCACTGGTATTTTGAACACGCGCGCCAATCGGCCTGAAAACCAACCCCCCGCGCCATAAAAATAGCAATAAGACAAAAACGGGCTCTCCCTTGGCTGGGAGAACCCGTTTTTCATTTAAATTTACGAATGCCTGGTCCCATGCACCAAAAGGTGTTCCGGGCTACTTCTTGCCGGGCCGCATGTGCGCTAGATGCCAGCCGTAGCCAATCCAGGCAGCCGAATCCAGCAGGGCCGGGATTAATAACAGCCCGGGGATTAACGAGAGATAGTTGCTAACCAAAGGGATCATCTGCAGGGCGTGCGCCACCATCAGGCTCCAGCCCACCCAGGCCGGGAAGATCCCCGCCTTGAATGTCACCCAGCCAGTGATCAGGTAGCCCACCCCCAGCACCAATGAAATCAACCCTAAAATCCCCAGCAGGTTGACCAACATCGCGACCGGACCGCTGCCTGAAAGAGCGCTGGCGTCCTGCCCCGGGAAGATATACACCGCACTGTAGGCTGCCAGGGCGAAGGGCAGCGCATTGGTGATGTAAGAAGCCGCCAGCAGGTACAGCCCGGTCTGCCCGAGCTGCCCGGTTTTTGGCTGGGCAGACTGAATGGCCGGCAGCCCAAAGATGATCAGCCCGGTGGAGATCACGCTTAACAGCGCAATCCCGCCCAGCAACGCGCCCTGGTTGACCTGCTGTGAGTTGACCGAATCGGTCAGCGCGTTGGAATAGACTGTATAGATCCCGGTGATGATGATTAATACCCCGGCGGCGACCAGCGACCAGCCTCTTTCGTTGCGTGTAAACATGGGGGCTAACTCCTATTTTGATTATTTGACAGGCGCAGGTAAATTTCGAAGCGCTAACGGATTACTTTCGGGTCGTAGCGCCGGCCCTTCCAGGTGACGCCCTGGCCTGAGAGCACCTTCCAGGCCGAGCTGATCATCATGGCCGCGAAGACCCCTGCGCCCAGTGGGGTGGTCAGCGCATACCAGCCGGGGATGCCCATCAGCCGGTTAACGCGCCAGCGCTGTCCGAGGATGTAGCCCCACACCAGCAGTGCCTCGCCGATCACAGCCCAGGCCATCCAGCCAGCGCCCTGGCTAAGCCAGATCAGCCCCAGCAAGGGCCAGGCTGGCAGAAACAGCGCCGCCATTAACGCCAGGAAAGCGCCAAAGACACCCAGCAGCAGCAAACCGCGCTGGTCCGAGAGCCCCAGGTAAATATTCTTGGTCCAGCCTTCCCACATTTCGGGCAGGTTGGTATACATGCGTGTGCTGGCTACCTCACGCCCATCCGCCACAATCAGGCGGAAGCCGTTCCACTTGACCTGCTCAGAGATGGCTTTGTCTTCGACGATCAGGTTGCGCAGGCGGGCATGCCCGCCAATCGCGTCGTACACGTTGCGCTTGATCAAGATGAATTGCCCGTTGGCAATGGCGTCACGCGTCTTGGGGTCATTGACCCGCGCGGGCGAGAAGCCCACCGAAAGGGCGGTCATCACCAGCGGCATGACCGTTTTTTCCCAAAAGCTGCCCAAAATTTGGCCGGTCATGACGGTATACAGGTCGGCCGCGTGGTGCGAGGCCGAGTGAAGCGCGGCGGTCACCGCGTTGGGGCTGAGAAAGGTGTCCGCGTCGATAAACAGCAGCCAATCGCCGCGCGCGAGCAGCGAGGCCTGGTGCAGGGCGTGCGGTTTGCCGGCCCAGCCTTCGGGCAGTTCACTGCCTTGCAGTACGCGCAGGCGCGTATCGCCAGCAAACTGGGCCAGGATGTGCGGGGTCTCATCGCTCGAGCGGTCGTCCAGCACCAGCACTTCAAAATGGGGATAGTCCTGCGCCAGCAGGGCCGTGACGCAGCGCCCGATATTGCGCGCCTCGTTACGTGCCGGCACGATCACCGAGATCAACGGTCCGTCGGCCGGCGGCACGGCCGGCGGGGTGCCAATTTGCAACCAGGCCTGGTTGTGCAGCCAGTAGATGACCAGGATCGCGGCAATAAATAGGAAGGTGGAAGTGAGGAGTATGGGCATGGCTTAGCGCTGGATGATGTTGACCGGGTTGATACCGTCCCAGGCCTCGATCACCTTGCCGTGACCGGTCAGCTTGCCATCGTATTCCACATCGGTGCCGCTGGCTGTGTAGCCATCCATCACGAAGGGCAGGTTAGGGTCAGCCGCATTGATCCAGACCCCGTTGTAGCGCCGGGCGATGTGCAGGTGAGTGGCCAACGCCGAGCCGCCTTCGCAGGAGGGATGCCCAATCTTATCGCCTGGTTGCAGCATGGCACCAGCCTGCACGCGATCGGTGGGCGAAATATGCATGTAAAGAATTGTCCAGCCGGTTTGCTCCAGGCCATCGTTATCCAGGTCCTGCACCACGGCCCCGTTCTCAACGCGAATGACCTTACCTGGCGTCACCGCGGTGACCCAGTTTTCGGAGGAGCCACAGCCAATCGGTTCGCCGGGCGGGGCAAAATCGAGGGCGGCCCAGGCCGAGCCGCTTACCCAGCCGCCGTGCGGACCCCCGCTGAACTGCCAGGCCTCGCCCGGACCAAAGGGCAGGCTGAGCACCGGCTGGATCAGCCCGGTGGGCAGCACTGGTTCGATCGCCAGGTCAAACGGGTAGCCGAACATGCGTGTAATCAAGGCGTGCAGCCCGTCCGGACCGGTGTCAACCGGCCAGGTGTCGGCTTTGTCCAACGCGGCGAACAGGTTTTGCACCCCGGCCGTGCCAGGGTTGATGCCGGGATGCGGCTCAACCAGGCTGCCATCCGCCAGGCGCCAGGTCTTTACCTTGCCTTCGCGGAAGCGATAAAAGCCCTGGTTGAGCATGTCCGCGCTCCAGGTGAGTTGGTGATACAGGTTGATGTAGTAGCTATCCACATAGCCGATCGGGGTTTCTAACCGGCTTTGGTCAGGGTTGGCATTGGTGACCCAACCAGAGCGGTATTCGAGCACGGCCAACAGCAGGCGTGGGTTGACGGAATACCGCTTGGCGACCAGTTCCACAATTTGAGCGCCATCCAGGGTATCGCCATCCACCACTTCAGAATATTTGGACAGATAGCCACCCTGCTGCCGGACGAAGTCTTGCACATCCAGGCTGCTGCTGAGCGGACCGTAGACCAGCTCTGAATCGGGAATGATCTTGAAGTATGCCGAGGCACTGGCGGGTTCGTTTGGTCCGATGCCAGCGCCGTTAGGCCGGCCTGTAACCGGCACCAGGATCACGTCACCCGGGTACATGATCCAGGCATCGTTCTGGTTATTGGCAGCCAGCAGTTCCTCGGTGGTGATTCCAAATTGTTGGGCAATACTGGAGGGGTAATCGCCACTCTGGACGGTGTACTGGGTGCCGGCCGGTTTGGTGGGTGCGCCGATCTGGGTAGGCGCGGCTAACGGGGTAAAGGTCGGGAAGGCGATGACTTCCGCGCCCTGGTTGGCGGTTGGGCTGGCGATCGGTTCGCCCGGCGCGCGCGTGGGCGGCAGGTAGGTTTGGATGGAGATGCTGGTCGGGTTCGCCAGCCTGGGGGCAACGGTACCCGCGATCGTCGCGACCGGGGTACTGCCGTTTTTTACAGGCGCATTGCGGCTGCATGCGCCGGTGATGAGGGCCAGGGTCAGGAGCAGGAAGGGTACTTTTCGCATGATTGGATTTTACCAAAGAAGCCCCCAAGCATGGGTTTTTCGGTGGCATTGAGACCATATGCCACCCGGTTACAGCGTCAATTCACTTGAGGGGAAACCCTGGCCGCGCGCGTAGCCTGGTTTGAATAGAGATGTTCGTTTAGCCCGCGCACGAAAAAGTTATTTTTTTGTGTATTTTTTCTCGGAAAACCACCTCGAAAAAATACACTTGCGGGGAAACCCGGAGCGCGTTGCGCGCCTGTTGTACTCGTGATCCCGCGCTCTTGGTTCCGAGGTAGGCCCTGGTCCATATTGGGTCACGGGTGTTACGATCTGCTCGTCGGTCATCGCTGGCATACTGTCCGTTTGCAAATAGATATTCCAATTACCTGTCATCGCGAACCCGCGCTCTTGTACTTTGCGGGTGTGGCGATCTGCTCTTTTGTCATCGGAAATCGCCACGTACGCGAGACCCAAGAGCAGATCGCCACGCTGCCACCCTGCAAGAGCCAGGGCCTACCTCGGAGAGCAAGCGCGGCAGCCCGCGCATCGTCCCAGCTCCATCGGGAATGACAGGGTGGTGTCATTCCCGATCTGTCATAGCACCCAGCTTGGTGCTAGAATCAGGCAATAATTAGCTGCGAAAGGGACCTTTTTCTATGAACGATCTCAAGTTTGGGGTGGCTATTCCGTATGGCTCGGCACGCGAGGCGGCCTGGCTGGGTAAACTGGCCGAGGATGCTGGCTGGGACGGGGTTTTCCTGGGCGATGCGATCTGGTGCGAAGACCCGCTCATCAGCCTGGCGGCGGTGGCCATGCTCACCGACCGCATTCGCCTGGGCAGCATGATCATCCCAGCGCCCCTGCGCCGGCCATGGGAAATCGCCAGCCAGGCCCTGGCCCTCGACCGTCTCAGCGGGGGCCGACTGTCGCTCGGGTTGGGGGCAGGCGCAGTCTGGATGGGCTGGCAGGGCTTCCCGGGTGAAGTGCAAGACGCCAAAACACGCGCCGAAATGTTGGACGAGACCATCGACGTGCTTGATATTCTCTTTTCCCGCCGGCAGCAAGATTACCCCGGCAAACACTTCCCGCTCAAGCTGACCGATCTCGACCCGCAGCATTACCCGCCCGCGCCAGTCCAGCAACCGCGCATCCCGCTGTGGGTGCCCGGGCTCTGGCCGCGTGAAAAATCGATGGCCCGCGTGCTCAAAGCAGATGGCATTTTGATGGAAAAGCTTAACTCGGATGGCACACCGGCCGAGGTAAGCCCGGCCGATGTCAGCGCTGTGCGTGATTACGTCGCCGCCCGGCGGGTGTTGACGACGCCCTTTGATATTGTCGTCAGCGGGCAGGCCCTGGTGCTGGACCCCGCCACGCGGTTGGAGCAAATGGCTGCATGGCGAGCGGCTGGGGCCACCTGGTGGGTCGAAGCGATGTGGGGACTGAATGCACAACAGGCTGGCGAGCGCATCCGCCAGGGACCGCCGCGCGCCTGAGTCATCCACCCAGGCAGGCGATTACCCTGTGGAGCCCGGGCGCTGCTTGCGCATACTCTCGGCGATCTCGTGCGAGGCCTCATCCGGGCGTTCCTGCAGGTGCTGGATGATGCTGGCATGGTTCAGGTCATCGCGGTTCTGGCTAAGTTTATAGCTGGCGTCCAGGCGGGTGATCTCGATCGCAAAGCCGAAGATACCCTTGATCTGCTGCTGAACGTATTCTGGCGGCAGCTTTTCCAGTTGGTATTCATCCCCACCCTCATTGTTTTTCACCAGGCGGCTCAACAGGTCGAAGAGCTCCTGGCCTTGTAATTCACGCAAACGCCCATACAGGTGCAAAATCTTGTAATTCCAGGTGGGTACATTGACGTGGTCATACCAGCGCGGCGAGATGTAGGTATGCGCGCCCTGGAAGATCAGCAATACTTCCTCACTGCCTAAGTTTTTCCACTGTGGGTTGGCACGCGAGATGTGTCCGCAGACCAACAGCCCGCCCTCGCTCTCAATGATTTCCACAGGGGTGTGGGTGGCGGTTGGCAGCCCGCCGCTGCTGCTGACAATGGCGGCGAAGTTGTTGCTACGCAGAAAATCCATAATTTCAACATGGTCTTCCTGGCGGTACAGCTTGGGTATGTACATACGCTCTCCAGCTTGCAGGTGTGTAGTTGCTTCCATTATATACTGCCCCTGCTATCACTTGCAAAAATAGGGTCGCGCGCCGAA
>CAIVSQ010000563.1 GCA_903908605.1 uncultured Anaerolineae bacterium
GCAGTCTCCATTCCAACATCCCGCTAATTGCGTCTTCCCCTAATCCGTTCCAATTCTGTCGCATTTCTTCCTTGTTCATTTTTCTCCTTTCGTCACCCCTATTTTATTCCTTTTTCCTCCCGAATTATTAGGACACACCCTGGAGAATTCCTCATATTGCACAATTAATAAAGTATGCTATAATCAATACGACCCAGAGCGTATGATATTTTGGACAGTTGTTTTGGGCCTTTGACGGGTTATTAAGACACATTAATGCGAAACTCCCTTTTTTCCATCAAGTAAATAGTTGACTGCCTCACACGGTGGGGCGGCCATTTTCACATTTTAATCCCCACCACTCAAATCGAAGAGAAAAAATTATATGATGAATATTTTGGAACTTGAAAGCAAGCCCCTGGCTGAATTGCGTTCTATGGCGTTAAAAGAATTTGCCATTCAAAATGCCAACCGCATGAAGAAGGAAGCCCTGGTACTGCGTTTACGGCAGGAAGAGGCGGCCCGGGAGGGACTTGAAATTCGTGGTGGCATCCTCGAAATTATGGATGAGGGCATCGGTTTCTTGCGTTCGGCGCGTTACAGCATCAGCGAAGATGATGTTTACGTGTCCCAGGCCCAGCTGCGCCGCTATGACCTGCGCTCGGGTGACCTGATTTTGGGGCATGCCCGTGCTCCACGCGATTCTGAGCGCCACTGGGGGTTGTTGAAGGTGGAAAGTGTCAACGGTGTGGATCCCGAAGAAGCCCGCCGCCGGCCCCGGTTTGAAAACCTGACCCCAATTTTCCCGGATGTGCGTTTTGATCTTGAGACCAAGGGCGATATCCTGGCCACCCGTATGATCAACCTGATTGCACCGATTGGGCGTGGACAGCGCGGCCTGATCGTTTCACCGCCCAAGGCAGGCAAGACCACCATTCTGAAGCAGATCGCCAACGCCATTTCGACCCAGTACCCGGCGGTGCACCTGATGGTGGCGTTGATTGGCGAGCGCCCCGAGGAAGTGACCGATATGGATCGCTCGGTGGATGCCGAAGTGATCGCCTCGACTTTTGATGAGCCAGTGACCTCGCATGTGCGCACGGCTGAGATTGCCCTGGAGCGCGCCAAGCGCCTGGTGGAGATTGGCCGGCACGTGGTGATCCTGATGGATTCGATTACCCGCCTGGCACGCGCCTATAACCTGACAGTCAACCCATCCGGCCGCACATTGAGCGGTGGTATGGATCCTTCGGCGCTTTACCCGCCCAAGCACTTCTTTGGTGCGGCGCGTAACCTGGAAGAAGGCGGTTCGTTGACCATCATTGCCACCTGCCTGGTGGATACCGGCTCGCGCCTGGACGATGTGGTCTACGAAGAATTCAAGGGTACCGGCAACATGGAACTGCACCTCTCGCGCAAGCTGCAAGAGCGCCGTACCTTCCCGGCCGTGGACATGGAACGCTCATCCACCCGGCGCGAAGACTTGCTGCTTGGACCTGATATTTTGCAGCGGGTTTGGACGATGAGAAGGATGTACTCGCAGATGACCTCCAATCCACCTTCGGGTGCTGGCATGGATCAGAGTGTGGCAACCGAAGCAATCATCAACCGCATGGCCAAGACTCGCAACAATATGGAATTTTTAGAGAGACTGACCGACAGCATGTAAACCCGAAGTTTAATTAGCAGGGTTTGCCGTCTGCAGGATGGTGTCATTCGTATGGAAAACAAATTAACATCACGTTGGTTTAACCTGATCAGCTGGGGGATAACCATTGTCTTGGCGATGTCTGCGATTGGTTTGGCGTATTTCCGCACTGCCGGCCGGGCAGCTTTGCCGTTGGTGGCCGTGCCCACCATCACTGCGGAGGCGAAACCGACCGCCGCACAAGGTGTGCCGGCCAACACGAGCGCCAGTCTTTCGATACTGGCGCTGCCTGCCATTGAGCGTGGGCTGCACCTGAAGACGATTATCCCCGAGCGCCCGGCGTATGCGGTGCGTGAGCACACGGTTTCGCGGGGTGACTCGGTCTTCGCCATATCCAAAGAGTACAACATTAAGCCAGATACCCTGTTGTGGGCCAATTATGATACGTTAAATGACAGCCCCGATAGCATTCGCCCCGGTCAGGAGCTGAATGTGCCGCCTACGGATGGCATCCTGTATATCTGGAAGGAAGGCGATACACCTGCCACGGTAGCCACGCAGTATAAGGCCAAGGTGGATGATATTTTGAACTGGCCAGGCAACCTGGTGGACCTGACCAACCCGACTTTCAAGGCCGGGCAGAAGGTGATGGTGCCAGGTGGCTCGCGCGAGTATAAGCAGTGGTTGATCCCGACCATTGCGCGCGGCAAGTCAGGCACGGCCAGCCAGGATGGCTCGTCGTGTGGTGGTGGACCGGTGGGCGGCGGCGCATTTATTTTCCCGACAGCCAATCATTTTCTTTCGGGGAATGATTATTATGCCGGGCACCTGGGCATTGACCTGGCGGCTGGTGAAGGTTCACCTGTTTATGCGGCTGATGCGGGTGTGGTGACGCGCGCTGCCAGTGGTTGGAACGGCGGCTACGGCAACGTAGTGATGATTGACCACGGTAACGGTTTTGTGACCCTGTATGCCCACCTGAGCGCGATCAACGTCGCGGCTTGCCAGGGGGTCTACACCGGTACGGTGATCGGAGCCTCCGGGAACACCGGTAACTCGTTTGGGGCGCACCTGCACTTTGAAGTACGTATGAACGGCGGGT
Source organism: uncultured Anaerolineae bacterium (assembly GCA_903908605.1). Lineage (GTDB taxonomy): Bacteria > Chloroflexota > Anaerolineae > Anaerolineales > Villigracilaceae > UBA5195. Next base: position 2,730 of record CAIVSQ010000563.1, read on the forward strand.
TCATCAACCCGTGGAGCGTCTTGGGACAGTAAACATGCATGATATTGAATTAGAAACCGCCCTGCGTGATTTTGCGTTGGGCGGTTTGCGTTTCTTTGAAATTGTTGGCTCGACTAACGACGAAGCCCTGGCCTGGGCTGCCAGCGGTGCACACGATGCTTCGCTGGTGGTGGCGGATGCCCAGAGCAATGGGCGTGGGCGCGATGGGCGCAAGTGGACCAGCCAGCCAGGCGCGGGGCTGGCCTTCAGCCTGATCTTGCGGCCGACCCAGGCCGAACGTGAACTGGTCGGGCGCTTCGCCGGGCTGGCATCCCTGGCGTTGGTGGATTCTTTGGCCCGGCGTGGCCTGGCAGCCGAGGTGAAATGGCCGAATGATGTACTGATTGGCCGGCGTAAATCGGCTGGCGTGCTGGTGGAAGCGGTCTGGACCGGCGCGGAGGTGGAAAGCCTGGTGATCGGGATGGGCGTGAATGTTGCGCCTGGTTCGCTGCCCCCGGCTGCTGAGCTGAGCTTCCCGGCCACCTGCGTGGAGACCGAGCTGGGTGGACCTGTGCCGCGGTATGCATTGCTGCGTGAGCTGTTGACCAGCCTGCTCGAACTGCGGGCGGGACTGACTTCGGATGCCTTCCTGGCACGCTGGGAGCAGGCGCTGGCTTTTCGCGGCGAACAGGTGCAGATCTGGCAGGGGCGTGACAGGCAGGGTGAGTTTTCAGGGCAGGCGTTCATGGCTGAGCTGATTGGGTTGGAGCACGACGGTAGTTTGAGGGTCCGGCTGGGGTCGGGTGAAACACGCCGGGTTCATTTTGGTGAGGTGCGCTTGAGACCGGCCGCGGGTCAATGATCCTGGTGCGGGCAACCAAGGTTTTCCGGCACGATTTGCCTGACCTGGCCTGAAATATGGGGTAAGCTTAATGTAACGAACTTGTGACAGTGTACTATTATTGATTGGTGTTTCTGGCAGGAGTGAAATGAAAAAAATGATTGCAAGCATGCTGCGGGTGTTGCTGATTGCCGGGTTGCTGACGGCGCCGTTTTCGGCTGTGGGAGCAGAGCAGGAGCATGCTGTGCGGTTGGCACCGCTGCATGCCGGGTCAGCGCAGGACATTCCGGGTCGTTATATTGTGGTGTATAAGGATGGCGTGCCGGCCCAGGCGCAGACTCTGGCGGTAGTGGAAGGCATGGGTGGGCGGGTGCTGCGGCGCTATGATCGCGCGTTGAACGGTTTCGCGGCCGAATTGTCCGATGCGCTTGTGCAAACGCTGCGCCAGGACCCGCAGGTGGATTACATTGAAGCTGATCAGCGGGTCAGGCTTGACCCAACTGAACAGGCTGGAACACAGGACCTGACCGTGCAGCCTTCTGCTACCTGGGGATTGGACCGGGTGGATCAGCGCGACCTGCCGCTGGATGGCCAATATGAATACCTGCGCAGTGGGCAGGGTGTGCACGTTTACATCGTCGATACCGGTATCCGCGCCACGCATACGCAGTTTGAGGGACGCGCCAGCCTGGATTACGATGTAATCGGCGACGGGCAGAATGGCAATGATTGTTTTGGGCATGGCACGCATGTGGCGGGCACGGTCGGTTCGGCGCTGTATGGGGTGGCCAAATCGGTGCGGCTGCATGCGGTGCGGGTGCTGGATTGCGATGGGGGTGGGACCGTCTCGGGGGTGGTGGATGCCATCAACTGGATGATTTCGAACGCACAACGCCCGGCGGTCGCCAACATGAGCCTGAGCAGCGGATTCAGCCCTGCTTTCAACGCTGCGGTCAAGGCGGGTGTGGCGGCTGGCATTACATTTGTGGTGGCGGCTGGCAACAGCGCCATGAGCGCTTGCGAAATTTCACCTGCCAGTGCTGGCGAGGCCATCACCGTGGCGGCCAGCGAGAGCAGTGATGAACGCGCTGTGTTTTCCAACTGGGGGCCGTGTGTGGATCTGTTTGCACCGGGCACCAACATTGAGTCGACGTATTACCTGGATGATCACTCGACCACCTTGATGAGCGGTACCTCGATGGCCAGCCCGCATGTGGCCGGGGCAGCGGCGCTGTTCCTGCAGTCCTTCCCGGCGGCCACGCCGGCACAGGTGGCGCAGGGGCTGATTGGCCTGGCAACAGCTGGGCGGGTTGGGAGTGTGAATGGCAGCCCCAACTTGCTGTTGTACACGCGCATTGGAGCGCAAACGGTACCCACGCCGCTTAAACCAGCCGGAACGGTGACTGGCCCGACCCTGGTTTTCCGCTGGAGCCGGTTGAGCGGGGCCAGCGATTACCAGTTGAGCGTTTTCAAGGCGGGTGCGCCGTTTGCCAGCCTGTCGTTGGCGGATAGCAGTTGCGGTGCGGTACAGTGTTCCAGCCAGTTGCCGCAATTGTTTGCAGCAGGAAGTTATAGCTGGCAGGTAAAGGCCCGCATGGGTGGGTCCTGGCAGGCGCTTAGCAGCCCGGTTGCTTTTAGTGTGACAGCCCCAACCACAAGCCCAACAGTGGTGGGTCCGCTGGGCAGTACGGCTGATCTTACGCCGCTCTTCCGCTGGACGCAGGTGTATAAGGCCAGCTACTATCACCTGGCGATCTACAAGGGCAGCACGCAGGTGGCTTCGATCCGGATGGACGGGGGTGATTGCGTCAATGCGATGTGCAGCTATTCGGCTACTGTCCCGCTTGGGTTGGGATCATACAGCTGGAAGGTGCGTGCGATGTTGGCTGGGGCCTGGAAGCCTTTCAGCCCGCTGGCTAATTTTGCGGTCATTGGTGGCTTTAACACGCCGTTTTCGAGCGGGTTGGATGGCTGGATTCCGGTTAGTGCACAGTGGTCGGTCAATCACGGGTTGCTGCGATCGCTGGGACGGTCAGGTGGGGTTGCATCTGCTCGTTTTATTAATAACTATTACAACTTGAATTATACGGTGCGCCTGATGAGGACCCCGAGTGGCGCTTATGACGCTAATTCCGTTTACTTCCGCGGGATGGCTGGTAAGCTGGGGGCGGATGGCGAATGGCAAAATGGTTACCGCCTGTCGGTGACGAATATGGGCTTTTTTGCGCTGGGTTATCTGAAGGACGGCAACTGGTATTGGCTGATGCCCTGGACATATAGCAATGCGATTACGAGCGGTTGGAATACGGTGCACATTAGTGCGCGGGGTAGTTTCACCGAGATATTTGTAAATGGTGTGCGCATTATGTATGGTAATTTAACCACCTTTGGTAGTGGCAAGGTGGGGGTGGGTTTTTACCGGAATGAATTCAGCAGCGGAGATGAGCTGCTGGTGGATTATGCCACCCTCAGCATTCCAGTCACTGGTTCGAGCGCGGCCAGTGGGGGGGTAAACCTGGATGAAGTGGGTGAGGTGGATGCCAGTACGGCTGGCGACCCGAACGTGGCGCCAGTGGGAGGGATTGATTCAGCGGCACCATAGCTGCGAGGGCTGGTTTCAATAAAACCACGCCCCTAATAACCCGCATAGGCACCATAACTTTTCGAACCTGGTATAAAATAGAACTACAAAACCCCGGTTCGTTGATTCAGGTTGAAAGCGACCGGCCCTAGCAACAGTTTGCCTGGCCGGGTTGCCTGTATATAAAAAAGGAAGGCAGAGCAGGGATGAGCGCGCATGAAAAAGAACTGCAGCTAATCTTCTCTAACCACCCGGATGGCATGATTGTACTGGGATTGGATGATACCCCGCGATTGGTGAACCCTGCTGCCTGCCGCTTGCTCGAACGCGCGCAGGCAGATTTGTTGAGTGACAGGTTGGACCTGGCGCTGGTAGCGAATGGTGAAGCGGAACTGGAAATTAGCCTGGCTGCTGGCGGTGTGCGCATACTGGCGGTGCGTGCCCAGCCGGTGGAGTGGGAAGATGCGCCTGCCCGCCTGATCTGTCTGCGGGATGTTACGCTGGAGAGGACGACCGAAAAGCAGCTGCGCGAGCGTGAGGAGAAATACCGGCTGTTTACCGAACATAGCCGCGATGTGGTCTGGACTCTGGACCCTGAAACGCTTCGTTTTCTGTATGTTAGCCCAGCCGTGAAACGCCTGCGTGGTTACAGCCCTGAAGAGATTATTGCCGAACCGATGGATGCGGCACTTACCCCACTGGCCGCGGCTTATGTGCGTGGGGTCATATTAAATGACTTGAGGGAATTCCAGACAGGTAAATTTAACTCGGAGCGTTTTAAGGTGGATGAGGTTGAGCAACCTTGCAAAGATGGTTCCATTATCTGGACCGAGGTGATTACCTGTTACATCCATAATGAGAAAACTGGCAAGGATGAGATTTTGGGGGTGACACGCGATATTACCGGACGAAGGCAGATGGAAAGCGCGCTGCGTGAGAGCGAAAAACGGCACGTGGATACCCTCAACTCGGTGCGCGATGGGATTTGGGAGTGGTATGTGCAGACTGGCAGGCTAGTGGTCAGTAATAATTTTTCCAACAACCTGGGTTTTTCTGAAAATGAATATGCCCCTGATTTTAGCAGCCTGCTTTCACAAATTCACCCCGATGACCAGGTGCAGGTAAGCGCCAGCGTGGCGCAAACCGCACTAACCGGTGCCCCCATCAATCTCGACATGCGTATGCGGATGAAAAGCGGTGAATGGCATTGGTTTTCTTTGCGTGGTGGGGTGGTGGAGCAGGATGGAGCGGGCCGGGTTGTGCGCGTTTTGGGTACCCTGGGTGATATTGAGCAGCGCAAACAGGTGGAGGAACAACTTCATCATGCCCAGCGGGATCTTGAGCGGCGTGTAGTCGAACGTACGGCCGAACTTCAGCTTGCCAACCTGGAGCTGGAAAAAGCCGCGCACATGAAGGATGAATTCCTGGCAAGTATGAGCCATGAACTTCGCACGCCGCTGACGGGCATACTTGGTCTCTCGCAGGTGCTGCAAATGCAGACCTACGGGGTATTAAGTGAGAAACAACAGATTGCGCTCCACAATATTGAAAAAAGCGGCAAGCACCTGTTGGATCTGATTAATGACATCCTGGATTTTACCCGCCTGGAGGCAGGCCGGATGAAATTGAGCTTTGGCCCATGTTCACTGGGTGACATTTGCCGGAGCAGCCTGAAGACAATTACAGCGCAGGCCAGTGCGAAACAACAGCACGTGAGCCTGGACATCCAACCGGATGTGATCAGCCTGATCGCTGATGGGCGCCGCCTGGGGCAAGTGCTCAATAACCTGTTGAGTAATGCCAATAAATTTACCCCGGTGGGTGGCAGCCTGGGAATTGTGGTGCGTGGTTTGGACACCGGGCAGCCAGTGGAAGTAACGGTCTGGGATACCGGTATTGGCATCGCGGCCGACGAACTGCCGAAACTGTTCCAACCATTCAGCCAGTTGGATGCCAGCCTGGATAGAAGATATTCTGGTACCGGGTTGGGGCTTTCGCTGTCGCGCGGGTTGGTGAGTCTGCATGGCGGTAGTATCAGCGTGGAAAGTGAGCCCGGTCAGGGCAGTCGTTTCCGCATCAGCCTGCCGTGGGGACCATCCACCAATTCGGAAGCTCTCGCACGGTAAGGCGAGAAGTGTTATACATTTATGCCTATGGTTGTGCTGACTGCAATGAATGTGTATTGGTGGGGCAGCCAGCTTTGATGGTATGTTTGTTTTCTCACCCGTGTGCGGATTGTTTGGATGCCCGCTTTTCCAACTCTGCCGCGGGGGAAGTTTGAAAGCACCCAGGAAGCCTTATGTTGATTGCACTGCGAGTATTAATCATTGAGGATTATGAAAGCGACGCGGAATTGATCCTGCGCCAGCTAGAAAAAGCGGGTTATGAGGCGCAAGCTGAACGGGTGGAGACTTTGGACGCGTTGCAAACTGCGCTTAAAGAGCATGAATGGGACCTGGTGATCTCGGATTACCGGCTGCCCACTTTTGATGCGCCTGCTGTCATTGACCTGCTGCGCAAGAGCGAGCTGGATGTGCCGTTTATTGTGGTCTCTGGCACGATCGGCGAGGAGACTGCTGCGGCGTTGATGCGCTCTGGCGCGCATGATTACCTGGTGAAGGATAACCTGGCCAGGCTGGGGGCGGTGGTGGATAGGGAACTGCTTGAGGCTCGACGCCGGGCAGGTTACCGGCGGGCTGAGCAACTGGTGCATGAAAGCGAGCTGCGCTACCGGATGTTGTTTGAAAATTCGCCCATCTCTTTATGCGAAATGGACTTTTCCAGGGTGAAGATGCGCCTGGATCAACTGGTCTCAAACGGGGTGGTGGATTTCCTGGCGTATTTTCGTGAAAACCCCGGCGCGGCGCAGGAAGTGGCCGGGCTGGCCAGGGTGCTGGATGTCAACCAGACTGCGTTGACGCTCTACCATGCGGATAATAAACAGGAACTGCTCGCTTACCTGACCGGGGTGGTGCAAGATGACCCATTGGGATCTGCCAGGAATGAATTGTTAATGATTGCCTCGGGGCGGCATACTTTTAATTACGAAACTGTGCAGCGCACTGTGGATGGCGATTTGATCGATGTGAGCCTGCACTGGGCGGTTGTAAGCGGGCATGAGCACGACTTGGAAAGGGTGATCATATCGGTTCAGGACATCAGCCCGCGAAAAAATGTGGAGCGCCGACTACAGCAGGCGGAGGCGCGCCAGCGCAGGTGGATCGAAATGATGCCGGCTTGCGTGTATACCGAGGCAATTGGCGGGTTGGGGCAGATCACGTACATTAGTCCACAGATAGAAGCCTTCACCGGGTATACACCCGACTCATGGTATAACCGCGAGAATTTTTGGAACGTAATTATCCACCCGGATGACCGCTCGTTTGTCATGGCTTTGGATGACAAGACTGAGTTGAGCGGTGAATCATTCCTTGCGGAATACCGGGTGATTACGCGCGATGAGCGCGTCGTCTGGCTGCGGGATGATGCGGTGCTGCTGCGTGATGAGGGCGGAAGCCCGATGTTCTGGTTGGGTGTCATCCAGGATGTGAGCCTGCCTAAGAAGGCTGAGTTTGAGATGAAGGAAAGCCAAAGACGCCTGGCGCAGCTGATGAGCAGCTTGCCTGGCATGGCTTATCGCACCCGCCCGGGCAGCAACTGGGCGCTGGAATTTGCCAGCGAAGGCTGTCTGCAATTGACCGGGTATAGCTCGGAGGAATTAACCGCCGGCGAGGGGATGTTGTTAACCCGCATGATTCACCCTGAGGACCTGGATAATGAGCACGATATCATTATTACCCACTTGGAGACCCAGACGCCATTCCAGGTGAGCTACCGCATCTTTACCCCGCGCGGTGAACAGAAATGGGTGTGGGAGCAGGGCCAGGGCATTTTTAATGCGCTGGGAGAAATTACGGCTGTGGAAGGATTTATTGCCGATATCAGTGAACTGAAACAGGCCGAGGCTGCCATTCGCCGGCACCTTTCGGAACAGGAGGTGCTGTATCAGAACAGCCTGGTGATTAACCGCTTGATGGAGCCCCGCCAAATTGCCGGGAAAGTGGTGGATATCCTGGGTGAGAAAATGAACTGGCACCACATTTCTGTGCGCTTGTTCAATGTGGAAACCCAGCGCCTGGAATTATTGGCCGCGGATGGCGAGCACAATGAAGAGCAAACCGTGGTTACGCATGGGGGGCAAGATCATCGCCCCGAAGCGCTTAGCCTGTGGGTCTTTGAGCATGGGGTGCCAGCGCTTTGCCCGAACGTGCGGGAGGATACACGCTATGAGGAAATTCACCCAGAGGTGCGCTCGGGTGTGTATGTACCGCTGCGTACCGGTGAGCGCATTATTGGCACCATCAGCCTGGAAAGCAACCTGGAAAACGCCTTTACAGAGCGTGATGAAAGACTGTTAAGCACAATTGCCAACCAGGCAGCCATTTCAATCGAAAATTCGCAGTTGTTCTTATTGGCCCAGGTTGAACTGGTGGCGCGTAAAGATGCTGAAACGCAGCTTCTGCAGGTGCAGAGCCGGCTGGAGCAGCGGGTGGCCGAACGTACCGCAGATTTGAAGGAGGCCAACCAGGCGCTTGAAAAGGCAGCCCGCATGAAGGATGAGTTTATGGCCAGTATGAGCCATGAACTGCGCACCCCGTTGACGGGCATCCTGGGGTTGACCGATGTGCTGCAAATGCAGACGTATGGCAGCCTGAGCGTGAAACAGTTAACGGCTCTTCAGCATATTGCTAATAGCGGCCGGCATTTATTGGAATTGATCAACGATATCCTCGACCTGGCGCGTATTGAGGCGCGGCAATTGGTGCTGCGGCTGGGAATTTGCCGCCTGGAGCAAATCTGCCAGTCTTGCCTGCGGCAGGTGGCGGAACCGGCCAGCCAAAAGAAACTGGAAATTAGCCTGCAAATGAGCCCGCAAAATATCAACGTGCAGGCAGATGCACAGCGTTTAAAGCAGGTGCTCAACAACCTGTTGAGTAATGCGCTCAAATTTACCCCGGAGGGCGGCAAGATTGGGGTGGATGTGCGTGGTGACCTGGAGAACCATGAGGTGCATATCACCGTTTGGGATACCGGCATTGGCATTCGTGCTGAGGATATGTCGCGCTTGTTCCAAAATTTTGTGCAACTGGATAGCAGCCTGGGGCGGCAGTACAACGGAACCGGCCTGGGGTTGGTGTTGGTTAAGCGCTTGACGGAACTGCAGGGCGGGCGAATTGATGTGGAGAGCAGGTATGGGGAGGGCAGTCGTTTCACGATCAGCCTGCCATGGGATGGCTAATGGGAAAGTAGGAGAAAATGCATAAAAATGTACGTATAATTACGTACATTTTTATATTTGGGGTAAAATTAATAACAGTATGAGCGGGTGAGTTATTTTTATTCATCAATTTGCCTGCCAGGCAAATGTCTATTCTGTATCCAAATATCCAACTCTCTCATCTCTATGAAGGACGCAGATAAGATCAAGGGCTATCTTTTGTGCAGTTATTGATTCGGCTGACCAACCAGGCACGCAAAACTATGAATTCCTCGTTGTCTCAATTTTTTAAAAAGAAGATCAAAGCATGGTGGGATTTATTGACGGAACCGCATTTTTCTATTACAGGTCCGTTTACCCGTAGCCGTGCCAGGATTCTTTCCGCGCTTTTGATGGGGTTGTTGATCGTCGGGGTTGTTTCCTTGATCATTAATTTATCCCTGGAGTTTGAATTTTCCCATGGCAAACTGAGTGATTATGACTGGCTGGTTCTGCTTGGCCTGGCATTTTTGCTCAGTCTCTACAGCCTGAGTCGCACAAGGCATTATCGCCTGGCGGCCCTGGCTTTTATCCTGGGGTTCACTGCTCTGATTTACCTGGATATTCTCTATACGCGTGAATCCAGCCTGGACCTGGCTTACCTGATCTTGGGAATCTTGATGAGCAGCTTGTTTTTCAGCAGGCGGTCCACTGAGATGCTGCTGATCGCGATTATGGTGGCAGTGGTATTTTTGCGCAGGTTGGTGCCTGAACTGCCCGTCAGCACCCTTTTTAACCTGGAGACTTTCCTGATTTCGACCGGGTTGATGGTGATTACCCTGGCATTTGTGCGCCAGCGCGACCAGCTACGCTTGACGATGCAGGCGGAAGAACTGAAAGAGCAGGCGAAGGCGCTCAGGCTGAGCGAGGAGAAATACCGATCGCTGGTCAATGATATTAATGACGGTATGTTTGAGACTGATCTGGACGGGGTGCTGACCTTCGTAAACCCAGCCCTGGTACGCATCTGTGGTTTTGATCAGCCTGACGAGTTGATCGGTCGCAACTTCCTGGAATTCATCCTCCCGGATAGTCGCGAGCAAGTGCAACGTGAACTGGCGCAGTTTTTTGAAGTTCAAAAAATGCCGGAAGAGATCACCATGGATGTGATCGACCGGGATGGTCACTTGTTATTCCTGGAAGGAAAACCGGTGCTGATTGTGCGGGATGGCAAGGTGATGGGTGTGCGTGGTGTGCTGCGGGATGGTACGGCGCGGGTGATTGCGGACAACGAGCTGCGCAGCGCGCGTGACATGTTGGAACGGCGCGTGGAGGAACGGACCGCCGAGCTGGCCAAGGCATCACGGTTAAAAGATGAATTCCTGGCCAGCGTGAGCCATGATTTGCGCACACCGTTGACCAGCATCCTCGGGTTGGCGGAGGCGCTGCAGTTGCAAACCTACGGCTCGCTGAGCGAGAAGCAGCTAGCCGCCCTCAAGCAGGTGGAAATGAGCGGCCGGGCGCTGCTTGAAATGATCAATAATACGCTCGATTACGCCATGATTGAAGCCGGGCGGGTGAAAGTAAACCTGATGTCTTGCTCGGTGATGAATGCCTGTCGCGCCAGTGTGGATAAGGTAAAGACGCAAATTGAGGAAAAGAATTTACATATATCCATGGAGCTGGGTGACAGCAATGGACTTATGGTGCGGGCAGATGCGCGTCTGTTAAAACAAATCCTGGGGAATTTACTCAGCAATGCACTTAAATTTACCCCCGAGGGTGGCAGCCTAGGGATTGAAGTTGGTGCGGACGAGGTCGGGGAACTGGTGAAAATCACTGTCTGGGATACTGGCATAGGGATACAGGCGGAAGATATTCAGCATCTTTTTGTCCCTTTTATTCACCTGGATAAGCGGTTGGCCCGCCTGCACAGTGGCATTGGCCTGGGGCTTGCACTTGTTCAACGCCTGGTTGAACTGCACGGGGGGACGGTTGGCGTGGAGAGCAAGCCTGGGGTTGGCAGCCGTTTTACGGTTAAATTGCCTCGCGCATAACGCAGTTTGCATTTGTGTTATGCCGCTGTAGGTCTTTTGAAAGGTTTTTCACCGATTTTTTATAAACTTCTCAGAAAAAAGGAATATAATATTGTTATCAATAGATTTATTTGGATTTGTTATCCTGAGTTATCTGATCTTTTAGGAAAGGAGGAATTAGTCATGTTATTTTCACTCAAGGAACGTGGACAAGGTATGGTTGAATACGCTCTCATCCTGGTCCTGGTCGCCATCGTCGTGATCGCCGCCCTGACCCTGATGGGCCCGTTGGTTCGCAATATCTTCAGCACCATTAACGCCAGCCTGTAATCAGGTCTGCCACGAATGGCTCCATAGTGAGCCTGCCAACTTTTTTTACAATCTATTCTTTTCATTTTTAGGAGATAAAAATTATGTTATTTTCACTCAAGGAACGTGGCCAGGGCATGGTTGAATACGCCCTCATTCTCGTACTGGTCGCCATTGTTGTAATCGCCGCCCTGACCCTGATGGGCCCGTTGGTTCGCAACATCTTCAGCACCATCAACGCCAGCCTGTAGTTTTTAGCGGTTTCCCTTTTA
>CAIVSQ010000564.1 GCA_903908605.1 uncultured Anaerolineae bacterium
ATGGGTCAGAAGAAAAAGGCCGCCCAATTGCTGTATGGTAAGAGCGCCGCCGGTGTGCTGGTGGAGGTTGAGGACGATGATATCCAGAGGGAGATAATCCAGAGTGCGCTTCAAGGCAAGGTTCTGACCATGAACAGTGCCAATGTTGCCAACATATTCACTGATGGGTCCGAGATCCGCACAGCGATTACCACTGCACCCACCGGTTCGATGGTGGCTGCCAGTCCTACACTGGTAGTTGTCGCCAGCAATATTCCAATGCAAATGACGTTGTTTGGCGAGATGGTCGTTCCTCAAGGAGGCAGAAAGAAGAGAAGGTAATAATAACAGCGAGGTGATGAGCCTCGCTGTTTGCTGTTTAACTGTACAAATCTTGCTTTTCGGTGAACGGCTCAACTCCAGCCAACCTCTATGAGCTTTGCCCGGTCTGTAAATAAACTTCTTCGTATGGTTGCACTACAACCCAGCCGGTACCAGCAAACTTAAGTTGCAATGATTCGCCGCTGCCACGCCCCAGCAATGTCCCAAGACTGATATCTGTACGAATATCCGGCGATAATGATCCAGACCATGCCACTGTTGCATTGGGATCCGTGAATATCGGTTGATCCGGAACAACCTGTAAAGTTAGTGGCTCATAATGGGTGGTAATGGCCACCATACCGGGTCCGCTCAGACGGACATTGAACAAACCGCCGGTCATCAAACCAGCCATACGTCGCATCATGGTAATGTCCCACTTCACTACATCTTCAAAAGCCAGCAGATCATTACCATTGACGAAAATTGTTTCGTTTCCCAGGCTCAGTACCTGGACCTTTTTACCTCTTTCAGCCAGGTAGACACGTCCCTGGCCTTCCACTTTCATCAAGTTGGTACCTTCACCGGTTGCCATCTTTTTGAGCATCTTGCCAAGGCCATGTTCCATGACACCCTCACGGGTAAATTTCACCTGCCCAGTGTATGCAACCATTGACCCGGTCTTTGCCCACACTCGCCCTTTCAGGTTAACTTCAAGTAAATGTGGGTTTTCCAATTCAAATGGACGATTTGCGGCGCTATCTTGCGCAGTAGTTTTTACGAATTCTTCTACAGAGTATTCAGCCATTGGTTCTCCTTGGCATGCCATTGAAGTATAAGACACAAGCATATTCTGTTAAGGTATACGCTGGATCAAATAAAACGTCTCATTTATTCCAGAAAAATACCAATTTATTCCAACTGTACTTTTGGCGTTATCAATTGTCTAACAATTCTTTGTTAAAATAGTCATTCGTTTTCTCGGGGGAAAATGATAGCCCCCGGAAAGTAGTCTCCGGGCCAGATGACTACTCCCATGCCTGCCTCGCTGATCACGAGCTGCCATCCCGACCGGTCGGGACAACCCCAGTAATATTGAGGTGTCCCATGCCACGAAAAAGTATTGTTAAAAAGCCGACTCGATCATCGGTAGTGATTGTATTTCTGGATATCCTGGTTCAGATCCAACTGCGCAAAACCAGCCAAAAATCCACATCTCAAAAATCACAAAATACAAATAAGGAGTAGAAAATGTCTGATCGACCATTACCCGAAGATGCTGTTGCAAGCCACCACAGAAAAAAAGCCTCATATCGCGTCAGGCTTTCGGATGGACTGAATACGCTTAACACCAACCAGGCTGGGCTGCGGATTGCGATTTATACGCGCGTTTCATCCGAAGAACAGGTTGAAGGTCACTCCCTGGGTGCCCAGAAAAATATTTGCCGGGAATTTACAGAACGTCGCAAGTGGGTCATTGTTGAATACTATGAAGATGCAGGCTTTTCTGCCAAAGATGATCGCCGCCCGGCTTTCAAGCGCATGATTGCTGATGCAGAGCAAGGTCTCTTCGATGCGATTCTGGTACACAAGCTTGACCGCTTCAGTCGCAGCATTGAACAAACCTTATCCTACTTCAAACGCCTTAATGAGTGCGAGGTTGTGATCACATCAGCAACTGAAAATTTTGACTTCACCCGCCCGGAAGGACGCCTCTTTTTCAATATGATGGCCGTATTTGCTCAGTGGTACCTGGAAAACCTGTCATCTGAGTCGATCAAAGGTCACGAAGAGCTGTTCCGAAAAGGACTTCATAATGGTACAGCTCCTTTTGGATATCAGAAGGATAAGAAAGCCAGAAAATTAGTGGTCATTCCCGAAGAAGCTGAAATCGTCAAAGCAGCCTTTGAATTATCAGCATCCGGGAATTACACACATCGAATGATCGCTGATTTCTTGAATACACAATTTAAAACAAGAAAAGGGCGCTTATTTAGCAAAGACACTGTGACCAACATGTTGCGAAATGAGTTCTATTATGGGATGGTCTCTTTACGAGAGAACATTCGCCCTGGAATTCATGAGCCAATCATAACCAAAGAACTTTACGATAAGTCCCAGGAAGTTACCCGGGACAGGATGTCGACAAATAAAGGACGGTTAATGCGCCAGCACAAAAAAGATGGCTCAACGACCACAACCATTCGGTACTACATGCTGCAGCGAATTATTTGCTGCGATTCCTGCCAACGGCATTTGAGAATTCAGACATCCAACTACTATAACTACTACAAGGAAGTTTCTTTGGAACGTGGCCTTGAGTGTGACCATGCAGGAAGATCTGTTCGCATGAATGAGACAAATGATAATTTACTAAAGCTCTTATCACACATTATCCTACCCACAGACTGGCAGGAAGAGGTGACAAGGCGGGTACAAAGTCGCGACGTAGTTGATCAGATCAAAAAGCAGCGGAATCAACTGGAAGAGAAAATCCGGAGATTAGATGATGTGTACGTAACCCAGGGCCACATATCTCGTATTCAATATTCTGAGGAGCATATCAAATTACGCGAAACACTAAACAGCCTTGTTATCCCTGAACAAACAAATGTGATTGAAAAGGGACTTATGGTCGAGAGTTTGGGGGAATATATTATTGATGCTACAACAGAGGAACTGACACAACTATGCAGATCGATGCTTGATTCAGTTTACACCGATTTTGTGGATAATCGGATTAGTCGTATAAAACCACTTCCAGAATTTCTTGAACTATTTCGCGTTGCTGCCGAGAAAACTGGTTTGCTAGAAATCGGTGATGATGGAGGTTTTCTGGTTATTCATAATAATTAAACTTATAAAATAAAAAACCGCGGTCTGAGTGAGGGGGGCACTCAGATCTGCGGTTTG
>CAIVSQ010000565.1 GCA_903908605.1 uncultured Anaerolineae bacterium
CCACTAACTGCCTTTGCCCCATGGAAAGCCTGGTTCCCCGCTCTCCTACCTCTGTTTCAAGGCCATTTGGGAGCGTTTCCACCCATTCTCCATCGCCGATACGTTGGGCCATGGCTTTCATCTCTGCATTGGTAACATGAGGAGCAGCATATTTAATATTGTCAGCCACCGTACCTGAAAACAGAAACGGAACCTGGGAAACGATACCCAACTGCCGGCGATATATTGACAGATCAATGGTCCGGATATCATGGTTGTCAATCAACAACCGACCTTCCTGGAATTCATAAAATCGAGCTATTAATTTTGCGATTGATGATTTGCCAGCACCCGTATGTCCAACCAGTGCCAAATTTTCCCCTGGCTGGATGTTAAGGTTAAAATCCTTCAAGATGGGTTCGTTATCTGTATACCTGAAATTGAGGTGTTCAAATGCAATTTCACCTCGTAAAACTGGAACGATCTTTTTCTCAATTTGCACCACATTTGGATCAGCATCGATCAAGGCAAATGCCCTCTCCGCAGCCGACAAACCGCTTTGGATTTGCGCCCAAAATGAAGTCAAGTTCATGATTGGGAACATGAAGTAATCCAGTGAGTTGATAAATAAATACCAGGCACCCACTGTCACCAGACCAAGAGCAGCGCTCCAACCACCGGCGTATACAAGCACACCCACAAAAATTCCGCTGACTGCGTTAAGGGTAGGAAAAACAAGCGCTAAAACAAACCCTCGCCGTACATTCACAACATAGGCTTGGTTATTGGCGATTTCGAAACTCTCAAAAATACTATTTTCCTGACGAAAATTCTTGGCCACACTTATTCCACTGACGGTTTCTTTAATGGTTGCATTAACATCCGCCATGGCTTGCATCCCACGCCGGGTCACCTTTCTCGCCATGCTGCGAAAGCCCATCGCAACAGCAAAAACAACCGGCATAAACCCGAGCATCACAAGGAACAAGCGCCATTCGGTCCGGGCCAAAACAACCCCCAACACAACCGTCTGAACAACCTGCGAAGCTACATCAGTAACAATAACCACCAACTGGCCAAAGTCATTGGTATCGCTCGTAATTCGGCTTACAATCCGGCCTGACGAAAACTGGTCATAAAATGACAGATCATGTTCTGCAGACGCGGCAAAAGCCCTGGTTCGTAAACCAAGGATCACTTCCCCAACTGCACGCACTGTCATACTACGCCTTAACCAGTTCAGCCCCCAGTTAAGAAAGGCGATGACAGTCATCACCAAACCAACCACCAAAATTGATTCGACTGTAGGACGAGCTTTCAACAAGTCCATAATCTTGCTGACAATAACTGGCAAGGCTGCCCCAAGCGCCGCCATTACCCCAACCAAAATAACGATGCCCGTCATGCGTTTTTTTTGTGTTGAGAAATAGCCAATCATCCTTTTGACCAAAACCCGGTCAGAATATTGGCGATCATATTTTTCACTATTCAAGCCTGCAAAGAAACCCATTTACATTTATCCATTTTGAATATATTGCATAAAATATTTATTGGTTGCCAAACGACATGCTCAAATAATTGAGAAGTTACTCTCTAAATATTCGGCTATACGCATCAGACGTTTTCATCAAATCATCATGAGATCCCATCGCAACGATGTGACCCTTTTTTATGACCACAATCATGTCAGCCCAGCGGATCTGGCTTAATCTATGCGTTATCAACAATGTAGTTCTGCCTTTTGCAGCAGCGGATATTGCTTGCTGAATTTTATCCTCAGTCGCAGAATCGATCGCGCTGGTCGAATCATCCAGAATTAAAATCCGCGGATCGGTCAAAAACGCGCGTGCCAAGGCTAACCTCTGCCGCTGACCTCCAGATAAGGTAACACCGCGCTCGCCGATAACAGTATCGTAACCCTTATCAAATGTCTGGATAAAATCATGAGCCTGAGCAGCCTTGGCCGCGGCTTCAATCACTTCCCGACCGACATTCGGGTTTCCAAAAGCAATATTGTCACTGATAGAACGCGAGAAAAGGAAAATATCTTGTTCAATGATTGAAATTTGCGATCGTAGGGAAGCCAGGTTCCAATCGCGAACATCTTGACCATCAATAAGAATTTTCCCACCGGAGGTATCGTAAATTCGGTTTACCAACTTCACCAATGAAGTCTTCCCTGCACCAGTCTGGCCAACAATCGCAACCGTTTGCCCAGGCTTGACCTTAAACGAAATGGTATCAAGGATTGGGTCGGTTGAATCTGGATACGAAAAAGAAACATCCTTAAATTCAATCTCTCCGTGAATAGGGCCAATATATCCAGCAGTATTTTGATCAAGATTGTTCTCACGATTCATCAATTCCAAAATACGCTTCGCGCTCGAGATTCCCATCGAAACCTGTGTATACGCCCAGGTGGAGGTGAAAGTGGGGAAATCGAGCATGCGCAACAAACCAAAATACCCAATCACCTGTCCGGTATTCAATAACCCGGCACGAAACAAAAACAATGCGTGGGTCAAACCTGCAGCGATTGCTATACCGTACAACAAAAATGCGACAAACCTGGCTTCAGTATCACCCTGTAAAATAAAAGCATCTCGCACGCGCTTGGCATTAATGACAAAGCGCTCGACCTCTGCATTTTCCTGTGCCGCACCTTTAACTGTTTCTACTCCATCGAGTGACTCAGCCAGGTGAGAATTCATATCACCAAAAGAGGCACGCACTTCATCTGAGATGGGCTGTAGATTATCTAAATACCGGAACAGGGCAATGAAATAAAAAATCGCAAACAAAATTGGTGTGACAACAAGGGATACATGATATTTTGGTGCTGCAATAATTGGCATAACCAAAAAAAAGGCTGAACCAATCACCAGGTTAATTCCGGGGCTAAACATCAAATTAACTTCACGTACATCATTCGTTGCACGCGCCATGGTATCCCCAACTGGTTGGAGATTATGGAAGGTCATGCTTTTTCCTAGCAAAGAAAGGTACATTTCATCTCGTATCTCTCTTTCCAGGCGCTGTCCTAATAATTCTGCGCCAAAATTACGACCAAGTTGCAACACCCCACGGAAAATTTGCGTTCCACCAATGGTCAAAGCCAGGGGTAGCAAGACCCCCGTATTGGGGCTCGAGTTCAGCATGGCATTAAATGCATCACCCACAAGCAAGGGAACAACTGCAGCCAAAGCTGCGTTTCCAAATGCCCCAGCAAACAATAAGAAAATTATTCCCATATGCTGCCGGGCATGCGAAAAAATCCACCTGACAGCATTAATACGATCGTACGTAGGACGCTGGATGGTGAATTCAGCAGGCGATAAAGTGGTTGTCATCGGTTTCCATTCAATAAAAGAAATCAGTTCATTCACAATATTTTCCAACCACTGCATCGAATGATTGGAAAACACGGAAAACAGGAAGGCTACTTCAACACAAGCATTTCCAGACTTTTTTGCCAGAGCAATTCAGCAGCACTTTGGTCATACGTCAAAGGATCAGATTTAACTTCCTTGGAATCCGCAAAATATTTTCCCGTAACCGCAGACATACTTGGTGATGAAGCCAGGTAAATACTCGTACTGGCACCTTGCTCAATGGTTTTTTGGAAAGGTTTCATGAGTTTCATTGCGAAGCGCAGAAAACCGCCATTGTTTTTACCGAATTCACTTGCCACAAAACCCGGGTGAAGCGCGTTGGCTGTCACCTGTGTACCAATCAATTTTCTTGATAACTCATAAGTAAATAACACATTGGCAAATTTGGATTTTCCATATGCACCAAATCCTGTATAGTTACTCTCACCCTGCAAGTCTTGAAAATCTAGCTTTGAACCTCGATGGGCGTCCGAAGAAACATTCACCACACGCGACATCCCGGTTTCTTTCAGCGTATCCAGCAGAAGATATGTCAGGTAAAAATAGCCAAGATGATTTAGCGCAAAGGTCATCTCAAAACCATCCACAGTTACTTCCCTGGACATTAGAAACACTCCGGCATTATTAAGCAGGACATCAAGTCGGGAATGCCGACTTAGGAATTTCTGAGCCACCGATTGGACACCATTACGCGTAGATAGATCAGCAAGAATATACTCGACTTGGGCATTCCCAGTTATCTGGGTGATTTGCGCTGAAGCAGAAACACATTTTTCCAAATTTCTACCGACCAACACGACACTGGCACCCATTCTGGCAAGTTCTTTTGCCGTGGCAAATCCAATACCGCTTGTCGCACCGGTAATGAGAACAGTTTTACCCTTCATAACTTCGTTTTCGCTCATAACCTATCCTTCACAGGGAGAATTCTTTTTGTAAAAATGCACAGATCATCGCCATCCGAGTATAAATCACGCAAAGTGGCTTCATGTAGATAGCCGACACCAATATAAAATGCGCGAGTGCCGGCGTATTTTTCCGTACCCGATGTCTCAATCACCAGAATACGACCGTTTAAGTCTCGAACGGCCTGCTCAGCCCTTTCGAGCAACTGTCGTCCAATTCCTTTGCGGTGAACATCGGGATCTACCACTATCCAGTATAGATCATAAACCCGATCGGTCAACCCACGGGGGCCAACGCAAACAAAGCCATTTACTTTGTCATCCACCCGGTCGACATAAAAAGAGTAGCCACTTGCGGCTGGTCCAAACTGTAAGTGCTGCTGCCAGATATCCGCCACACACTGCACTTCCTCTTCCGAAAACATACCTGTACGGTAGGTCATATCCTTAATTTGCAGCCCATCATCTGGCTGAGCAACCACTATCATTTCATTACTCCTTGAGGGAATTTACCTGCGTTATTTTTTCAACCAATCTCATTTTGCATTTTTTCCAGGGCACCCTGTAACGCAGCAAAGGGCAATGCCTGTCTTTGATCACCATTACGACCCGTATTCCAGGTTATTACCAGTTCCAACCTGGCACGGGTAATACCTACATA
>CAIVSQ010000566.1 GCA_903908605.1 uncultured Anaerolineae bacterium
GCTAACCAGGGTCTACTTCGGAGGAGCGCTCACTACTACTGATAACAAAACAGTCCAGGGGTATACCACCAACCCGCCGCGCAGCGGTCGGGCTCCCCGCAAGTATATATACATAAAAAATAATTCTTTCGCGCGCGGGCTAAACACCAGTCTCTATCCCAACCCATCTTCGCGTGCGGCCACTAAGCGCTTGCACCTCAAAGGCGATATTGGCACACCCGCCTCACCCCATGCTGTCATCGCTGGCGAAACACCCACGCACGAAAAATAACTTGCAGGGCGCACACTGCTGTTAGCCCATGGCGATCTCCACTAAAATTCAAAGAGATTCAGTGCAAAGAGCAGATCGCCACGCACGCATAAATCAAGAGCGCGTGCTCGCGCATCGTCCCAGTTCTATCGGGAATGACGGTAGCTACGGATGACAGGCGCTCGTGCCCGCCTTATGCCGTCATTAGTAGATTCGTTTATACCGCCTTCGGCGATATCAAATGAGAAAATGACAATTATGTCTTCAGTAGGAGCGTGCTCTCCGCGACGTGGTGATCTGCTCGTCTGTCCTCGCTGGCCTAATTTCCACACGCGCGCAAAATACACTTGCAAGGCGCCCACTGCTGCCGACCTGCGGCAATGTAATGTGATTCAGTGCAAAGAGCAGATCGCCACGCACGCATAAATCAAGAGCGCGTGCTCGCGATGACGGTGGTATAAACGAATCTCGCAATGATGGGATGGGCGCGGCGGGTGTGTCTCGATGGTGGGCATCGGAGATTTGATATCACGCGGGCATTTCTGGCCAGGGTGGTGCGGTGAGTTGGTGGTGGTCAGGGGGCGATGGTGAGGAGGAGGCCGTTTTCGGATGGGTCGTGGAGGAGGAGGCCGGCGGGGAGTTGGTTGAAGGGTTGGCCGGCGGCGAGCAGGCGTTGGGTGAGCTGGGCGAGGGTTTGGGTATCGGGCAGGAGGATGCTGAAGTAGCGCAGGCCAACGGCATCGGCGGGGGGTTGGGGTGCGCCGACACCCTGCCAGGTGTTGAGGCCGATGTGATGGTGGTAACCGCCGGCGCTGACAAAGGCCATGCGGAAGCGCGGCGAGGCGCCCATGATATCGAAGCCGAGCAGGCCGTGGTAAAAATCGAGGGCTTCCTGGATATCACGGACGTGCAGGTGGATGTGACCAAGGCGGGTGCCGGTAGGGATGGGCAGATCGAGGCGGTCTGCGGGGGTCAAGAGGGCAAAGAGAGCTTCGAGGTCGAGGGGTTCACGGCCGTCGCTGGGGACGCCATCGGTGCGATGGGCAGAAAAGGTGCCGTTTTCGAAAACAAGGGTGCCATCTTCGGGAGATTCGGCGTAGAGCTCGATGCCGTTGCCCTCGGGATCATCCAGGTAGGTGGTTTTGGTGTTGATGTGATCGGTGGGATGGTTGGTGATTTTGAGGACGAAGAGGCGGGCGACGGCCCGGGCCAGGTCACGGCGGGTGGGGAAGACGATGGCGAAGTGGTAAAGGCCGGTGGTGCCCTGGTAGCGTTTGAGCCCGGGTTGTTGCTCCAATTGGAGCAGGTCGTTTTCGGGCGTGCCAAGACCTGCGCGATTTCCGTCACGCCAACGTAGATGAAAGCCAAGGGCGCGCTGGTAGAAGGCGAGCTGATCATCGAGGTTGGAAACAAGCAGGGTGACCAGCCCGAGGCGGGTGGCGGGGTGAATGGAATGGGTATCCGGGCTGGCTGCCGGGAGAGAGTCGGTCATGAGGAGTTTCTCCGATGATATTTTTGGGGTGTGAAAAGAGCTATGGCAATAATATACTTTTTTGGGCCGGAATTGTCAAATAACAACAGCTGGAGTGGCATAAACAAGGGGCTTGACTTTTGGCAGGGGTGAATTAAGATTCAGGGTATGACAAATCAAACAAACCAGGCATTGGAACAGGCAGTGGAAGGAAAAGTGATTTATTTGCTGGCGCTGGTGGCGATTGTGCAGTTCACCTACCCGGTGACGGCAATGGGAACGGTGGCGTTGATTTTATACGAGCTGCTGTATGCCTCGATGATTGTGACGGGGGTGATTGTGGGACGCGATTCGCGACGGCACATGATCTTCCTGGGAATTACGGGGTTTGTGTACCTGGCGGCCAGCCTGATTTATGCCAGCAACCCAGGGGCGACCTGGGCAGTGTTGTTGACCTACCTGGCGCTGATCCCGTACCTGGGGATGCTGGTTTCGATCCTAGGGCGGTTTTTGGTGATTGCGAAGACGATTACGCGGGATGTGCTTTATGCGGCGGTGACGCTGTACCTGCTGATGGGAGCGGTGTTTGTGCCGGTGTATGGGCTGCTGGACCTGCTGACGCCGGGGTCTGTGCGGGATGGGAGTTTTCCGAATGGGCCGGTGGCCTGGCAGCAGCTGGTGTATTTCAGCTATACCACGTTAACTTCGAGCGGGTACGGGGATGTGCTGCCAATTTCGTGGTGGGCGCGTTCGATGGCTAACCTGGAGATGGTGGCGGGGGTATTGTTTATTACGATTGTGATGTCGCGCCTGGTGGCATTGTATAACAACAAGGAGGCTGTATGAAGATTGGCGTGATTGGAGCGGGACAGGTGGGCGGAACGCTGGGGAAAAAATGGGCAGGTGCGGGTCACGAGGTATGGTTTGGGGTGCGCAACCCGGCCGATGAAAAATTTGATGATTTTAGGGCAATTGGACGGGTTGTGGCAATTGGGGCGGCAGTGGCGGAAGCTGAGGTGGTGCTGCTGGCACAGCCGGGGACGGCGGTGGCGGATTTTGCGGCGGAGTATGGGGAACGATTGGCTGGGAAGTTGGTGATTGATTCGACCAACCAGATCCGCACGGAGGAGATGAACAACCTGGCTGTTTTAAAGAAGCTGGCAGCGGGGGCGGAGATTGCGAGGGCGTTCAGTACGCTGGGTTGGGAGAATTTTGCTGAGCCACAGCTGGGTGGTGAGTCGATTGACCTGTTTTTCTGCTGCGGCGAGGGCTGCCGGGCAAGGATGGAGGAATTGATCGGTGACGTGGGGCTGCGCCCGGTCTATGTGGGCGAGCTGGAGTCGGCGGCGATATTGGATGGGTTGACGCGACTGTGGTTTGCGCTGGCGTTTGGGCAGGGGCGTGGTCGTAGAATTGCGTTTAAATTACAGGATGGAGAGGGCTGAGGCGGGCTGCGCCTTTGGCTCGATGAACAGACAAGTAAAATGGGCTGTCCTGAAAGAGATTCAGAATAGCCCCTAACAATAACAAACAAGAAAAGACAAGCAAGCAAATAAAAAAATGGCGGAAATCACCCCGCCATTTTTCGCATATTATGAGCAATGCATACCAACCCCCATTCGATATTTACCTTTTGTAGACCTCGCAAATGAAATCGTCTGAATTTCATATTGTGCTTAATATCCCCAAACACGGTTTCCACTTCAGCCGATCTCTTGGCGCGCAATTCGATGCCATGCTCGGAAGTAAGGTTTTCCCGGGCCTGTCGCCGGAATTCCATTAATTCAAAACTGATCTGAATGCGGCGATTACCCTTCGCCTTCGTACACTGGGGTTTCAAGGGGTAACCCTCACAGTCTTCGCACTCATAGTTGCGACGCTTGCTCTCATAACCTGTTTCTGTTTTGCAGGTGCTGGTGAACAAATAATTCAAGCGTTTCTTATTAGAGCAGATATATTGATCATGTTCCGGATCATATTGAAAGTTGTAGGATCAGAATTGGTGTTTTTCTATTATTTCTTTCTTGCGATAATGATGGGTATCCTGGTAGAAGGTGGTGTATTTCAAATAATTACCCGTCTGGT
Organism: uncultured Anaerolineae bacterium; assembly: GCA_903908605.1. Classification (GTDB taxonomy): domain Bacteria; phylum Chloroflexota; class Anaerolineae; order Anaerolineales; family Villigracilaceae; genus UBA5195. Next base: position 3,807 of record CAIVSQ010000566.1, read on the forward strand.
TTTTCTTGGCATACACATAATTCTCTTCGCTGCCATAGGCCGCATCCGTCACCAGATTTTGCGGCAATTTTCCCAAACCCGCGCGCACTCTTTCCATGTGTTGAATCAAAC
>CAIVSQ010000567.1 GCA_903908605.1 uncultured Anaerolineae bacterium
AAGCGCACTTATGGCGACCCGGCCAGTTACACGGGGATAGAAGCTGAGAGCCTGCGGGCCAATGTTTTTTCCGTACTTCAAACCTACCTTAATGGGCGGGCATTGAACATGAGCAGCATTTTTAGAGCTGATCTTGGCTTTCTTGAATTCACCTATATGCAGGTTATCCTGGTGTTTGTTCTTTTTAGCATTATTTTCGTGCTCAAAAAGCGCTATTGGGGCGGTTTTGAAAATAACAAACTGGGCGGGGATTTGATCATCACGACCTGGTTTTCAGCGTTGGCGCCGCTCTCCTGGTTTGTGTTGTTTCGGGCACATTCTTATATTCATACCCAAATGAATTTCATTATTTGGCAAATGCCTTTTGTGCTGTTTGGCTTTGCCATGTGCGCGTTTATTGTGGCCAACTGGCGCAGACCCGTTGATGTGGGAAGTACAGGAATTTAAGTCGGCGGCTAATGCAAACCGCTAACTTTTACACGCATCACATCTCGTGGCTGACCACCAAATTTAAATTTATAATCTTCGTCACCACGTAAAAAATCAAATTCGCTGCGCTTATTCTGATTGGCCCATTCCAGCAGGTAGCCCAGCAGTACCCAACCCACCGAAAGATCCATGAATTTTCGATCAAGACCGGAGTTGTATACCCAAATTTTATTATCGTAGTCAAAATTGAGGTAACCACACGCTTTTTCGCCATCCACTTCGAGGAATGCGAGTTGGAGGTACCCATTCTCAAAGGCAGCCGCAGCTGATTTTTTCATCTGCAGGCGCATAGGCGGGGTGAGAAAGGTGGCTTTTTCCGGGTCATGAGCCATCAGTGCCATAAAGTGATCCATCTCAAGATCGACCTGATCGGCATTTTGAACGATATACCAATGAACTCCGCGCCCGCTTTCTTCGGCTCGCCTAATTTTGCGACGGATTTCATGGCGCTGTTTTTTGTCCAGCCCGGTAAGATAGGTTTCGAAATCTCCGGGAAGCGGGATGGCTGGACAGGGTTGGTAGATGCTTTCGCTGTGTTCCCAACCTTTTTCGAGGGAAATTGATTTTAATGTCGCCAGGGTTGGCGAAAATTGGGGTAAGTTGTACCAATCAAGAACTTGCCAGGTAGGCTGTTGTTCTTTTATCCAGGCCAGCATTTCAGTGAAAAATGCCTGGTGATATGCCGGGCTGACAATGACATCGAGGTAGTCGGATATTTCAATACTCCCCAATAGCATCAGGGCAGCCTGCCCATCGCGGTTGGTGCTATCAAAAAGCGGTGCAATGCCCACTAATTCATTTTCATTGTGAGCAGTTAAGACAGCCAGGGTCGAATCCAATGGCCACTCACCGCCGCCGCGGGTTTCCCACCAGGTGGATAGATATTCGTACCGGAGAAAAGGAGCGTTTGTGACGCTATTTTCAACCAGTTTATTCCAGGATTGTGCCAAAGGCGCAAGTGTTGTAAAAGTTGTATGTAATTTAAATTCCATGAGGTTATTTCCTGTAAAGATTTTACCAGTATAATGTTAGATACATATATGAACGCAATAGACCTTAACCTACTGAGTGTGTACCGTATTAATGGGCAGGAATGGCCATATTTGCCTGGTTTGATGGCGCTAAATCCGCCTCGTAGAGCGGCGCGAGGACGTGATCAGGACCGGTTGCTCGTGTATTTGACGCTTTCGGGGAATGTTAGTTACTCGCCCAAAGAATATTCGGATGTTGTTTCCCAGGTGGCTGAAACTTTTTATAATACGGCAGGTTCGCTAACATTTGCCTTAAAAACTGCCGCCGAGGGGTTGAATAATTTCCTGATTGATCGAAATATGAAGTCGACAGGCAAAGGGCTGTACACCATTGGTTCGCTGGTGCTCTGTAATTTGCGTGGAAATTCCATGTATATTGTACAGTCCGGGCCGAATCATGTTTATCACCTCACAAAAGAGCTTCGGCACCTGCACGATATTACCATGTCTGGGAAAGGCCTGGGGCTTAGCCAGACTTCGCGCATGTATTTCTCACAAGTGATTTTGGCTCCCGGCGATCGCATGTTGTTATGTGCAGCCTTGCCAGATGCGTGGGAAAAGTCCATTAATGATACCCATGGTTCTCCAGCTATCGATACTACACGTCGTCGACTGATGGCGGTGACGGATGCAAACGTCAGTGGGTTGTTGGTGCAGGCTATAGATGGTAGCGGGCAGATGAATGTTATCAAGGCTGCCGCTGATTTGCAAATTGACCTGGCTGGGGTGTTGATACCTGATCTTGATACCCATGCTGCCAGCAAGCCACTTGCCGCCGAGGATGTGGATTTTCCCGTCCCGGCTATTCCTGAAGCCACCACGGTGGTTGCGGAACAAGCTCCTGATCCCCATGAATTGCTGACACAAGTTGCAGCGCAGCCGGAGGTTGCAAGATCGGACGTACGGGCATCACGGGCTGCACCTGAAAAGCCGCGCCAGCTGAAGAAAACAACCGAGCCATCCGCACAAGCGCAACAATTCTCGCAGGTGGTACGTTCAGTTGCTCGTTTTCTTGCCCAGACGATTCAAAAAGGGCGGGCGCAGTTTCAAAAAATGGTTGCCTGGGCAGAACATGCTGTGCCGCGCTTGCTGCCGGATCACGATGGAGATCATCCGCAACAATTATTCTCACGTTCCTGGGCGGTGTTTTTTGCTGTTGCCATCCCGGTGCTGGTAATTTTTATTTCCCGGATTGTGTACTATCGCACCGGTTTTGAGGCTCAGTACAAATTGTATTTTGATCGGGCCGTTACTTCTGCCCAACAGGCACAGGCACAGACTTCACCCACCACCCTGCGAGTTGACTGGCAGGCAACCCTGGATTGGTTGGATAAGGCTGATCAATATGTTCTGGAACCGAAAACTGAGGTTCAGGAATTACGCAACCAGGCCCAGTCTGAACTTGACAAGTTGGAAAAAATTCAGCGCTATAAATTTTCGATTGCAATTAGCTCGCCCCTGAGCCCCAATTTGCGGGTTTTACGTATGGCCGCTTCGGATACGGATATTTATTTGCTTGATGAATTGAGCGGTTCTGTACTGCGTGGAATTTTCAATGGAAAAAACTTTGACCTGGATGGCAGTTTCAAATGTGCTCCAGGTTCCTACAATGAGTTGGTGTTCAAGGATGGGCAGATCGTTGATGATGTAAAAACGCAGCTGTCTGTTGGCCCGCTGATTGATATTGTCAGCCTGCCTCATTCGGGAGCAACCACA
>CAIVSQ010000568.1 GCA_903908605.1 uncultured Anaerolineae bacterium
CCCGTCTCCCGTCTCCCGTCCCAAAAATTGCTTATTGACAAATCCATTCCGCGTGCTATACTGTTCTTATCTTTATTACAGTAAGAAAGTATCTTTTGAGGCATCGAGGCAGTGGGGGTACGTGGCGGGCAAAGGTGAAATGCTTACTGAGTGAGAACCTTTTTTCTCCCGGGTTGGCGCTGATTTGCCGGCCTGTCGTTGGATCAAAACCTTTTTTTTGTCAAACAATCGAAACCCTCTCAGGAGGTGACATGCAACTGGCGGTAACCCGGCCAGCTTTTTGCACACCTCCGATTAACAACGTTTATGTTATAAAACCGCGAAATTCAAGATCGTCTGCAAGCCCTCCATTGAAAGGAGAATACGGCGAAGAGTACCTACTTGAGAATTCCGACCAACAAACGTTATCTGTTTTTCAATCCATCCATAATTGAATTGATCGAGAGGAGAAACTATGTCCAGCATTAAATTGTCCCGCAGAGATTTCCTAAAAACGTCAATCCTGGCCGCCGGCGCTTCTGCCTTGGCCGCCTGCGCACCCGCCGCCGCCCCAACCACTGCTCCTGCAGCGGCTGCTCCTGCCGCCAGTGCCGCGAAAACAGATATCCAGTTCCTGAATGAATTGGTTGGTTCCAAAGAGGACGGCCGCACTTACCTGCTGGCCGCTTTCAACGCCGCCAACGATAAAATCAACGTCAACCATGAAGGTTATGGTGGCGCCGATGTCGTTGACCAGAAATTCCTGACCGCCCTTTCCGGTGGCGCAGCCCCCGATCTCTTCCACAATGAGGCCAATTACATCCCCGGTTATGCCGAGATGGATGCCCTCACCGACCTGGGCCCCTACCTGGATGCCTCCACGCGCATCAAGAAGAGCGATATCGATCCGCACCCGCTCGATCTGTGCACCTATAACGGCAAAGTATACGGCATCCCGATCTGGCAGGAAACGACCATGTTGTACTATAACAAGGACGTCATGCAGGCCGCCGGTCTCGATCCCGAAAAACCCCCACGAGATTGGGCCTCGCTGCGCGAAGCTGCCCTCAAAACCGTCAAGCGCGATAGCGCCGGCAAGCTCGAAATCGCCGGCCTGGTGCAGGACGATTGGACCATCATCCGCACCTTCCAGGCAGCCCTCTACAGTTGGGGCGGCAGCCTGCTTTCGGAAGATGGCAAGAAAGCCGCTTTCAACAGCCCAGAAGGCAAGCAAGCCCTGCAGACCCTGGTGGATATGCTGCTGGTCGATAAGGTCGGCGACCTGGCCTGGGGTGGTGAGTTGGAAGGTACCCCGGATGAACCGTTTGTGGTTGGCAAGCAGGCCTTCAAGTTTGATGTGGCTGCTGCGGCCAAGCGCTTTGCCAAGAACGCCCCCAATTTCGTCAACTGGGGCGTGGTCAGCCTGCCCGCCGGCCCCAAGGGCTTCAAAGAAGTCTCCCGCCCACCAGCCCTTATGATCCCCAAGGCTGCCAAGAACCCGGACCTGGCCTGGCGTGTGATCGAATATTGGCTCGATACCAAGGTGGAACTGCGCTGGGCGCTCGATATCCTGCGCGCTCCGACCCTGCTTTCCTCCCAGGCTGACCCGGCCCTGGCCAACAGCAAGGTCATCTCTGCGTTGAGCGAGACCCTCAAGAACACCACCGATACCCCCAAGACCAAGCATTGGGCCGAAATGATCGATACCCTCGCCGCCGAAGCGTTGAATGCGCTGAACGGCTCCAAGACCGCTGCCCAGGCTCTCGACGACGCCGCCGCCACCCTCGACAAGGTGTTGGGCGTCTAATCTTTACCAACTGGTACTTCCCGGGTTCTCCCCAGAATTTCCCGGGACAACGCTAAAGCACCTCGTGTACTAAAGCACTGTGTGTTTAAGCGGATTTCCTTGTCCTGCCTGGTGACGCGTTCACGTCACCAGGCAGGCACGCGGCTTGTTTCTCTCCACGCCTGCCTGGGCGGGTTCAACCCCGCGCGAACAATATATCCATTTCCGAGTGACCCAGGCGCGGCTTGCCAGCCGGTATTTATGACCATGTCGGGGGTTACCGGTAAAATGCCAACATTGCAGAATGACCCCTGCCGGAAAGGATTGAGAAATTGTGACGACGAACCTGGAGCGCAAAAACAAGATCGGACCAGTAGCGCGAGATCAACGCCGCACAGGGATGATGTTCCTGCTTGTGCCGATGTTGTTGTTCCTGGTTTTTTCTGTCTACCCCATGCTCTATGCTGCTTACCTGAGCCTGACCAGTTTCTCTTTTACCCAGTCCCCCACATTCATTGGATTAGCAAATTTCAAACGCCTGTTTGACGATGGCGTTTTTCATATTGCCTTTGTAAATACACTGATCTATTCGCTCGGTGTGGTTCCCATTGGTATGGCACTCTCTTTGCTGCTGGCGGTGCTGCTCAACCAAAAAGTACGCGGCATCACCATCTTTCGGGTGGCCTTTTACCTGCCGGTGGTCACCTCCACTGTGGCCAGCGGCATGATCTGGCTGTGGATGTACGCACCCGATACCGGGCTGGTCAACCGCTTTATTGAAGCATTCGGTTTGCACGGCCAGCGCTGGCTGATTGACCCCAACCTGGCGTTGGGGGCGGTCATGTTTGTGGCAGTCTGGAAAAACCTCGGCTATACCATGACCATTTTCCTGGCGGCGCTGCAAGGGGTGCCGGTGCACCTTTACGAAGCCGCCGAAATCGATGGCGCTAATGCCTGGAACAAATTTTGGGTCATCACCGTGCCGCTGCTGCGGCCGGCCACCTTTTTTATCTTTGTCACGTCCATCATTTCCTCCTTCCAGGTCTTTGGCAGTGTTTTTGTCATGACGCATGGCGGCCCGGGTTATGCCACCACCACCATTGTGCACCAGATCTACCTGAACGCCTTCCGCTACCTGCGCATGGGCTATGCCTCGGCCGAGGCGTTGGTATTATTTGTTGTCATTTTCTCGCTGGCTTTGATCAATTGGCGATTTTTACGCAGCGATGTGGAATATTGGTAAGCATTTCAGCACTCTATTAGACCCATCCATTATTAAAGGAAAAGGCCAATGACCGAAACTATCAAGCCTGCCTGGGGCCAAGCCGATAAAACGGGCAGTTGGGATCGTAGAAGGAAGAAGCTCTCACGGGTGCTGCTTTATTTCATCCTGATTGTGCTCGCCATCCTGATGGTGGTACCGCTGGCATGGATGATCATCACCTCGCTGCGGCCCGATTATTCACGCGGGGATGTTCCATCCAACCCGTTCCTGGCCTATCTCAACTGGGGCAATTATGTCGTCGCCTGGCAGCGCGCCAATTTTTCGCGCTACACCTTAAACACCGCCATCTATGCCACCGTTTGCACGGTTGGGCAGGTTTTCTTTTGCGCCATGGCGGGCTATGCCTTTGCGCGCCTAAAATTTCGCGGCAGTGACTTGCTCTTCATCCTGGTGCTGATCACCATGATGATCCCGTTCCAGATGCTGCTGGTGCCCCTGTTTGTGATGCTGCGCCATTGGCCGCTGGCGGGTGGCAACGACCTGTTTGGGGCCGGCGGCCGTGGGCTGATCGACAGCCTGCCCGGGCTGATCATCCCCAACCTGGTGACCGGCTTTGGCATTTTTATGATGCGCCAGTTCACCCTCTCGCTGCCCAGCGAGCTGGCCGACGCCGCCCGCATCGACGGCGCCAATGAGTTCCAGATCTTCACCAAGATCATGCTGCCGCTGACCAAGCCGGCCCTGGTGACGCTCGGAATTTTCGCCTTCCAGGAAGCCTGGAACGACTTTACCTGGCCGCTGATCGTCTCGACCTCGGCCAATTCGCGCACCCTGCAGCTCGGTCTGCAAACCTTCCAGGACCAGACTCTGACGGAGTGGGGTCCGCTGATGGCTGGCACGGTCATCACCGTGCTGCCGCTGTTGTTGGTCTTCATCTTTGGTCAACGTTATTTTGTCGAAGGCATCGCCCTGACAGGCACCAAGGGCTAGTCGCCCGGCGAAGGGCCTTCGAGCAGCACCGTTATTTCAAACAATCAATCCAGTTGTCGTCCATAATCAGCACCTATGAGGAGAGTACACACTATGTCGAAAAAAGTTGGTTTTGTTGGCCTGGGAACCATGGGCAAGCCGATGGCACTTAATTTGTTAAAGGCCGGCTTTGCGGTCACCATTTGCGCGCACAAGAACATGGCCCCGCTGCAAGAACTGCAAGCCGCCGGTGCCGTGGTGGTAGCCAGCGCGCGTGATGTCGCCGCCGCTTCGCAGGTGGTGGTCACCTGCCTGCCCGATGCCCCCCAGGTGGAACAGGTGGTCAGCGGCGCGGATGGCCTGTTGGCAGGCGCTCAGCCCGGCTTAATCATTATCGATACCAGCACCATCAATCCCCAGGCCGCCCAGGCCCTGGCTGAGCTCTCTGCCCAGAAGGGCTGTGTCATGCTCGATGCCCCCATGAGCGGTGGTGAAGTCGGCGCGATCGCTGGCAAGCTGACCTTCATGGTCGGTGGTGACAAGGATACCATCGCCGCCTGTGACGATGTCTTTATGGCTATGGGTCAAAAAGTGTATGTCGCCGGTGGCCCGGGCAACGGCCAGGTGGTCAAGCTGTGCAATAACCTGATGCTGGGCATCAACCTGGTGGGTGTCTGCGAAGCCTTCGCCATGGGTGTCAAATCGGGTGTGGATGCCAATGTGTTGGCCGAGATCGTACAGGCCAGCTCGGGTGGCAGCGCCGTGATTGAGCGTTACTTCCCCAAGACGATTGCCAAAAACCAGTACAAACCTGGCTTCCGCCTTAAACTGATGGCCAAGGATATGAACCTGGCCCTGGCAGCCGCCAAGGCGTTGGGCATTCCCAGCCTGGTGGGCGTCAACGCCGGGCAGGTCTTTGATTTGATGAAGAGCAGGGGTCATGGTGATGATGACTTCGCGGTCGTGGCCACCTTCTACCAGGAAATCGGTGGTGTGGTGATTGGCAAGCCCGACGCTCCCACTGGTGACTAAGAGGGCTATCATGGCAGCCAAACCTGATGAATTCCCCGGGTCTCAAGCGCACACCCCGCCCAATGCGGGCGAGGCGGATTGGTTCGACCGGCCAATGCGCTGGTCACAGCTCACACTGGCGGAAAACGATGTCCAGGCCTATGACCAGCAATTCTGGTTGGATTACTTCGCCGAGACCCACTCAGACGCAGTTTGCCTGAGCGCCGGTGGCGTGGTGGCCTACTACCCGACCGACGTGCCGCTGCATCATCGCAGCAACTGGCTGGGTGACCGTGACCTGTTTGGCGAGCTGGTGGATGGCTGCCGCAAGCATGGCATGATTGTGGTGGCCCGCACCGATTCACACGCGGTTCACCAGGATGTCTACGAAGCCCATCCAGACTGGGTGGCCGTCCAGGCCGATGGCAAACCGCGCCGGCATTGGGCCTCGCCCGATATGTGGGTGGCCTGTGCGCTCGGCCCCTACAGCCTGGAATTTATGACCGAAATCCACCGCGAAATTATGACCCGCTACATGGTCGACGGTATTTTTACCAACCGCTGGGATGGCTCGGGCATGTGCTACTGTGAACACTGCCAGGCCAATTTCTTCGCCGCCTATGGCATGGACCTGCCCCGCAAGGTGGACCCGGCCGATGCCAGCTGGCGCAATTACACCCGTTGGTACCAGGAACGCCTGTTTGCCGTCTGGCGTTTGTGGGATGCCGAAATCCGCAAGATCAACCCGGCCGCGCGCTTTATTCCAAACGGCGGCGGCGGTGCCCTCAGCCAGTTGGATATGACGACGGTTGGCGTGATGGCCGATACCCTCTTTGCCGATCGCCAGGGCCGCAGTGGTCTAACCCCACCCTGGGCCAGCGGCAAGGATGCCAAGGAGTACCGCGCCACCCTCGGCCGCAAGCCGATCGTCGGTATCTTTAGTGTCGGGCTGGAAGGCCCCTACCGCTGGAAGGACTCAGTCCAGAGCCCGGCCGAGATTGGCATTTGGGTGGCTGAGGCCATCGCCAATGGCCTGCGCCCCTGGTACACCAAGTTCGCCGGCACCATCTTCGACAAGCGCTGGCTAAAACCGGTCAGCGATATTTACAACTGGCATTACCGCTGGGAAAAATACATGCGCAACGAAAAACCGCTGGCGCGCGTGGCCCTGGTCTATTCCCAGCAGACCGCCACCTTTTACGGCGGTGCCAACCCCGAAGCGCGCGTGGAAGATCACACCCTCGGCATGTACCAGGCCCTGGTTGAGGCGCGCATCCCCTTCGAGATGGTCCACGACCTGCTGCTGGACCCGCAGCACATCAGCCAGTTCAAGCTGCTGATCTTTGCCAACATTGCCGCTCTCTCTGACCAGCAGTGCGAGCAAGTCCGCCAGTACCTGCGGGCGGGTGGCAGCATCCTGGCCACCCACGAGACCTCGCTCTTTGATGAGGAAGGCCGCCAACGTTCCGATTTTGGCCTGGCCGATGTATTTGGTGCCCACTTTAAAGGCCGCCTGGCCGGGCCGATGAAAAATTCCTACCTGCGCCTCGAGCGCGATGAGGCTTCGGGCCAAACTCACCCCATCCTGGCCGGCCTGGATGAGACCGAGCGCATCATCAACGGCCTGTACTGGTTGGATGTAACCCCCGCCGACCCGAGCCACAGCGCGCCGTTGACCATCATCCCACCCTACCCCGACCTGCCGATGGAGATGGTCTACCCGCGCATCAAGCAGACCGATATCGCCGCCATTTATTTGCACGAGAGCGGCCCCAGCCGGGTGGTCTATTTCCCCTGGGATATCGAACGCACTTACTGGGAAGTGATGGATGTGGATCACGGCCTGCTGTTGGCCAACGCCATCCGCTGGGCCATGAACGAGGAACAGCCCGTCACGGTCAGCGGCCAGGGTCTAATGGACCTGACCATCTGGCAGCAGAAAGAATCGATCACCGTGCACATGGTCAACCTGACCAACCCGATGATGATGAAGGGTCCCTTCCGCGAGTTCTTCCCGATCGGCGCGCAGCAGGTGAGTGTGCGCCTGCCAGCCGGGCTGCAGGTAAAATCGGTGCGGCTGCTGGTCAGTGATCAAACACCAGCCTACCAGTTCACTTCTGGGCAGGTGGTGGTACAGGTACCTTCCATCCTGGATCGTGAAGTGTTGGCCATCGACGTGGAAAAAAATACCTGATCGATTAGCCCCACGCCAGGCCTGGTTGCATACAAAGGCCAGGCTGGCGTGTGGGTTGTCTGTTCGGGATTATCCTGCCTGGCAGCCCAGCCAGTTGGGGTTGACTTTTTATGTTAATGGCAGGTTAAATTAACCTTCAAAAAAAATTATTTGCGATACAATATTTTCACGTTTGGGAATTTACCTCCACGACACCAGAGCGATGCTTGGAAATCCATGACAATCGAGAAAATCTAAATGAAACAAACCCTTACTTCAACGTTAATGCGCAGCATTAATAGCTCAGCGATTCTCGACCTGATCCGTCAAAAAAGCCCGATTACGCGCACGCAAATTGCCAGCGAGTTGAGCGTCAGCCTGCCGACGGTCATGCGTATTGTCGATCTGTTGGGGGAGGAAGATTTGGTAAGGCATGTCGGCACCGATGAATCGAGCGGGGGCCGGCCGGCGTCTTTATTGGAATACAACGGTCAGGCTTATGCGGTGATCGGGATTGACCTGGGCGGCACCAAGATGTACGGCGCGGTCGCGGATCTTTCTGGCAATATCCAGCACGAAATCAGCATCCCAACCAATTTAGATGGGACCGACCGAAGCCTGGAGCTGCTGTTCGACCTGATCCAAAAACTGCTGGATGCCCCCCGCCCGGCCGGGCAGATTATCCGTGGGATTGGGCTGGGTCTGCCGGGCGTGACGTTGAGCCGCGAGGGGATTGTCACCTGGGTGCCCAGCCTGGGCTGGCGCGATTTCCCGATCAAGGATATTTTGGAGAAGCGTTTCGGTTATTCGGTTTTCATCGAGAACGATGTCAATCTAATTGCCCTGGGTGAGCTCAACTTTGGGGCTGGCAAAGGCGCTCACAACCTGGTGTGCATTGCGGTTGGCACCGGCATTGGGGCGGGCATCATCCTGAACCGCGCGCTCTATCGCGGCTTCAACCAGGCCTCCGGTGAAATTGGCTACCTGCTGCCGAATGTGGGCGCGCTCGGCAAGAACTATGACGAGTTCGGTGCCCTTGAAAACGAAGCCTCCGGGCTGGGGATTGCCCGGCGCGCGCGCGAGTATTTTGCGGCCAACCAGCTGCCCCTGCCTACCGAGGACCTGACGGCTGAGGATGTATTTGCTGCGGCACGCGATGGACAGCCCTGGGCACAAAAAATCACCAGGGATACGATTGACCTGTTGAGCATGGCGATTGCCAACATAGCCGCGTTGCTTAACCCCGAGCTGATCATCCTGAGCGGTGGTGTGATTCGCTCGGCCGATTTGCTGATCGAACCAATTCGCCAGCGCATCCAGGGCGCCATCCCCTACCCGCCGCGCATCGAGGCATCCCTGCTTGGCTCGCGTGCCGCCGTCATGGGTGCCATCATCCTGGTCCTCAACGGCACCTCTGAGCAGTACATCGTCGAACGGGTCTTCTAAGCACTCGCTTCATTTAAAAGGGATATCACACCAGCCCGGCCGCATCATGGCCGGGCTGGTGTGATTAAGACTGAAAAAGAGCGGGACACAGAGATACACGGAGGAAGGGCGGAGATTCACAGAGGCTTTATAAAATGGTTTTCTCGGTGTACCTCCGCGCAATCTCAGTGTCCTGCGTGTAAGTGTTTTTCCTCCTCCTGCGGACTGGCATAGCCTGTGTCGCGCGGCCTTGGTGGAGTTATTCGATTATAAATAACAGCTTGGGATGGTTGTACGCAGGTGGCTTTACGATCACAACAAATATGGAAATAAAATCCTGCCAGGAAAACCCTTTATTATTTCTATAAGCGTGTAGGCGAGACCGTTTGCGCCGCGGGGTGTTTTGGCGCGGGCGAAACGGATTTTCCAATAATAAGGTCGGCGGAAATACCAAGACCGGTATGCAAACGGCGGACCATTTCCATCGAAAGGCCCCGTTTGTGGTTAAGTACTTCAGATACGCGGGCCTTGCTACCCAGGTACGCGACCAGGTCCGAACGATCCAGTCCGCGGCTTTCCATGTAATATTCCAACACTTCCACCGGATCAGCAGGTTCTGGGATCGGGAAGTTCTTCGCTTCATAGGCCTCAACCAGGGTCACAAGAATGTCAAAGTGATCACCCTCGGGCGTACCAGGGATTGATTCCATTAATTTTTCGATCATTTTCAGTGCAGCCTGGTAGTCATCTTCGCTGTGAATAGGTTTGAGTTCCATCGATATTCTCCTCAGATGGTGGTGACATCGATCTGGTCGTATTCCTGGTGGGTGCCAACAAAGCGGATGTAAACTACGCCATGTTGATAAATGACAACAACCACCAGGCGGTAGTGGTTGCCTTTTATATTGAAGACGACCCGGTTATTTGCAACAAAACTGGCATTGCGATAGGTCGCCTTGATGTCGGCCGGGCCGGACCACGATGCTTGCTCCACATCGTGAAACCAGGTTTGCAGCGCAGCAGCGGCATCCGGATGTTTTTCCCAGAATTCTCGCAAAATACGCCGGCTGATCATTCGCATAAGAATATTATATCATTTGGTTACCAAAATGGTAATTAAGTAAATTGGTTGAACGACGATAAAAGAGCATGACACGGAGATTCACAGAGGAAGGGCGGAGATTCACAGAGGTTTTATAAAATGGTTTTCTCGGTGTACCTCCGTGCATTCTCAGCGAGCTCCGTGTAAGGGTTTTATGGATGGACGAAATTCGGTGCAATCTCAGTGATCTCGGTGTAAATGCTTTTCCCCCTCAAAAAAAAAGTCGAATTATTTTACGAATATTTCTGAATAAAAAAGTAGTATTACTACGTATTTACACGAAAATCAAATTTCATATAATTAGTCAGAATTTATTTTTCAGATCGAAAACGGTGGCTGAAAAGTGCCGTGACGAGCGTCAAAGTGAGGCGAGTAGTGCCATTGGTGGTGGTATGGATACTAAATTTGGCAACTCAGCTAGCATGGATAACCAGTGAAATCTATTGAGGTGAGAGGGTTAATTTATTTTTCAGGCCATAGTGTTCGTCAGAATAATTATAACAGGCAAGCTGCATGAAAATCGCAGCCAGGCAGGATCGCAGCGACCATCCTCACAGTGGGGCTGGCTGAATTGAGAGCGATCTACAATCATCGCGACCTTCAACGATATATAAAAGGAAATAAAAACATGAAAAAATGGAACGCCGGTTTAATAATGTTTGCTCTGCTGCTGAGTCTGTTTGGAGGGGCTTTTGCAGCGGGCCCGGCCCAGGCTGCCCCCTCCTACCCCTCCGTTTACAACATTATGCGCAGGGCGGCTGAAGCCGCTACCACCGATGCGTCTGTTGATTTCTTGGTGACATTCAACACCCCCGTAACCGGCATAAATGAGACCGACTTTCAGTTGGGTGGGCTCGGCTTGAAGGGTGTCTCTGTCACCAGCGTCAGCCCGTCCAGCGGGCCAGCCAGCAGCTACACTGTTACGGTCAGCACCGGCGAAGGTGTTGGTCCGCTGACCCTGGTGTTAATAGACGACGATACCATCATCGATGCTAACGGCAACCCGCTCGGCGGTGCCAGCGATGGCAGCTTTATGAACGGTGAACCCTATACCGTCAACCGCCCGGTGACCGGGCTGCCCGCCACCCAGTTGGTGAGCGGCGACTACCACTCCTGCCTGCTAAGGGATAGCGCAGTTAAGTGCTGGGGTTATAATGAATATGGCCAGCTTGGTGATGGCACCAACAGCTATAGCAATGTTCCCGTGGATGTCTCTGGCTTGTCGGGCGTGACTGCCCTTGTGGCGGGTAGTAATCATACCTGTGCGCTGCTCTCGGATGGAGGCATGAAATGTTGGGGCCAAAACGAATCCGGCCAGCTGGGTGATGGCACCACCACCGACAGCTTTTTGCCGGTTAGCGTGGTGGGCACAGGCGGCACCGGCACGCTGGCAGGCGTCAGCGGCATGAGTGCCGGGGGTCATTTCACCTGTGCACTGATCAGCACTGGTGTTAAGTGTTGGGGGGCTAATTCTGATGATACGTTGGGTACTGGTGATCATACAGATAGTTCTACCCCGGTCAGCGTCCTGGACCAGGCTGGCACGGCTCCCCTGACCGATATTACCCAGATCAGCTCGGGTTATTCGTTTACCTGCGCGCTGAATACCAGTGGCGCACTGCAGTGTTGGGGGAATGGCACTTATGGCTCGCTAGGCGATGGGAACCTCAACAACAGCCCCCTGCCGGTGGCGGTAAATTCGAGCGAAGTATTTGGCAGTGTGCAGGCCGGATTAAACCACGCCTGCGCGCTGAGCACGGCTGGCAGTGTATATTGCTGGGGGTCCAACGATTCGGGGCAAGCAGGCACAGCCCCGGCTGCTGATAAAGTTTTAAGCCCGCTGCTCGTTTCAGGCCTGGAAAACCATGTTTCATCGATCGACATGGGTGGTTATCATAGTTGTGCCATCCTGAACGACGACACCCTCGAGTGTTGGGGTGCCAATATGTATGGCCAGCTTGGCGATTTTCCAACCTCCAATAGCGATACCCCGCTGGCAATCACCGACCTGTCCGCCTACACTAAATTAGCCAGTCCTGCCCTCGGGGTGTATCACACCTGCGTTATCGGTGATACAGCGATCCTGTGCTGGGGTAATAACTCCGTTTACCAGCTTGGTGATGGATCTTACTCCGAAGAGGACAGTGCCACCCCGCTGGTTGTGTATGACCCGCCGCTGGTGAAATCGATCACGCGCGCCGGTGGTTCCTCAACCATTGCGGGCACAAGCGCCGATTTCACGGTGAAATTCAATTGGGCTGTTAGCGGCGTGGATGTGAGCGACTTTCAGTTGGGTGGGCTCGGCTTGAAGGGTGTCTCTGTCACCAGCGTCAGCCCGTCCAGCGGGCCAGCCAGCAGCTACACTGTTACGGTTAACACCGGCGAAGGCGTTGGTCCGCTGACCCTGGCCTTGATTGATGACGACAGCATCACCAATGTGTATGGTAACACGCCTGGCTATGCCAATGATGGCAGCTTTAAAAACGGTGAATCCTATACCGTCAACCGCCCGGTGACCGGGCTGCCCGCCACCCAGTTGGTGAACGGCGGCCTGCACAGCTGCATACTGAGGGATGGCGGGGTTAAGTGCTGGGGCTATAATTTATATGGCCAGCTTGGTGACGGCACCAACACCGATAGCAATATTCCGGTGGATGTCCCTGGATTGTCGGGCGTGACTGCCCTGGTGGCAGGAACCTACCATACCTGTGCGCTGCTTTCGGATGGCGGCATGAAGTGCTGGGGCCAGAATAGTTTCGGCCAGCTGGGTGATGGCACCACCACCGACAGCAATGTGCCGGTTAGTGTGGTGGGGGCGGACGGCACCGGTACGCTGGCAGGTGTCAGCGGTATGAGCGCCGGGGAGTATTTCACCTGTGCACTGATCAGTGCAGCGGTAGAGTGCTGGGGCAGCAATAGTTCTATGCAGTTGGGCAGTGTTGATTTAACAAACAGCCTTACACCGGTCAGCATCCTGGACCAGGCTGGCACGGCTCCCCTGACCGATATTACCCAGATCAGCTCGGGGGGCGAATTTACCTGCGCGCTGAACACCAGTGGCGTACTGCAGTGTTGGGGAGTGGGCTATCAGGGCCAGCTTGGTGATGGGAACGCCGCTTCCAGCTCCAAGCCGGTGGCGGTAAACTCGAGCGAGGTGTTTGGATTTGTGGACGCGGGTGGTTTACACGTTTGCGCGCTAAGCACGGCTGGCGGTGTTTTTTGCTGGGGGCTTAACGATTCGGGGCAAGCGGGCTCAAACCTGCAATCTCCTTATCCGTATTATTCAAGCCCGGTGCCCGCCATAGGGTTGGATAAACAGGTTTCATCGATCAGCATGGGTGGTTCTCAGAGCTGTGCCGTTCTGAACGACGACACCCTCAAGTGTTGGGGTGATAATACGGTTGGCCAGCTTGGCGATGGCACCACCACCAGTAGCAACACTCCGCTGGCAATCACCAGCCTGTCTTCATCTACCAAATTAACCAGTCCTGCCGTCGGTTTCGGTCACACTTGCATTATCGTTGATTCGGCGATCCTGTGCTGGGGTAATAATTTCTTTAGCCAGCTTGGCGACAAAACCAACACAGACAGTACCACCCCGGTGGTTGTCTATGACCCGCCGCTGGTGAAATCGATCACGCGCGCCGGTGGTTCCTCAACCATTGCGGGCACAAGCGCCAGCTACACAGTCAGCTTCAGTTGGGCTGTTAGCGGCGTGGATGTGAGCGACTTTCAATTGGGTGGGTTTGGCTTGAAGGGTGTCTCTGTCACCAGCGTCAGCCCGTCCAGCGGACCGGCCAGCAGCTACACCGTGACGGTTAATACCGGCGATGGCGTTGGCCCGCTGACCCTGGCGTTGTTGGATGACGATAGCATCACCAATGGTTATGATAACTCGCTTGCCTATGGCAATGATGGCAGCTTCAAAAACGGTGAATTCTATACCGTCAACCGCCCGGTGACCGGGCTGCCCGCCACCCAGTTGGTGAGCGGCGGCCTGCACAGCTGCATGCTGAGGGATGGCGGGGTTAAGTGCTGGGGCTTTAATTTATATGGCCAGCTTGGTGACGGCACCACCACCAGCCGCAATATTCCGGTGGATGTCCCTGGCCTCTCGAACGTGACCGCCCTGGTGGCAGGAACCTTCCATACCTGTGCGCTGCTCTCAGATGGCGGCATGAAATGTTGGGGCAAAAACGAATCCGGCCAGCTGGGTGATAACACCACCAACGACCGCACTTCGCCGGTCAGCGTTAAAGGCGCAGGCGGCACGGGCACACTGGCCGGCGTCAACGCCATAAGCGCCGGGGAAAAATTCACCTGTGCGCTGATCAGTGCAGCGGTAAAGTGCTGGGGGGCCAATGGTTCTTCGCAGTTGGGAACTGGTAATACAACCGCCAGCCTTACACCGCTCAGCGTCAAAGACCAGGCTGGCACGGGTACCCTGGCCGATATTACCCAGATCAGCTCGGGGAACGAATTTACCTGCGCGCTGAACACCAGTGGCGTACTGCAGTGTTGGGGTATGGGCACGAATGGCGCGTTAGGGGATGGGAACGCCACTACCAGCAGCCTGCCGGTGGCGGTAAATTCGAGCGAATATTTTGTCAATGTGCAGGCCGGTGGTCTCCACACCTGCGCCCTGAGCACGGCTGGCAGTGTATTTTGCTGGGGTAAAAATAATAAGGGACAGGCTGGCACAGACTCTATCATCGACCCAACCGTCAATAGTCCGAAGTTGGTTACTGGCCTGAATAAACTGGTTTCTTCTATTGATATGGGTTCCAACCACAGCTGTGCCATCCTGAATGACGACACCCTCAAGTGTTGGGGTGAAGGTACGTATGGCCAGCTTGGCGATGGCACCGTCAACAATAGCTATAGCCCGCTGGCAATCACCAGCCTGTCGTCCTACACTAAATTTACCAGTGCTGCCCTCGGTTTCTCTCACTCCTGCGTTATCGCTAACACTGCGATCCTATGCTGGGGAAATAACGCTACTGGCCAGCTTGGCAATGCCACCAACACTAATACACTAACCCCGGTGATTGTTCAACTGCAGCCTGGTTCCTTTACCCTCACCAGCCCTACAGAAGGTACCACGGTATCCAGTGGCCCAACCCTGCAGTGGGGCAGCAGTACCCGTGCCACCAGTTACGAATACTGCTACGATACGACCAATGACAATGCTTGCAGCAGCTGGGTATCAAACAGTACCTCCACCAGCAAGACGCTCAGCGGTCTTTCCAACGGCACCTTCTACTGGTTAGTCCGCGCCAAGAACGCCGATGGCACCACCTATGCCGGTGGTTCCTCCACCAGCTTCCGCTCCTTCATTTATAAATCGCCCACACCGGGCGGATTTAGCATGGCCAGCCCGATCTCTGGTATGCATGTCAACGCCAGCCCGACCCTGAGCTGGGGAACAGCCACCGGTGCCAACAGTTATGAGTACTGCTACGATAAAACCAACGATAACGCTTGCAGCCCGTTTGTGAACAACAACACCGCTACCAGCAAATCGTTGAACGGTCTGAGCGCTGGTACCTACTACTGGATGGTGCGTGCTAAAAATTCCTATGGCTATACCTATGCCGATGGTTCAAGCACGGCCTACCAATCCTTTTTGGTCGATCTCACCAAACCAACGGTCCAATCCATCACCCGTGTGGACTCGAACCCCAGCGAGGCCCTTACGGTCCATTTCCTGGTGACCTTCTCTGAGAGTGTCACCGGTGTCACCAAGAGTAATTTCCGCCTGACCGCAGTGGGTGTGGAGGATGCAGCCGTAACCAATGTGGTTGTTGCTACCCTGGCACCCGCAGCCATTGTGGCCTCAGATACCTACCGGGTCACCGTTAGCACTGGCAGCAAGTCCGGCACATTGCGCCTGGACCTGGGGACGATTGGCAACATCCGCGACGTGGCGGGTAATGCCCTGGCGGCAACCTTTAACAGCGGTCAGAAATACACCATGGATCGCAACGCCTGGCTGACTGCTTCGCCAGACCGCAGTGGTTGGGTGCTTGAATCAGCTGAGAACGGCAACCGGGGCGGCGCTGTCAATCAAGGCAATGTCAGGTACCTGCAGGTGGGTGATGACCAACTCAACCGGCAGTACCGCTCGATCCTCTCCTTTGGCACCGGATCCATACCCGATAATGCCGTCATCCTCAATGTTACCCTCAGGGTCAAGCTGAAAGAAACCATCGGTATCAATCCCCTGACGTCCTTTGGCGGGCTGAAGGTAGATATCAAGAAGGGCTCGTTTGGGTCATCCATGTTCATGGATATCCAGGATTTCGAAGGACCAGCCGATGAAGCCTCGGTGGGTGCCCTGGTGGCTGAAGACGGCAAACCTGGTTGGTACATCATGACCCTGAAGGAGGAGCAATTCAAATTGATCAACCGCTCCGGGGTGACCGATTTCCGCCTGCGTTTCAAGATCGATGACAATAATAACAACAAGATTGATTTGGCCCGTTTCTTCATCGGCGACGCTGCAAACGGTGGGTATCCCTCACTCACCATTCATTACATAATTCCGTAAACCCGGGCTGAGGACGTAAACACGAATATCAGGCCAGGCACGCCATCCAGGCATGCCTGGCCTGAAAAACTTAAAAAGAAAAGAATATGGCTCGCATAAAGAGCGGGACACGGAGGAAGGGCGGAGATTCACAGAGGCTTTATAAAATGGTTTTCTCGGTGTACCTCCGGTGCATTCTCAGCGAGCTCCGTGTAAGGGTTTTATGGATGGACGAAATTCGGTGACACGGAGATTCACGGAGGAAGGGCGGAGATACAAGGAGGTTTTTTAATTTCTTTTTCCCCACCCCTGCGGTATAAATTCCTCAAATGACATTAATAGCTGCCTGAAGATAAAATAAGAGAATCTAATCAATAAGTCAGTTACCACCGATGCGCCTATAGTAAAGTGAAGTATACTGACTTGTAAGTTCGTGAAATAATTTGCAAGCCACTGCGGTTCATTCTGAAAGGAGATGAAATGAAAAGAAAATTATTACTCGTCTTCATGGCCATGATCTTGCTGATTTCCATGTCTGGCATGCAGGTAAGCAGCGCCCGCGCAGATAGCGGCGATAACATCTCGCTGCTGGGGATACAGGCCGTCAGCCACAAGGGTGTGGTGTTTATCTTTAAGGTCGTTGGCGATTTTAACAGCTACGCCGGCACCGTCCGCATTGGAGTCAACAACTATAAATTGACCGGCTGCCACATGACAGAGGCCCTCGCCCGGCAGGTGCTTAAATGCACGGCCGAAAAAGGCCTGATGCCCTATGTTGGCCAGTGGGCCACCGTTACGATCAACGGCTTTAGCTCCTCTGCCCTCATTCGCCCGGTGGGTGAATATTGCTACCCTGTTTACACCAGTAATTTCAAAGGCCCCCAGCCGCTGTTTCCAAGTAGTTATTATTCGTGGGGCACTCATTGTCAGAGTGACAAACCCGTGACTGGTGACATGATCAAGCTCATAGATCCCGGTGGGCATATTTCCGATTATCGCTTGATCTTGCCGGGTGACCCGCATATACCGCCTTCCTTCTTCCTGCATTGGAAAGGCCCCGGCTATTACGGGCCGTTGAGTGACTGAAAAACATGGTATCTCACAAGCGGGCCAGCCAACTGGCCCGCTTGTTTTAGTGCTTGCTCCGGACTGGGGGGATAAACAAAACTTTGCGTATTTGTTAAGATCTCGATTATCCATTCGCGCGAAATTATTCTATAATCTATTTTACCCCGTGTATGGCAACACTCAAAGAAATACCATTGGTACTCTACTCAATGAGGAGAATATATGAAGAAAACGTTCGTGTTCGTTGTCCTGGCATTGGCATTGCTGGTATCCATGTTCGGTGGGCATGTTAGCACTGTCCGCGCAGAGGGCCTGGAAAACATCACACTGATCGGTGCACAGGCCATCAGTGGAAAAGGTGTCGTCTTTGTCTTCCATGTTATAGGCGATTTTAAAAGCTACAGCGGCACGGTTCGCATTGGGGTGAATTCTTATGCATTGACCAACTGCCGCATGACGGATGCCAACACCCGCCAGGTGTTAAAATGCACCGCCGAACAAGGGCTGATGCCGTATATCAACC
>CAIVSQ010000569.1 GCA_903908605.1 uncultured Anaerolineae bacterium
CTCTCCAGTTGAGAGCGCATTTGAAAGCTGGGCAACCGATTCAGCTTGAAGATTTAAACCACCACGAGCGAATTTCTTCTCCGATTGATACGAATCACCTGGCTCGCCAGAAGGGAAGTCGTAGCTATTAACAGACATAAGATATACCCGATCCCATTCCAAACCTTTTGCCTTGTGCATGGTGCAAACAACAACCTTGCCTTTATATTTTTCGGGATCAAACCCAGAATCATCGCTGCTAAATCCTATAAACTTGCGTTCATTTTTTGCCACCACAACCAATTCTGCACTTAAATCTGGCAATCGCCAATCCATGTGATCGTTCGATGCCTGGCGTAATACCATCGCTAATTTATGGGCAAGCGCCAGATCCGCCGGTTCCGAAAAAATATCCTGGGCGAGTGTTAATATCAACTGATCAATTGGCAAAAGAGTGGCGCCCAACCAACGTCCAACCAATTCCTTGAATTGTTTTAACTCAATAATAACATCTTCCGGTTCCGTGCTCGCCAGGCTCACCAACCAGTCATTTCCTGAATGCGGAGCAAGGTAAGTCTCAACATGATTACACTTCCGGATCAATTCATCGATTCGATCATAAAATCGCCTGGTATTTTCATCCTCACGCCAGGCACGGCGCCACACCTGGTAAACCTTGGCCAGGCGGACTGGAGAAGTCGATTCAGAGAGGAAAGATACAATATAACTCAATGCGCCAGCCGCAGCCCGGGTTGATGAAGAACTGGAAAGATACTCGATATAATCGATTTTTGCATCTTTCAATTTTGCCGTGAGATCCGACCCACGCTTATTGGTTGGCACAAGCACTGCCACAGTTTTATCCAGGTTATCGGGAATCCACTTCTCAAGCGATTTAACCACAGCGCGAATCTCTTCATCTGGTGAGTATTTTTTCCCAACCATGAAAATTCCCGCCAGGTTCTCGGCAGGATTGGGTTGCGGGTCACCCTCCAGTGTCGCATGAATATACGGAGGAGTAAGCGCATCTCGACATTCGATCGATGGATGGTCAGTACGCACCCAATCAATCAGGTGATTCGCCAGGCGAATAATGGCAGGCTGCGATCTGCCGGAAACAGGTAGATCACACTTAATATCTGCCTGCTCGATAAACCGCAAAAGGTATTCTGGTTTCGCCGTTGTAAATGTCTCAAATATTGCCTGGTTGGGATCTCCCACCCGCACCCAGTTTCCACTGGATAACAGGCCCAATATTTGCTCTTGCAGAGAACTCGAATCTTGAGCTTCATCCTCAAGGATGAATGGAAATCTACCCCGTAACCTAGTCAACAGGTCAGGCGATATAGTTAAGGCATCAAGAGCAAGGCGGATTAAATCATCAAAATCCACTGCTCCACGGTATGCTAACGCACGCTGGTAGTTCGTATAAATATCCCATCCAATTTCTGCCAACGGGAGCGGCGTTGACGCGTCCAAACGGTTACGTACACCCTCAGGGGTTTGCCGAAAATCCTTTGCAGAGCGGATAAAGGCAGTTGCAATGTCATTCACAAGGTTGGGCAATTTATCCCGTCGAAGCCAATCGCGTTTATCCGGCTCTATTCCTGAATCCAACAACACATCCAGGTCGTTGATGTGCGCAGATAACCATGCATTTACAGCAGCCTTACGAATATATTCTGCTTCACGTTCATCGATGATGGCAAAGCGGCTATCCAAACCTAACAGCGAGGGATTTTCACGAACAATATCGTGAGCCAGCCCATGTAAAGTCCTCACCCTGTAACCGATATGCGGGATCAATCCCTGGGCGTGAATAAAACCGCCAATCCTGGTGGAAAAATTTTCCACGGCGGAATTTACCAACGTGACTATTAATATTTCCTGATCAGGCCCCAGCATCCCAGATGAGATGATGCGAGCAGCAAGTGCACTCAATACATGGGTTTTCCCACTGCCCGGAACGGCAGAGATACCCATGGTACCGCCTTGGTATTTTAGTATATTGGCTTGGGATGGTCGCGGGGTAAAAGAGGGGGTATTCATTGTAATTTTCAATTCCGGTTTTTACCGGTAAATCCAGATTGATTTTGCATACAGTTTACCCTATAATAGTAGCTTAACAGCTGGTCGTCTTATCATCCTGATTACTTTTTGGAGGTCGTTCATGGTCAAATCGGCATCAATTGCAGGTTTTCCTTTATTTAAAGATTTATCCACTGATGTCTTGGAAAAAATTGCTGCCGTCAGCGACGAGCATGCATTTAGCGAAGGGCAAACCGTCTTCCGCGAAGGCGAAAAAGCGGATAAATTACATTTTCTCATCGCGGGCGGCGTTGCCCTGCGAGTCAACATAATGACAAAACCCGATAGCATCACGGTATCATTTGTTTCAAAATCAAACGAATGCTTCGGTTGGTCTGGCCTTGTCTCCCCCCATTACTACACCGCCTCTGCTATTTGCGACGAAGACAGCAAAATTATGACAATTTCAGGAAACGAACTCCTCGATATCCTCGCCAGCAATCCTGAGGCTGGCTTCAAGGTGATGCACAGGATTGCCAACCTGGTGTCCGATCGTTTGCGGAACAGCCGCCAAGCATTACTAAAAACCCTTTAAATCCAAACAAAAATACCTGCACAAAAACAAAAAGGCTTCCCGTTATGGCAAGCCTTTTTATATTCATCAATTTCAGTCCATCATAGCAACATGCCGCCAACAATGCTTATTGCTTATTTTCCCATTTCCTGCCGGACTGTATTATAGAGGTTTTCCGCCTTGATTTCACTCAACGCAAAACAAGGGGCACGTAAATGATCTGCCAATAGCTTGGCCAATCCCTGGTCAAAAGCCACATGCTCCATATTGATCACCAGGCTTCTCACCTTTTCTTGGGCAATCATTTCTGCGAAATGGAATGACTCTTCCTGTGGTGGCATGGGTCCCACCGACACATTCCCGGCACCATCGGTCATGATAATCAACAATGGTTCCACATCAGGATGGGTGTGTTTCTCACGAAAAAGAACATCCGCAGCCATCAGCAAACCTGCCGATAACGGTGTTTTTCCGCCAACTGGAATATCAACCAGAGCCCTTTGAGCCAGTTGCACACTGTTGGTTGGTGGTAGCACCAGGGTAGCCCGGTCTTTTTGAAAAACGATCAACCCAACACGATCACGACGCTGGTAGGCATCTGTAAGCAACGAAAGTATCGCGCCCTTGGTCGCATTCATTCTTTCCGCTACGGCCATTGACCAGGAAGCATCGACAAGAAATAGCACCAGGTTGGCAGTTCGCTTAACCCGAACTTTTTTCTGTAAATCGCCCTTCTGAATTGCAAAGGCGACTCGTTTACGCTGCTCTTCACGGTGCAGGTGTGCGGTACCACGCGGTCGGCAAGTCCGTTTTTGAGGGCCATGAAGTTCCGCCGTTTCAGGTATTC
>CAIVSQ010000570.1 GCA_903908605.1 uncultured Anaerolineae bacterium
AAATAATTTTCACAATAAATAACATCATCAGTAACTATATAAATACTATCAATTCCTTCTAACTCTTTTTTGTAGTGTGCTGCATCTATTACTGCTCTATTTTTTATGAAATCTCCACCCCTGAAATGAACTACCACACTACTTTGATTTTTCAACTTAACATGCTCATATTTTTTATTGATAACCTCTACTAAGTGCTCTTTCAAAGTAATATTTATTTCTTTTGGTGATTGAAAGTACCCAAATAACTTTTTACTTCCTCCCAAGTCACTATTCAATTTTCCGTAATACCTACAGCCAAATACTTTTCTTTTTAAATATTTGGATATTAAAATCAAGGCCACATCTATACAATTACCTTTTTTTATTATATTCTGCTCGTAAAATTCAAGCTCCTTCAAATGATCAATTGAGTTGTGTATAGTGAAACCACCGATTATTGTAAATATATTTTTCCTTAAGAGATAATCTCTATATTCGACTATATATCCACTTATTTCTAAGTTGTAACCATGATTTAATTGATAGAGAATATTTCCAAGCCCACCAGCTAAATAAATTATTATCTTGCGATTCATTTTTTGTAAATTCATTAGCCTTAATTCTTGAACTTGAAAAATAACTTCATTTGTAAATAAACTAAAGCACGCTAACGCGCGTTCGCGCACATACTTCCGCACCCTTTTGTTGAGGGGCGATTTGCAATGACTGGATTGATCTGACCACCATCATTTGGCTCTATTGCGCTTCAAGTTCATACTCCAGGCCGCCTTGAGTTGATGCCAGCGGGTTCGCTCTTGCGGGCTCTCTTGCGCGGTATCAAAGCTCTTTTTGACCAGTACGTACAAGATGGAAATCAAGAGGCCACCAATTGCTGACAATAAGACCATCAAACCACGTTTTGGAAAGCTCTTCTTTTCAGGTGGCACGGCCACTTCAGCCACCTGGATCAGTGACTCGCGGGCAGTATCCAAGGTTGCTACTTCTAATTGGTTGAGGATGACTGCTAGGACGGATTCACGCACCTTCATGTCACGGTAGTCGGTCACCCCGTCGAGTTCCTTTTTGGCGCGGATGAGTTCTTGTTTGTAATACTCGCGACGCTGACCCGACTCGGTCAGTGCCATTGTTTCCATCATGCCTTTGAGCAGGGTGACATAGGCATTGGCCATCTCAGCAGCGACCTTAGGGTCTTCATCCTCGATCTCAATCGAAATCAGGCCGGCCTTTTTGAGGCTAGTAAGCTTGGTGCGTTTCTTGAGCTCTTTTTCGGTTTTTTCAAGCGAACTTTTGTCGTAACGCTTTTGCAGGTCAAACTCTTTGATCAGCTCGTCTTGAATGAGCTTGGTTTTTAAAAACTCAAGGTACATCTCGTCTGGTGATTTGCCGCCTCCCAAGAGGCTGGCCGCTCCACCCCCGCCCATAATGCCGCCCAGGTTACCTAGCATCTGCGCTGCACTGGCGCCTTGTACTGGCGTTGGGACCACGAAGAGGGTCTTGGCCGTGAACATCGGCGTGAGGATCAGACTGACCACTATCGTGATGAGCGTAATGGCGCCCGTGATTTTGGCGATGGTGTATTTGTGCAGTCCGATCGTGGTGGCGATCTCGATGAGCGAGATGGCGCCCTCATCGTCTTGATCTAACTCTGGATTATTGTTTTGGTCTACGGAGCTCACGCGTGCTTTTCTATTGGCTTTATGTTGGCAGTTTTAGTTAGACAGCACGTGAATGGCTGCTGCTGCTAGGCCTAACTGACCTAAAATGAGGGTCCAGTCTTTGAGGCCGCGCATGAAGGCGTTGTACTTGGTCTCGCGATCTAAGCGCTCGGGAACAACCACGGTGTCACCCGCGTAGATTTTTTTGCCAGTGGTGTCGCTGCCAAAAAAGGAGTTGTCGTCCGAGGTGACCATGCCGTCCGCACGAAGAATAAAGATAGCATCGGTGTCCGCCTCTTTTTGCACACCAGCCACTTTAAGGTAGTCGCCCGCAGTTGTGTTTGGTTTATATAAGAGTGAGGTCTCGATATTGACCGAGCCGTAGACTTGAATAAAGTCCATTTTTCCGGGGATGACTAAACGATCGCCCGGTTCCAATGCTAAATCAGGAATCGTATCACCGGTCTCGTCCGTGGGATCTACATTAAGCGCAATGCGTCCTTCTGGTTTTAAGGCCTTAAGACGCGCAATCTGTCCCTGGGCTGCCGCGAATGCAGCTTGGTTGCGCTGGGCAATCATGGCTGCCTCATTGCCACCAGGTACACTCCCGCCGCCAGCATTTTGGGCCATAGTGGAAGCCTGCGCTTTTGCGGTGGCCTCCATCCGCACCAATAATCTTGCGTAGGATTCAGTTTGCTTGACACGGGTCGACTGACGATAAAAGGCGGTCGCATAGGGGTAGGCCTGGTCGGTGATGCCACCCGCTTTAGCTATTAAGTCCTGAGTTGTATCACCGAATTTCATTTGATAGGTGCCCGGCTTTTTGACTTCGCCATCAATGGTGACCAAGACATTGCGCTTGGCCATCGGAATGCTGGTTGAAACACCCAAGACCGTGAGGATGTCGCCTCTATCCCATTTTCTTTGGAGTGCCTGGCCATCGAGTGCCATCGTAGTTTCAACAACTGAAGGTTTTTTGGTGGGATCAATTTGTCGCAGGGTAGCGACTTGTTGGTCGGCAACCACGGGTAAGCCGCCCGTAAATTTAATCAGGCTGCCAATGGTTTCTGAGTTGTCTTTAAGCTCGTAGATGGCGGGGGTTTCTACCTTACCCAAGATGGCTACTTGCGAATGGATGGGTGGA
>CAIVSQ010000571.1 GCA_903908605.1 uncultured Anaerolineae bacterium
GCAGCAGCAGGTATCAAGACTACGTTATAAAAGAATGCCCAAAACAAGTTCTGCTTGATAGAGAGGAGTGTCTTCCGCGAGAGAAGGACGGCCCTCGCCACGCTGCGCAAATCGCCGCTGATCAAAGTTACTGGCGCTGCGGCCATGGCGACATCTGTTCCCGTACCAATCGCCAAACCGACATCCGCCTGAGCGAGGGCTGGCGCATCATTGATTCCATCACCAACCATGGCTACATGTTGACCAGCATCTTGCAACTTCTTAATTTCTGAAGATTTTCCTTCTGGCAAAACTTCCGCTAACACAGCATCAATTCCAACCAGGCGCGCAATTGCATTGGCAGTTTTTTGGTTATCGCCAGTAATCATGACTACTTTCAATCCCATTTCATGCATGGCCCTGACTGCCTCAGCCGAACCATCCTTGACCACATCCGCGACAGCAATCACACCACGAACCTGCCCATCGATAGCAACGAGCATGGCTGTCTTGGCTTCATCCTGTAAACGACTGACAACACTCTCCAAACTATTCAAACCAAAATTACGCGCTTGCATCATGCGCAAGTTACCAATCGAAACCACCCGTCCATTCACTTCAGCTTGAACACCATAGCCCGCTTGAGCAGTAAAACCCGAGATGGCCGATAGTTCGATGCCGCGATTCGTGGCTTCAGCCCAAATTGCTTCCCCCAGCGGATGCTCACTACCTTTTTCTACCGAAGCAGCCAAGGAAAGCAGTACGACATCTTCAACAGAGCCATCCGTGACAATGTCAGTCACCGAAGGTTGGCCTTTTGTCACAGTACCAGTTTTATCCAATACCACAGTTGTGACACTACCAGCACGTTCAAGCGCTTCGCTGTTTTTAAAAAGTATCCCCAACTCAGCAGCCTTCCCGGTTCCCACCATAACAGCAGTTGGGGTTGCCAACCCCATCGCACACGGACAGGCAATTACCAACACGGCTACCATGTTAATTAGAGCCCGAGTAAAAACTGTCTGGGCTGAATTTATAGCCAGCTGCGGACCAAAAAAATACCAACCAACAAAAGTCAACGCTGCAATTGCAATTACCGATGGAACAAAGATCGCTGAGACCTGATCGGCAACTTTTTGAATAGGCGCTTTACTTCCCTGAGCATCTTCAACCAGGCGAACAATTTGAGCTAGCGCAGTTTCCTTGCCAACCTTGGTAGCCTCAAACTTGATCATCCCCAATTTATTGATCGTTGCGCCAATTACCGGATCCCCTGGGCCTTTTTCAACTGGGAGTGATTCCCCGGTCAGCATGGATTCATCGGCAGACGAACGCCCATCAACAACCACACCATCGACAGGGAATTTTTCCCCAGGGCGCACTATGACAAAGTCACCAATACGAACATCATCAACGGGTATTTCAATTTCATGACCATCGCGAGAAATTCGAGCAGTTTTCGCTCGCAAGCCCATTAATTTTTTAATGGCATCACTGGTACGACCTTTTGCTCGCGCCTCCAGGTATTTACCTAGGCGAATGAGGGTAATGATCACGGCAGCCGTTTCAAAATATACATGACCATCAAGCAAACCCAATGTCACTGGAATGGAGTAAATATAAGCCACGGAAGAACCCATAGCGATCAAAACATCCATGTTGGCGGAGCGGTTTCGTAATGACTTGAAAGCCCCGACGTAATACTGCCAGCCGACATAGAACTGTACAGGGGTAGCCAATACTAGTAGCAACCAATTAAACCAGGGCTGCGCAGGGTGCATACCACCCATCTCGAGAGCCATGGCATTGTGATTGCCGATATAGAAAAATTCAGGAAGAAGGCCGAAGTCCTTCCCCATTGACAATAAAAAGAGCGGTACAGTAAACAACAAACCAGCCCAAAGCATCTCAAATTGCACGGTAATTTCTTTTTCACGGGCAATTGCTTCGACATCCTGCGCATCGCCACCCAGCTCGAGGACTTCAAATCCTGTGGCAGAGACTTGCTTGCGAATTTCTGATTGCGAAACGATGGTAGGAACGTATTTGACTCGGGCTTTCTCTGTGGCGATACTCACCTGAGCTTCAAGAACACCATTCAGCTTCAACAAAGCGGTTTCAAGGCGAATGGCATCATTGGCGTCAGATAAACACATAATCACAAGCTCAGCTTCGCCGGTGGCGATACCATATCCAGCTCGCTCCACCCGTCCTATAATCTGACCAAGATTGAGTTTATCAGCATCAAACTCAACAGTGGCACGTTCGGAGGATAGATTAACGACAGCGCTACCCATTCCATCTAGTTTTTTTAGATTACGCTCTACGGTAGCCACGCAGTTAGCGCATGTCATTCCAGTTATTGGTAAGACCAAATGCTTTGTCTCTGACATTTTTCTCCAAATAAACACAAAGGGGCACAGACCGAATGGAATCCACACGGCGCTGCGCCCCTTACATAATAAAATAATTTACTTAGGCGGCGACCGGGTAGTCTATCTCAGCCAGCAAAGCCTTGATCGCGTCTTCAGATGCTGGTGAATCGAAACTTACTTCAACCTTTTTGGTATCAGCATTGGCATTTACAATTTTCACGCCAGCAAGATCCGCCAATTCAGTTTGAATGGTGTGAACACAATGCCCACAAGAAATGTTCGGAACAGAATAAGTTACAGTTGTCATTATGATTCTCCTTTGAATATTTAGACTTTGTTTGCCATGGAAAATACTTCAGAAATTTCCTTCAGAACTCTTTCTCGCTCTTTAGTATCATCACCCTGGATTGCGGTGGTTACACAGGAATTTAAATGGTTTTCCAGGATGCCACTACTGACTTTATTTAATGCGGATTGAATAGCCTGTATCTGCCGGATGATATCAATACAGTATTCATCCTCCTCAACCATGCGAATAACCCCACGCATGTGGCCCTCAATGGTTTTTAATCGCTTTAGTGTTTGGTCTTCTCTCATTACATATCCTCATACCCCCCCCAGGGGGGTGGGGTATGTATATGATAAACCAGGGGATTAGTTTTGTCAATATTTTCCGCTAATTTTTCCGGCAAGGAAAATTGTTTACAATTAATTTATTAGTGTAGGGTATACTTAAATATCCTTTTGATCAGTGAAGGTTATCTTATAATATTCTTGCTGATTAATAAGTCCTGATCCTTGTACAGTCAATCATCATCCAGGCTGTCTGGAAAAATAACTTGGTGTGATACTGGTATATCAATTACCAGTTCTTTTTTTAACTGATTCCAATTTTTTCAACAATCGTCATCGGAGGAGGATCTTATTATGTCAGATAGAAAACATGATATGGAAGGGGATGTTTATTTCCCTTCAGATGAAATCATCGCTCAGACCAGGATCAAGGACTGGGATAAAACCGCTGAGCTTGCTCGAAATGATCCTGCTGGTTTTTGGGAAAAGGAAGCCGAAGAATTAGAATGGTTTAAAAAATGGGACCAGGTCCTGGATGATTCCAACAAGCCTTTTTATAAGTGGTTTGTAGGTGCTAAAACCAATATCGCTTATAACGCCATCGACCGTCATCTAAAAACTTACCGAAAAAATAAGCTAGCCCTTATCTGGGAAAGCGAAGACGGCAAGATCGACCGAACATTTTCCTATTATGCACTCAACCGTGAGGTATCTCGCATGGCAAATATCATTAAAGCCATGGGGGTTATCAAGGGTGATCGCGTCACTATCTATATGGGCCGCGTTCCCGAAATTGTTTTTGCCATGCTTGCCTGTGCAAAAATTGGTGCAATCCACTCGGTTGTATTCGGGGGATTTTCAGTTGATGCGTTACAAGGTCGCATTGCCGACAGCGAATCCAAGTTAGTGATTACGTGTGACGGGTCTTACCAGAACGGCAAGCTGGTTGAACTCAAGCGCATCGTGGATGACTCTCTCAGACACTGCCCATCGGTTGAGAATGTCATTGTTGTCAAACGTACTGGTCATGAAATTCCCATGGATGCTGGCCGGGACCACTGGTACCACGATCTTTGCGCGCTTCCAATTGCGAATGGCAAATGTGCTACAGAAGTCATGGATGCAGAAGACCCGCTTTTCATTCTCTACACCAGTGGTTCCACTGGCAAGCCCAAGGCCATCTTGCACACACATGGTGGTTATATGGTTGGCACGTATTCGACACTGAAATATGCCTTCGATATCTCTGACGAAGACCGATTTTGGTGCACAGCCGACCCAGGCTGGATAACCGGTCACTCCTATATTGTTTACGGTCCAATGATCAATGGCGCTACAACGTTCATGTTTGAGGGTGGCCCATCATTCCCGTATCCGAATCGTTGGTGGCAGCTCATTGAGCGCTATGGTATCTCCATCTTTTACACAGCCCCCACAGCCATCCGCGGATTAATGAGGTTTGGGGAAGCCTGGCCAAACAAACACGATCTTTCTTCCTTACGCCTGCTAGGTTCTGTGGGCGAGCCGATTAATCCTGAAGCCTGGAAATGGTTCCATCGAGTAATCGGAAAGGAACGCTGTCCAATCATTGATACCTGGTGGCAAACTGAAACTGGCGCATTCATGATTACTCCGACCCCATCTGTGCCACTCAAGCCAGGCTCAGGCACCCGCCCCTTCTTTGGGCAAGAAGCAGAAATTGTCGATGAAGAAGGCAACCCTGTCGCTGATGGTGCTGAAGGTTACCTGGTTCTCAAGAATCCTTGGCCCTCGATGTTACGCACCATTTATGGCGATCCGGATCGGTATGTCAAATCTTACTGGAGTAAGTTTCCTGGGAAATACATGACAGGCGACTCAGCCCGCCGGGACCGTGATGGTTATTATTGGATCATCGGTCGTGTTGATGATGTCATCAAGGTATCAGGGCATCGCCTGGGAACAGCTGAGATCGAATCTGCCCTGATCACTCACTCAGCAGTTGCCGAGTCAGCTGCAATCGGCCTACCTCACGAAGTGAAGGGCCAAGCAATTTTCTGCTTTGTCCAGCTTAAACCCGGATTTTCCCCTTCGGAAGACTTGGCCGAAGAACTTCGACAGCATGTCGCCAAACACCTTGGTCCAATCGCGAGGCCCGAAGAAGTAAGGTGGATCGACAAACTTCCCAAGACCCGC
>CAIVSQ010000572.1 GCA_903908605.1 uncultured Anaerolineae bacterium
CGTTGGTGAGCGCTTCCTGAACAATACGTACCAACTGTACTTCACAGATGGGTAACAGGCTTCCTTTTGGTAATTCATCGCAAACGATTTGTGTTTCGATACCGGTTTGCTGTCCAAATTCACGGATGTAATCGCACAGGAAGGGGATGGCCTGGCCGTCCTTGGATAAGGCCGAGCGCAGGCTGAGGATGTTTTCGCGTACTTCGGCCTGTGCGTTGCGAATTCGGGCTCGTGCACGTGTTAGTTCTGCCAGGGTTTCATCGATTTTTCCCTGATGTACCAGTAATTCGAGCGATTGCATTTCCAGGCTGAGAAACCCGAGTATTTGCGACAAGCCATCATGCATTTCCCTTGCCAGTCGCGCGCGTTCTTCCACGATGGCTCCTGATTGGATCTGGGTGGTCAATAATGCATTTTCAATCGCAATCGTCATTTGTTGGGCGATACTCTCAATGACCACTTTTTCAGAAGGTGTGAACGGTGCATTTTGGGTGCGTCCGACCCATAAACGCCCGATGGTTTGGTCGTTCGTTTTTAAAATTATTGAAAAAACATGCGTAATGGCGTTTTTTTGAAATGGAAACGCCGGCTGGTCGGTTTCAGGGCTGGTTTTGTCATCCAGGGGGATATAGATCTGATCGGTTTTTTCAGCGCCATTGGCACTTACCATGTAATTAATTCGAAACTGCCCTACCTCCGCCTCCCACATACCCAGCACAGCGGCTTCGGGAGTGGTCAGGCTGTAGAGCGCATTCATTGCGCTGATGAGTATGTTATCGGTCTGGATGCCACTGGAAATTTGGTGGCTAAGGTCAATCAATGTATTGACCCACCGTTGAATGGCCCGGTTGAGGGTGATGGCTTCCTCTTTTTTTAATTGCTCGGTCAGGTCATTTAAAATCAAGACTGTTCCACGATATTTTTCGCTGACATCCAGCATGCGTTTCATCTTGACTTCAAAGTGACGGCGGTCATTCGCTGTTTGCAGGGTTTTGACCACAATTAATTCCTGGTCGGAGCCCTGAGAAAAGAATGCAATTTCATGAGCCAGCCAGGGAAAGGCTTGGTCAGCTGGATGTTGGTCATAATAGCGGTGCGCGGGCAAGTTGTGGGCCTGGAATAATTCAGCGGCAGCCTGGTTGATATTTTCGATGTTGTTGTTAGCGTCGAGCAAAATAACCGGATCGTATAGGCTTTCAAAAATTGTCAGGTATTTATTTTTCTCATTGGTTAATACCCGATTTTGGTTTCGCAATTCATCCGCAGCCTGGTTGGCATTCAGTGCGTTCCATTCAACGCTGTAGCCGATTTCGAAACGGTCAAAAAAACGTTCGAGAAAGATAAAATACTCACGTTCGCTTTTGGGGTCAAGGTTTTGTTCTCTTACAAGGTCAAAATAACTCCGCCGGTAATATTTAACCAGCCCGAGGAACATTCCCAGGGTGATGCCGCGTGAGCGGTGTTTGTGAACTTCCTCGATGCTGAATCGGTCGAGAGCGGTTTCATTGAATTTGTCATCCAAACTGGGTGGAAGAATTTGTTCGTCTGACCGTACAGTGGCAACCATGGCGACATTTAATGATGCAATTGAAATGCGCCAGGCTTCGATCAATGTGGAGGTATATCTGGTGTATTCGTGAACCTTGGCATACTCGACCACACGTTTCAATATCCAATCTTCATTTTGCGAGACCAGGGTGATCAACTTTTCCATGGGTTTCTCCGTAGTATCAATCGTCCGATGTTTGAACCTAGCGAATTCATATTCTGCCTCATTTCCCCAGATTTGGCAACAGGTTGTTTGAATATTTCGGAGATAAGCATCAATAGCTAACAATTAAAAATCGGCACAATGCCAGCCCCGGCGGAATTATGTGCAGATTTTTGAAACTTGAAATGAAAGCCATTTACCAGGGTTGGTTGACTGCATTACGCAGGGCCGTGCTGGTAAGCGAATGGGGCGCATCCAGCAGTTGCCTAGGCGTTCCTTCAAAGACAACCTTCCCGCCCTTGTTCCCGCCCTCAGGTCCCAAATCAATGATCCAATCAGCGTTTTTAATGATATCCAGGTTGTGCTCAATCACAATCACGGTATTGCCTGTGTCAACCAGCCGGTTGATGACCTCCAGTAAATGGCCAATATCCGACATGTGCAAGCCGGTTGTCGGCTCATCCATTACATAGACACTGCCTTTTTTGTGCAGCTCAGTCGCCAGCTTGATACGCTGGCATTCGCCGCCCGATAACGTGCTGAGCGGCTGACCGAGAGTGAGGTAATTGAGGCCGACAGCGCTCAGGGCCTGCAGCTTGGGCAGGATATCCTTGGTTGTAAAGTAGCCCAGGGCTTGTTCCACACTCATTGCCAGCACGTCTGTGATTGATTTCCCGTTGAGTTTATAGGCAAGCACATCGTCCCTGAAGCGCTTTCCCTCGCAGACTTCGCAGGGAGTTTTGACCTCATCCAGGAAGGCCAGGTCGGTGTAAATAAACCCTAGCCCCTGGCAGTTTTCGCAGGCTCCTGCAGAATTGAAACTAAACAACGAAGGACTGACTTTGTTGGCACTTGCAAAGGCTTTGCGGATGTCGTCCATAATGCCTGTGTAGGTTGCCGGGTTTGAGCGGGTGGATGTACCTACTGAGGACTGGTCGATGACGACGGCATCTGGGTGCTGACGCAAGAATACCTGGTGAATCAGTGAACTTTTGCCGGATCCGGCTACGCCTGTTACAACCGTCAGTACACCGGTGGGAATCTCCACACTCACATTCTGCAAGTTGTTCGCGTGAGCATTGGTAATCGCCAGTTTGCCTTTGGCTGGACGGAAGCTGTTTTTGAGAGGCATGGAATGCTTCATGAACCTGCCGGTCAACGTATCGGCCTGTAATAAGTCGGCAAAGCTGCCCTCATAGACAATCGTACCGCCAGCGCTACCAGCCATGGGGCCAACATCAACGATGTGGTCGGCGATCTTGATTACATCGCGGTCGTGTTCAACCACGATGACTGTATTGCCCTTATCGCGCAGTTTTAGCAGTAAGTCATTAAGGCGGTGAACATCGCGTGGGTGTAAGCCGATACTTGGTTCATCAAAGACATACATCACATCCACCAGGCTGCTGCCCAGGTGCTTGACCATTTTGATCCGTTGCGATTCGCCGCCCGATAGGCTGTCTGTTTCGCGATTGAGACTGAGATATTCCAGACCGATATCGATCAGGTATTGCAATCGCTCAGTCAGGGTGGATAAAATTGGGGCGACCTCGGGGGCTTGTATTGATTTGATTACCTCGATGAGTTCGTCCACTTCCATGGCGGAAAGCTCTGCAATGTTGAGGCCGTTTATCTTTGAACTGAGCGCGGCCTGGCTGAGCCGTGTTCCCCCGCAAAGAGTGCAGGGACCATAGGTCATAAAAGGCTCCACCGATTTCATGGTGCGTTCGGATGGGGTAAATTTGGAAGGGGCAATATATTTGCGTGTGAACTTGTCGATAATCCCCTCGAAAGTGAGGTTCACCATTTTGCCCCCGAACTGCACTTTTACCTTTTGGGGTTCACTGTGTAGGAGCAACTTCATTTCCTGGGGGGTAAAGTCACTCAGTTTTTTGTCCATATCGAAAAACCCAGATTGGGCGATTTCATTGCTCCAGCCCCAGCTGTTGACGGCATAATCAGGGAATAAGATCGCCCCTTCGTTGAGTGACTTGCTGGTATCCAGGTAGGCATCCAGGTCTACCCCGATCTTGCGTCCCAGGCCGTTGCAATCAGGACACCTGCCTTGGGGATCGTTGAAGGAATAGACATTGTAATTGCCCACGTGCGGTTGCCCAATCCGCGAGTACAGCAGGCGCAGAACGGTATAAATATCAGTGATTGTCCCGACGGTTGAATGGGGGCCGCCGCCCATGCGCTTTTGATCAACGACAATCGCCATGCTCAGGTTATCAATTGCATCAGCATCGGGTTGAGCATAACGGGGCAGGAAGGTGCGAACAAAGGTGCTGAAGGTGTCGTTGAGTTGGCGGCGTGCCTCGGCCGCCAGGGTATCAAATACAATTGACGATTTGCCCGAACCAGATACACCGGTAAAGATGGTGATTTTGCGCTTGGGAATGCGCAAGGATACATCCTTCAGGTTATTTTCGCGGGCTCCCCGGATTTCGATATATTCTTGGAACATGATAGATCTCCTTCTGTCGATTTACACCGGCACCATTAATGGGATATTTTAGAAGTGGAATTATTTGTTTTACCACAGATTAATTCAAATAATAAATGAGAGGAAGCCTTATTTTAGGCTGGTTTATCATCCTGCGCATTGGAAAAAATCTCTCATATATGACTTAATATTAACCCAATTAAGCCAGGAAACCCGGCGAATTATTAATCCGTCGGGTTTCCTGTATTCATCTATTTTGTTGATGGCTCTTTACCGTGCGCAATCAGCGCAGCGTTAACATTCCAGCAGGTTTGGTTTACTTGAACAAGAAATCGGTGTTGGGGATCTGGGGCATGGCGATCGGTTGAGAATACAGATACGTACCGGTCGGGTGCGATTGATCGCCAAGCAGCTCTGTGCGCAGGGATGTCAGTTCGGTCTTTTGTGCATCACTCAGAGATTGACTGACCTTGGAGAAATTGACAGCCAGGTTGTAGATGATCTCACCATCATAGGCACCATACTGTTCCATCATTCCCAAGACCGTGGCCTTATCGGCACTTCCGCCTGATTTGAATTTGCGCAGTTCGGTTGAAATTTGTTCCCGGATGGCGACGATGTTCTGGAGGGATGGTTTTTGGATGTCCACCAGCCCAGTGATGATTTGCGCCTGGTCAGGAGTTAGTTTCTGAAGCATGGTTTCGCCCAGGTCGCCCGTCAGGTTGGTAGGGATGGAGTAGGTCGGATCGCTCATAGCCTTGATGTCCTTCAGGTAGAACGACCCAAAGTAGGTGCCATGACGTTCGGGGCAGAAGTAAACATCCGCTTCGATCGAACCAGCATACCAGGAGAACATATCTGCGGCATAAGTCATGACAGCCACCTTTACGTCCCGATCGAGGCCGTGAACATCATCCGGCTCCGTGACCACTGGCCATTCTTTCATGCCTTTACCAACCATAGCATCCAGGTAGGCTTTTTGATCACTGCTCATTGTGTTAATCAACTTGCCCATTAATTCAGCCCGGGCAAAACTTATTTCACCATCCAGCCTGTACAGTTCTGCTGAGTAAGCCTTGACCGCCTCCAGGCTCAATTCGCTTGAGCCAGCCGGTAGGTTCCCATCCACCAGGCGGCGGAAGGCGTCAATTAAGACGAAGCGTTTGTAGCCGTACTCATTGATGGATGCCACCTGGCTCTGAGCCAGCGCAACCAGCTCGGCACGTTGATCGGCACTGAGGGTGGTAAGCATGTTCATCGCAGCACTGGTTAAGAAGTCACCGGCGTGGCCCATCTGGCTCTGGTCATTATCTCGCAAATACTGGAAGCCCCAGAAATCGGCCACCTTGCCAGGCGGGAAGAAGGCATCTGCCTGTAGATCGCCGGTCATAAAGGCCAGGGCGTCATAAGAGATCGTCATGCCCTGGGCTTTGTCTGAAATGGCCTGTTCAATGTTATAGGCTGAACCATTGGCATCCGTCTTTGGGGCGTTTTGTTGATTGCCACCACCGCCACCACCGCCTTGACCGTCAACTGCTGGCCCGTGCTGGGGCGAACATGCCAGTTGTTCCTGGACAGTTTCGCAAACGCCCGTCTCTGTACCTTTATCCGAGCTGAATTCACAGGCATCCTGGACAGCTTTGGCGTTGCAGGCAGCGATGGCGGCTTGTGGAGGTGTGCCTCCGCCTAAGGTATTAGACGGGTTTTGAGTCTTATCGACTGGTACTGCCTGGGCTTGTTGCGTGGGGGATGTGCTCTGTGCTGGTTGTGCTGCCGGGGCTTGCTTCGATTGGGCCAGGCTGTTCGTGCCGCGTGTGCAGGCAGAGAGCACCAGGGTTAAGATGATCAGGATATACAACAGTTTAATTTTCATTTTTACTCCTTAAAATTTACTTTCTGTATTGATTGATTTATTTGCCAGTAATCAGGATTTTTATTTGATGTCATGGCCGGGCATACACTACCTTTAATTCAGCACTGGCCAGCGTGGTATCCTTGATCGCCTCAAGCAGGGCTGCTCGGTTGACCTGGCCGGTGTTGAAGGATAACTGTGGTGGAGCGGAGAGAGCGTAGACCGTATAAATATATGTTTTGTCTTCGGGACCCTTTGAGCAGGGCGGAGTGTATTCATTGCGATCATTGACATTGTTGCTACCCAGTGTGCCAATTCCGCTGCTGTTTTTGGAAAGCGATGTGACATCGGCAGGGAGGTTATAAAGCACCCAGTACCAATGTGCATCGCCGGTCGGGGGAATGTGATGCATGATAACGGCATAAGACTGGGTGCCGGCTGGCGCACCGTTCCAACTGAGCGCCAGGGTTGAGCTGGCCCCGTCACATGTGTATTCTGAAGGCAGGCGATTATCGGCAGGCAGGTTGGGGCTGGTCAGGGTGAATGTCCCAGTCTCAGCACCAGACTTGCTGGTCGTCAGTTGCACTGTGTAGACCGCACTTCGGGCGGTAATGAAGAGTGTCAGACCATCATCTCCGCTAAAGGCCAGATTGGTTGGGTTTTCCTGGAGGGGAATGTCGAAAAGGGGTTTACCGGCGGCATCCAATACCTGAACTTTATTAGGAGTGGTCAGGTAGAGGTTTCCGCTGCTGTCCAACTCCATGCCATCCGACCCGACCGCGGCGAACAGGTTTTTATTGGCCAGGCTGCCGTCGCTGTTGATGCCGTACGAATATGTTTGCCCTGCGCCATGGTCAGAGACATACAGTGTTTTTCCATCTGAAGAACCGACCAGTCCGTTGGGTCTCTGCATATCGCTGATTACACGGGTCACCTGGGAATGGTCTGGTGAGAGATAGTAAACATACTGGCCATCCTGCACGACCGGAAGTTGATAGGCCGGATCGCTGAAATAGATGCCTCCCTTTGAATCGATCCACAAATCGTTTGGTTCGTTGAAGCGGGTGCCGTTATATTGATTAACCAGACTGCTGATCTGTCCATGCGGGTCGATTGCGATCAGGCGACCATTACCACCTTCGCATACAACCAGGTTGCCGCTTTGGTCGAACATTAAGCCATTGGGTTTGTTCAGACCTTCGACAAACACACTTATTTCGCCATTCGTGCTGCCAGACCATTTATAGATTTTTCCGGCATTGATGTCAGAGAAATAAACGTTGCCGTTTCCATCGCTGGCGGGTCCTTCACTGAAAAGGTATTGGCCAGGTAGTTGTTTCAGGTTGGTACTGGCGTTTACGATTGATTTTGTGGCTGGTAGGATAGGCGATGCGGTGCTTACTATCTGTTTGCCAGTTTCTCGAACAATGGCTGTGGAAACCGGTGTTGGCTGCTCTGCTCGTGGTGGAGGAGGGGCATTTCTTGAGCAAGCGCTTAGCACGATCAAAACAAAAAGGGGTAGCTGCTTAATAATCCGGATTTTCATCTTTATCTCCATTTGTGATTGAGCTTATCTTACAAAAGAGATGTTCATAACCTGTTAAGAAAACCTTTGTTTTTTGTTAAGCTTGCCTGTTTTGCGTGCTTTTGAAGGAAAGCGAAAAAAAATACCAGCTGCCTGATCGGTGGTCACATGCGGCTGGGGTTGGAAGGCAATGTCTGTGTGTCAAACGGTGATATGGCAAAGGAAAATTTTGAGATGGTTGAGTGGGATATGTGTGTTGCTCAGGTGATAGGACGCGAACCAGCCAGCCCTGACGAAGCTCGTGAAATCATGGGGTTACGAGAGAAGGTGTAGAAGTTAATTCCAACCAGGTTGGTTGTTGTACCTTGTGTCTGAAAAGCCCGGCATAATCTGGTACCCCAGATAAGTCTACTGAAATGTTGTAAATACGAAGTGGCGGGATATCAGCAACAATGCTGAAATCCCGCCACTTCAAAAAAATTGAAAATGACTTACATCCTCATTGCCATGGGCAGGACGAACAAGTAAAAGTTTACAAATCCAAGTATGACCATCAATACAGCAAAGGGAGCGAATGTTCCCAAAAACTTCTCCTGGCTGTAATTTGCTTTGGCAATGCGATAGGCAGTGTATAAGGACCCCAGCAAACCAAGCCCGACCAAGCCAAACTGCAGAGCCTGGATAACGGCCGGTTCCATCAATGCGGTGGAAAGGCCATGACCGCTGCCCTGCCCAAAGAAAGCCAAACCGGTGAATATGATGGCTTTGCCTTCTGCCAATAAATGAAAGAGATTATGGGCCATGTGACCGGCCATGTCCAACACGATCAGTGCGTAACCAAAGCGGGTGAAATTCATCTCCAATGTCTCGCCATTAAATTTTTGTGCAACCCAGGAAGCCAATCCAAGCAGACCGATGGGGATTATCATGGAGATCAGGAAGGAAATCGAAAAAGTCACGTAATAGCTGGTTGTACCGACTGCTTTTTCCAACATGTGCAACAAG
The DNA here is from genome assembly GCA_903908605.1 of uncultured Anaerolineae bacterium. Lineage (GTDB taxonomy): Bacteria > Chloroflexota > Anaerolineae > Anaerolineales > Villigracilaceae > UBA5195. The sequence goes on from CAIVSQ010000572.1 coordinate 8,540, forward strand.
GATGGCCATGTTTCGAGCATGGTTACGTTTTGAACGAATACGATCCCCATGATGACAGCCGACAGGAAGGCTTCTTCTAACTTGGGCTTGCGAATAAACCAGAGTTCTTTTGAGGGAGCGCGCAGGGTGAGTTGGGTCGAGTCGTTCGGGCAGTTCTTGACGCAGCTTGCGCAAATATTGCAGTTAGCGCTGCTCGTCATTGTCTTCGGGAATTCAAACAACGGGCATGGTTGGGCTTTGTCTGTTCCTTTGAAGCAGGCTGCCACCGTACAGGTGGAGCAAATTTCAGGGGTGCCGCGCAGTTGCAGAATGCCGTTGCGGGCATAGTTACCGGAGAGACCGCCCAGGAAACAGACATAGCGGCAAAATGTGCGTCGTTCAAAAAATGCTCCCGATGCAACCACGCCGGTGGTCAGCGTCAGAAGCAATAAGCCTGAGCCCAGTGGGTTTTCAACGACGCCCCAAACATGGTCGCTCCATGTCACGAAGATGAACAAGGCATCAATAATCCAGATACCGTATTTTTTTAGAAACTTTGGAACCGGACGATTATTCCCTACGAATTTCTGCACCAGGTCGTTGATGGTTGCGAACGGGCAAATCGCGCACCAAAAGCGCCCCAGGAAAAGGAATAGGATTGGGATGATCGGCCACCAGAGCACCCAGGTCAAGGCTGTGCCGAAGTTGTCGTGAGCGGCTGAGGGTCCGAGCAGTAGTTCGAACATGATCAGCATGAAAACGAGCAGGGTCGGCCATTGGAAAATATAGGCAATTCTGCCTATACCTTTATTCGTCCATGTCGATTATTTCTGCTTCAACAAGTAGTAGTTTGTTTTGATTGTTGGGGAATTAAATCAAAAACGGGATTGATAGATATCACTCAGGAATCGTTGATATTTATCAACCCTGTAATTACTACCTGGGTTGTCCGAGGGTTGTAGTTTTAAATTATTTTAGGTATTGTTTTTTTGCGAATACATAACATCTACAAATTTGTCATTCAAATTCCCGGCGTGCCACAACTCTGGCAGCATCTTGGATGGGCTTTTCTGAGACCAGGATCAGGTATCCACCCCCGCCAGCGCCGGATAGTTTCCAGCCGAGAGCCTGGTCGCGGTATTCATCGATCAGGCTGGCAATTCGATCGTTCATCATATGCGGAAACATGGCGACTTGTGCTTCAAACGATGCGCGCATCGAATGGCCAAAGCCCAGCACATCTTGATTCAGGATAGCTTCCCAGCAATGGTCAGTGGCGATGGCGAGATCCCTGGCCAGGGATGGGTTGAAGGTTGTATCTGCCAGCACGTCAAATTCCGAGTAGCGAGGCCCAAGCGAAACCAGGTAGAGTGAACTTTCGACGAAGTGCAACAGGCTTTCGTCCAGGACATGCTCAATGGTTGTGGGCCAATAACCGCCATCGAAATACGCCCTGGCCAGGCCAGGGAAGACGATCCCAATGGCGTCTTGTGCACCAGATATGACCCTGGTGCCGGGTGGGTTGTCGTAACAAAAAAGCATTCTCGCCAGCTTTTCGTGTTTTCCGGCTGGCAGCCTTGGCCCCCATAGGTCCAGCGCTGAGCGTCGGGTACTGGAAGCCATGCCGCTTCGTTCGTTAAATTCGATGGTCGGTTCCAGTGAAATGGTGATCACTGAGCCTGGATAATGCGCGGACACAAACGGTTGGTCGAGCCAGCCTCCGGCTAGATCAATGCGAAAAGGCATGGTATCACGCTGACGAAGAGTGCTGGTCGAGCGGGCTTCCAGCCCGTCCTGGGGCTTGCGTTCCAGGATGACATATTCGATACCCAGTTCAGAGCAAAGCGCTTGTTTTTCAGGAATGTGCCCATCGGCATTGACAATCAACATGTCAGGTTGCAATGCGCGAATTTCCCGCTCAAAATCCAAAATCCCGGTTCCGGTGGAGATAAAGGCATCCTTTACACAGGAAATCGACTTGACCATGAAGAGACGTTCCTGTTCATTATTAATCGTGGAGCGACCCTTCAGATCGAATATTGTCTTGTCGGAGCCAAGCGCAACATACAGATCGCCGTATTGGGCGGCCGTGATAAAAAAGGCGACGTGCCCGCTGTGCAACAGATCAAAGCAACCGCTTACTAGCACTTTTTTTGTCATCGTTTTCTCGTGGCGTAAATAAGGTCAGTCTGGAATGATCATCAATCTGACCTCTACATTATAAGTTTCAGGCCTTGATCACGCCTTTTTTTAAGATTATGTTTGCGTAAAGAGCGAACTCGCTGCTCGCGAGAACAGCATAGGCCTTTTTGGCACGTTCGTAAAAGGCAAAGCGTTCGACAAATTCAAAGTCATTAAAGCCCGGTTCACTATTTTTGATGATCGATCGGTATTCTTCCCATATGATTGGTTGGACCGAATCTCCTGGCACAACTGCCATCAGGGCAATTGGTTGTTCAACATATTGGTCGAGGGGGAAGAGTTGTAAGATGGCTTCCAGTAATACCGGGCCATTCAGGCCGTCGGCACGGACTAGACGCTGGGCCATACTGGCGGCTGGAAAATTACCGTCTGCAATGACCAATTCATCACCATGCCCCATTTCCATTAGGATTTTTAATAGTTCCGGCGAAATAACAGGCGGTATTCCTTTTAACATTCTGGTCTCCCTATCAATATAGTAAGTCGCCCGCCAGGTGGGCTTTGCTTGATATTTTAACCGCAAAATATGTGAATGCTTGGATCGAAACGAAATTTGATAAAAGGGGGGATTTATTGAAAACCGGGCTGGGTTATGTTTGGCCTGAAAAATTGGCAGGCTTCCCAGACCAGCTGGGAAGCCTGCGTTCAAAGGAGAGAAGATGTTATTGTTATAGACCCTTGGAAAGATGGTAATACAAATCATTCCAGCGTAATTTGTCCTTGAAATCTTCCACGCTGGTTTTTTCGTCGATCAGCAGAAACTCGATCCCGGCCATTTCGGCAAAGTCGCGCAGGTGTTCGGCAGATAGTGAATAGCTGAAGCTGGTGTGATGAGCTCCGCCGGCGTAAATCCAGGCGGCGGCAGCTACCTTCAGGTTGGGGCGTGGTAACCACAGTGCGCGAGCCACAGGTAATTTGGGTAGGGGTTGGTCAGTTGGTACAACATCGACGACATTTGCGACCATGCGGAAGCGTTGCCCCATATCCATAATCGAGGCACCGATCGCCGGGCCAGTGTTCGCATCGAAAATCAGGCGCACCGGATCGGCTTTGCCACCGATTGAAAGGGGCAAAATATCGAGCCTGGGTTTGGTGGAGGCAATTGATTCACAGATTTCAAGCATATGCGCGCCTAGAACTTTGTCGCCTGAGGTGGCAAAGTGATAGGTGTAGTCTTCCATAAAGCTGACGCCACCCTTAAGCCCGGCAGCCATGACCTTCATTGCTCGCACCAACGCCGACGTTTTCCAGTCGCCTTCCGCGCCGAAACCATAGCCATCACGCATCAAGCGTTGAACTGCCATGCCAGGGAGTTGAGCCAGCCCGTGCAGGTCTTCGAAAGTGGTGGTGAAGGCCTTAAAATTGCCAGCATCGAGAAAGTTGCGAATGCCAATTTCGATCCGGGCACCTTCGCGCAGCGAGCTATTGCGTTCGCCACCGGGCCGTAGTTCCGCTGCAACATCGTACTCTTCGAGATATTGTTGAACAAGTTTGTCAATTTCAACATCTGAGGCCTGGTTGACAACTTTGACCAGGTCGCCGACGCCATATCCGTATACGTCATAACCGAAGCGGATCTGTGCTTCAACTTTGTCACCTTCAGTAACGGCCACGTCGCGCATGTTGTCGCCAAAGCGGGCAATTTTCCCGCTCTGCGAATCTGCCCAGGCGCTGGCGGCCCGTGTCCAAACGCCGATGCTGGCCTGAACATCTTCATCACGCCAGAACCCAACGATCACTTTGCGACTCAGGCGCAGGCGGCTGCCAATGAACCCAAACTCGCGGTCGCCGTGGGCAGCCTGGTTCAGGTTCATGAAATTCATGTCAATTTCAGACCAGGGGATTTCGCGGTTGTACTGGGTGTGTAAATGTAGGAAGGGTTTGTTGAGCAGGTTTAGACCGGCAATCCACATTTTGGCCGGAGAGAAGGTGTGCATCCAGGTAATCAGGCCAATACAGTTCTTGGCGGAGTTGGCTTCCAGGCACAGATTGCGGATGGCTTCGGGTGTGGTGAGGACTGGTTTGAAAACCACTTGTGTGGGAATATGCGTGGAAGCACCCAGGAAGGCTGCCATTTCGCGCGAATGTTCTGCTACTTGTTCAAGAGTTTTTGGGCCGTAAAGATGCTGGCTGCCTGTCACGAACCAAACCTCGTTTTGCTTTAAATCGATCATTCGAAATTCTCCTTGTTAAGAATGTTTTGTCTGTCCATAATATGCATTTGCGCCGTGCTTTCGCAGGTAGTGTTTATCCAGTAAATCCTGCTGCATGGGTGGAAGCCCTGGATTAAGCATGATGCTGTGGAAGTTCATAAAGGCGATCTCTTCCAGCACCACGGCATTGTGCACGGCATCGTGAGCGTCCACACCCCAGGCAAATGGACCATGGCTGTGAACCAGGACGGCCGGAATGGCACAGGGATCTTTTCCTTCAAAGGTTTCCTTGATGACCACGCCGGTTTCGCGCTCGTACTCGCCTTGGATCTCGCTTGTGGTCATCATGCGAGTACAGGGGATCTCACCATAAAAATAATCAGCCTGGGTGGTGCCAATCGCTGTAATGCCGCGACCTGCTTGCGCAAAACTGGTTGCCCAGCGGCTGTGAGTGTGAACAATGCCACCGACCTTCGGAAATGCCTTGTAAAGTTCTCGGTGGGTCGGAGTATCTGAGGATGGTTTTAGCCTTCCTTCAACGACTTTTCCAGTTTCCACATCCAAAACCACCATATCAACGGCCTGCATGTCATCGTAGGAGACACCGGAGGGTTTTATGATCATTAAGCCTTGCTCACGGTCAATTCCCGAAACATTGCCCCAGGTGAAGGTCACCAGGCCATATTTGGGCAGCAGCAGATTCGCCTTGAATACCTGTTCTTTTAGCTGATCTAGCATGGTTGTTACCTGAGTCCATCAACAGCGGCTCTTTCGATGACCAGGCCTTTTTTATAGCGTTTCATGAAGGTTCCAAAACCAGCCACATCCGCCTCGATTGGCGCAATCGTGGTGCCACTTTGGCCTGCAAAGACCTGGTTGGTGAGGTAGGCTTCCAGCGGTTGACCTGGCGTTTTCCTGAGCATATATGCTGCAAGCAATGCGATGCCCCAAGCGCCACCCTCGCCTGCAGTTTCCATCACAGAAACAGGCACATTCATTGCGGCGGCCATCATTCGCTGGCCGACTTCCCGGGTCTTGAAGAAGCCACCGTGGCCGAGGATCTGGTTGATTTTGACATGCTCCTGCTCAAATAATATGTCCAGCCCGATTTTCAGCGCGCCGAGTGATGAGAATAGGTTGACCCGTATGAAGTTAGCAAGCGTGAAGCGACTTTCAGGTGTGCGAACGAAAAGTGGGCGACCTTCTTCAAGGTGAGTGATGTGCTCGCCCGAAAGGTAACTGTAGGCCAGCAGTCCACCAGCATCTGCATCACCGGAGAGGGCTTTTTGATAAAGCAATTCGAACAGCTTGGATTGGCTGATCTCCACCCCTAAAGCGTTGCTAAACTCATGGAATAAGCCTACCCATGCGTTGAGGTCAGAGGTGCAGTTGTTACTGTGAACCATGGCCACCGGTTTTCCAGTCGGCGTCGTAACCATGTCGATTTCGGGATACAGCTTCGACAGCGCTTTTTCTAACACGATCATCGCAAAGACCGAAGTGCCAGCGGAGACATTTCCAGTGCGTTCGGCTACGCTGTTGGTGGCGACCATGCCGGTGCCAGCGTCACCCTCGGGTGGGCAAAGCGGGATCCCAGCCTGAAGTTGACCGGTGGGATCGAGAAGTTTAGCGCCCTGATCGCTCAGAGTGCCAGCGCTCTCGCCAGCGACAAGGACTTTTGGCAGCATGTCCTGGATATGCCAGGACATGCCTTCCTGTTTTAGCTTTTGGCTGAGCAAACCGAGCAAATGTTGGTCATAATCATTGATGGTGCTGTCGATGGGGAACATACCGGAGGCTTCACCGATGCCCATCACCTTTTCACCAGTCAGTTTCCAGTGTACGTAGCCAGCCAGCGTAGTTAAATGACTGATTTGGTTGACATGTGCTTCCTTGTTCAAAATTGCCTGGTAAAGGTGAGCAACACTCCAGCGCTGGGGGATATTAAACTGGAACAGATCCGTAAGCTGCTCTGAGGCTTGCCCGGTGATGGTGTTTCGCCAGGTACGAAATGGGACCAATTGATTTCCATCTTTATCAAACGCCATGTAGCCGTGCATCATGGCGCTAAAACCAATCGCGCCGATCGTCCGTAGTGTGCTGCCGTATTTTTCATGCACTTCACTGGCGAGATTTTTGTAACTTTCCTGCAAACCCGTCCAAACTTCCTCCAGGCTATAGGTCCAGACACCGTTTTCAAAGCGGTTTTCCCATTCGTAATTTCCTGATGCAAGCGGGGCATGGTTTTCGCCAATCAGCACCGCTTTGATTCGGGTGGAGCCGAGTTCAATACCAAGAACTGTCTGCCCGCTTTCAATTGCCTTTTGAATTTCCTTTTGATTCATATTTATTTCCTTTTATTGAATTCGTATGGAGAGGAAGGGGAGGAAACTTATCAACCATTGCTTGATATCATCCGGGATACCAGACTTTTCGTGGATCAGATGCGGCTCGTTCATAATCGAACGCCTCATCGATCAGTTTTTTGAGATCATATTTCGCTCGCCAGCCAAGCAAAAACTTCGCCTTCGTATTATCCAACCAGGTTGAGTGATAAGGGGTTTTTATCTCCACGGTTGGCATGCCTCGAGTTTCGTGAAGATAGCGACCTACCTGGCTGTAATCAACCGGCTCATCCATGCTGATGTTGAATAACTGTTGGTGGGCTTTGGGGTTGTCGATGGCCGCGATCAGAGCACTGACCAAGTCATCAATATGAATGAAATTTCGTATAACCGGCACGCCATCGGAGTCGAGCATGACGGGAACGGCTCCGGTGCGGATATATTCCTCTGCTTTTGTCACGCCTACCAGGTCACGCCAGCGCGGACCGCCGAAAACGTCTTCGCCAAAGGATAGCTGGAATTTGAAATCGTCTTTTTCCATAATCCAAGGCGCACGCAAACAGCAACCATTCAGATCGTACTGGATGTAGTATTGCTCCAACATCACTTCTTCGAGTACCTTCGAAAGGGCGTAACAGCCCGGGTAAGCCGAATGTTTTTGGGTTTCAGTGACCGGAATGGAATGATGATAGACAAAATGACCCATGCCCGCATCGCCACCGACCATAATAAACTGCTTGAAGCTTGGGCTGGTGCGACTGGCCTCGAGCAACCAGAATAATCCCTTGACCGTTACATCCATGATCTGCTCAGGCGTTTCCTTGACGGTGGCAAGATGCAGTACATGAGTAACACCATTCATGGCGTCCTCGACCACTTCACTGTGCTCAATCGATCCAAAAACGGATTCAACCCGTGGATGTGGAGCCAAGGACCGGTTGTGACACAGCGCTCGCAGGCGAAAAGAGTCAAAGGCTGGCTCAGCCAACAATCGCCGAATGAATGCCTGGCCTACTTTTCCGGTTGCGCCTGTGACGAGGATTAGTCCATTTGATGTCATGCCGTTTTCCTTTTTAGCACTTTACCCACTGCCCATTGGCATTGCTAGACTCTATTACGCGTTCCACAAAACGAACGCCAAGCAGTCCATCCCAAGAGTTGGGGAAGTAGAGTGCAAGAGGGTCAGGCTGTAACCCAGCAAGGCGGGCAGCGATGGCTTCAGCAGCATCCGAATACAGGTTGGCAAAGGCTTCGTGGAAACCTTCAGGGTGACCGGCCACAATTCGGTTGGACCGCGCTGCCATGGGCAGCGTTCCGGGTCCGCCTGGTGTCCGATTTTGGGAAGGGCCGTGCAGCGGTTTGAAGGTCAGTGCCTGCGGAAATTCTTGCATCCATTCCAATGTTCCATGGGTGCCGCTGACGCGAATTCGAAGGCAATTTTCTACACCTGCCGCTGCCTGGGTTACCCAAAAACTTCCCCGAGCGCCATTTTCGAAGCGTAACATAGCGCCTGCAAAATCATGAATTATTCGTCCGGGCACAATATTGCCTGTTTCAGCGGCTACTTCGTCCACCTCCAGCCCGGTGATAAAACGGGTCAGGTTGTGGGCGTGGGTTCCAATGTCACCCATCACGCGTGAGGGTCCTCCGCGAATCGGATCAAACTTCCAATTTGTGGTCGGAAAGGTTTTTTCTTCATCCGCTTTCCCACCCTGGACGTACTCCACCTGTACCAGTCGAATCGTACCCAGCTGCCCATCCTGGACCATCGCTTTGGCCTGACGAACCATCGGGTAACCGGTGTAATTATGAGTTAGACAAAAAATCAGGCCGGTCTCATGTACTTTTTTATGTAATCCCTCAGCCTCTGCCAGTGTGTTCGTCATTGGCTTATCGCAAATGACATCAAAGCCATGCTCCAGGGCGGCAATCGAATAGTCATAGTGACTATCGTTGGGCGTCATGATGGCAACCACATCAATGCCATCCTTGCGCGAGGCTTCAGCATCGAGTAATTCCTGGACAGATGAATACATTCGATCAGCTGACATTCCAAGTTCCAGCCCAGCCTGTTTGGAACGATTGGGGTCGGATGAAAGTATGCCAGTGACAATCTCGTAACGGTCGTCCAACCGGGCAGCCTGCCTGTGCATTGCCCCAATAAATGAACCTGGGCCACCACCAATCACAGCTAAGCGCAACCTGCGCCCAATCATCGATATCACCGGATTTAACATATTCAACTCCTCTTGTGTGTAAAAAACCTGAATTAATAATCAATCAGCGACGGGCTATAAATTTACCGAAAATCGAGGCAGGATTGGAGAGATTTCTACGGGTGAGTCACTCAGGTTGCGAAAGATGGCTCTTTTCGCCACGAGCACTATTCAACAATAAATGGATTGTATTTTGCTCAGGTTATTTTGCTCGCGCGGAATTTTGGAACAAGGCAACGTTATTGGTTTTAATTTTGTGGAGGTAAAACGCTGTCGATGTGTCTGCCAAATCATCCTGAATATTTGGCCCAAAGAAGAATTATTTTGAAACAAAAAGAAATCTTCGATGTTGGGTACAGGTTACTTTTTCGATGAGAAGTAACGAAAAATGTGCGAAAATATTGATGTTAGCGTTCCCGTTATCGTTCACGATTTATTATAACAAAGGTATAATAGAAAAGACAAGAGGAAAAATTTGTTATTAAGGTATTGCAATGACCAGAAGCAACTTACAGAAAGTCACCATTAAAGACATTGCAAAATTGTGCGATGTCTCAACTCAAACAGTTTCACGTGTGATCAACAAACGTCCCGATGTTTCGCCTGAAACTCGCGATGCTGTCGAAAAAGCCATCGCCGACATGGGCTATAAACCCAGCGCGTTGGCTCGCAGCCTTGTGCAGCAGCGAAGTTACACCCTGGGCGTGATCACCGCCGGAATAAGATATGTTGGCGTTGCCCAAACTCTGAATGGGATTACCGAACATTGCGAAGCTTCGGGCTACGCGCTTTTGATAAAGGAACTGCCACGTTTCGATACTCCCAATATTGTCCCTGTGATTGAATCCCTGATTGCGCACCAGGTCGAGGGGATTATCTTTGCAGCACCTGAGTTAAAAGAAAATATAAAAACAGCTCAGGACCAACTGCCTTCATTTTGTCCCCCGATCTTATTTTTAAAAAGCCAGGTTAATCCTAACTTCACGACGATTAATATCGACAATTATGGTGGAGCTCGCAAGGCGGTGGAGTACCTGATCAGTGTTGGGAGACGGGAAATTGGCCTGGTCACCGGCCCATTGGATTGGTTGGAAGCTCGCCAGAGAAGGCAGGGTTGGGAGGATGCCTTAACAAATGCAGGTTTGGCAGCCCCTGATCAACATTGGACGCAAGGTACCTGGTCATCAGCCAGTGGCGAAACAGCATTTACTGAATTGATCGAAAAATATCCAGAAATGGATGCTGTCTTTGTTAGCAACGATCAGATGGCCCTCGGCGTGCTTCACTATGCTCATGAGCACAGCCTGCGCGTTCCGGAAGATCTGGCTGTAATAGGATTCGATGATTTGCCAGAAGCTGCCTATTTTTCGCCCAGTTTGACTTCAGTGACACATCCATTGCGCGAGCTGGGAATTTTGGCAGTCAAGACACTGTTGACTCAAATTAGTGGATCTGACATCAGGTTTCCTGGAAATTCTTACACATTGAAAACCAATTTATTACTACGAGATAGCACGCCAAAATAGCGATTTATCACTGAACCGAAAATACGATCATGCCACTCGACCAGCATGAAAAAATGATTTTTGTTCAATAAAAAGAGCAAGCCAATCGTCGGCTTGCTCTTTTTATATTTTTAGCGAAGGAGGAGCTTAACTTTTCTTCTTATTGTAAACATCGAACAACACAGCAGTCAGAAGTACCAAACCTTTGACTACTTTCTGCCAGTCGATACCCAGGCCAACAATGGACATACCGTTGTTCAAAACGCCGATCATAAAAGCGCCGACCACTGCGCCAATGACGGTACCAATACCACCGCTGGCAGACGCACCACCGATAAAGCAGGCGGCGATTACATCCAATTCCATGCCGTCACCCGCGTTGGGGGTGGAGCTGTTTAACCGAGCTGCCACGATTAACCCTGCCAGGGCAGAGAGAATACCCATGTTTACGAAGGTGGTGAATAACAATCGCGATGTATTGACACCTGAAAGCCTGGCAGCTTTTTCATTTCCGCCCATGGCGTAAATGCGGCGACCGATGGTGGTTTGGCTGGTAACAAAGGCATAACCGGTGATTAACACAAACAGCAGAATGAGCACATTTGGAAGACCTTTGTAGGATGCCATCAAGTAGCAAAAACCCATCACTGCCGCAGTGATAACGATGTTTTTTACGATAAAGAAATAAATGGGTGTAACTTCAAAACCGTATTTTTGCTGGTTTCTCCTGGCTCGGAGGTCGATAAATATCAGTACAGCTGATAGTAAAATACCGATCAGGATGGTGGTAATGTGAAATGGTTTGCCACCTATGCTGCCATTGAAAAAGTCAGGGATGAAGCCAGAGCTGATGTTTTGAAAGCCTCGTGGGAAGGGTCCAACCGACTCGCCCTGGAGCAGAACAAAGGTTAAGCCTCGAAAGACCAACATGCCCGCCAGGGTAACGATGAAGGCTGGAATTTTTAGATACGCAACCCAGTAGCCCTGGAAAGCCCCAATTGCAGCGCCAACCAACAAGCAGATCCCAACTGTCAAAACCCAATCGACTTTGTACCGTACGATCAGTACGCCGGCCAAAGCTCCAACCACGGCGACTACCGAACCGACCGACAGATCAATCCATCCGGATACAATGATCAGCAACATACCCAACGCCATGGTGATGACATAGCTGTTTTGCAGAACCAGGTTGGTGATGTTGACAGGCTTGAAAAGGATGCCGTTCGTTTGAACCTGGAAGAAAAGCATGACCACGATCAGGGCGATCAGCATGCCATATTCGCGAACGTTGTTTTTGAAAAGAGTTGTCAAAGTTTTCATTATGCCATTACCTCTTGTTCCGTCATGATGTATTTCATTACGATTTCTTGGGATGCTTCACTGGCAGGCAGTTCACCAACGATTTTTCCCTCGCGCATTACATAGATTCGATCACAGACTCCCAAAATCTCGGGTAGTTCAGATGAGATCAGGATGATGCCCTTGCCTTCACTGGCCAGGCGATTAATAATCGTGTAGATCTCGTATTTTGCGCCAACGTCAATGC
>CAIVSQ010000573.1 GCA_903908605.1 uncultured Anaerolineae bacterium
ACAGGACAAGATGCAAACACAGGTGGCCGAATTAAACGTGTGGCAGATTTTATCGGCAGAGAAACCTTTATGATGACCTACGGTGATGGTGTTAGTAATATTAATATCCCTGATTTGATCAATTTTCATAAACGAGAAGGCCGAATGGTGACGATGACAGCCGTGCGTCCAGTGGCGCGCTTTGGCCAGATGGTTCTTGACGACAGGAAGGTTGTGGAATTCAAAGAGAAACCCCAAATTGGCGAAGGCTGGATTAATGGTGGTTTTTTTGTCCTCGAACCCGATATCATAAACTACATTGACAATGAGCATACATCCTGGGAATTTGAATCCTTGGAAAAATTGGCCGCTGACGGTCATGTATCAGCTTACCAGCACGTATCTTTTTGGCAATCGATGGACACCTTGCGAGACGTGAATTTATTGGAAAAATTATGGTCAGACGGAGCCGCACCATGGAAAAACTGGTAACGAATTCCGGCTTTTGGTTGGATCGGCCAACATTTATTACTGGCGCCACCGGCCTGGTAGGTAATTGGTTAGTAAAAAGATTAATCGAAAACAATGCGGATGTCGTTTGCCTTGTCAGAGATTGGGTGCCAAAAAGCGAACTCGTTCGAACCGGTATGATAGAAAAAGTTAAGGTTGTTCGTGGTGACATTCGCGATAGGGAACTCCTCGAACGAATTCTCGGGGAATATGAAATTGATACCGTTTTTCACTTAGCTGCCCAAACAATTGTGACCATTGCTAATAGGAATCCGGTTTCAACATTTGAAACCAATATCGCCGGTACATGGAATATTCTTGAAGCTTGCCGAAGAAGTCCCAAGGTAAAACAAATCGTCGTCGCATCTTCCGATAAAGCCTATGGGGATCAAATTGAGCTTCCATACAATGAAGATACTCCGCTTCAAGGACAACATCCATATGACGTCTCAAAATCGGCGGCAGATTTAATTGCCAAGACATATGCGGTGAGTTTCGATTTACCTGTTTCAATTACCCGATGTGGCAATTTTTACGGTGGGGGCGATTTGAATTGGAACCGAATTATCCCGGGGACCATTCGTTCCATTTTCCGTGGACAAAGACCGATCATTCGCTCTGATGGGCAATATATCAGAGATTATTTTTATGTAGAGGATGGCGCAGCAGCTTATATGCTACTAGCTGAAAAGATGGCATCTCACCCAGAGTTACGCGGAGAGGCATTTAATTTTTCAAACGAAACTCAAGTTACCGTTCATCAAATCGTCGCAGATATATTACGCTTGATGGATTCCCCATTCCAACCCGATATTCGAAATGAGGTCAGTAACGAAATACGTCACCAATATTTAAGTGCAGCAAAAGCCCGCACTCATCTTGACTGGGTCCCGCTCTTTTCTCTAGAACAAGCATTGCAGAGAACGATTAATTGGTACCAGGAGTTTTTGAACAATGCCGACTAATAAAGCCAGCCGACTACGCGCAAAGATTCTAAAACTGACCGCCGAGTATTTTGAGGAAGCGTTCCTAAGCCGTGAATTTATCCCTGGAAAAAGCCCAGTTCCCCTTTCCGGAAAGGTATTTGACGCAAATGAAATGCAAAACTTGGTTGATTCATCCCTGGATTTTTGGCTAACGACGGGCAGGTTCGCAGAGGAATTCGAAAAACGATTTTCACAATGGTGGGGGGTTCGTCATACTTTGTTGGTTAATTCTGGATCTTCCGCCAACCTATTGGCCATTACTTCATTGACAGCCAAGCAACTTGGAGTAAAAGCTCTTAAATCGGGAGATGAGGTTATCACCGTCGCAGCCGGATTTCCAACGACCGTAAATCCGATAATTCAAAACCATCTTATTCCCGTTTTCGTTGATGTGGATATTCCAACATACAATATCGACGTCAACCAGTTGGAAGCAGCTCTATCTTCAAAAACCCGGGCGATTATTCTTGCCCACACACTGGGCAACCCATTCAATCTGGATGTAATAACAAATTTCGCAAAACAGCATGATTTATGGCTTGTAGAAGATTGTTGTGACGCAACCGGCGCTATGTATAATGGCCAAATGGTGGGGACATTCGGTCACCTGGCAACTGTCAGCTTTTACCCTGCCCATCACATCACCATGGGGGAAGGTGGCGCTGTTCTAACCAATACCCCAAGAATAAAAACGCTGGTTGAATCCTTTAGAGACTGGGGACGCGATTGCTGGTGCGAACCAGGTAAAGATAATACCTGCGGGAAACGTTTTGATTGGCAATTAGGTGAATTACCCTTTGGATACGATCATAAATATATTTACTCTCAAATTGGGTACAACTTAAAAGCGACTGACATGCAGGCAGCGGTTGGACTAGCGCAGATCGAGAAACTCGACGGCTTTATTTTGGCGAGAAAAAATAATTTCAAAATATTATTTGCAGGTTTAGGGGATTTGCAAGAGTATTTCATATTACCTGAAGCTTCTCCCAATAGTGACCCCAGCTGGTTCGGGTTTCCCATTGCGATACATAAGGATGCTCCGTTCACGCGCAACCAATTGATCCAATTCCTAGATGAAAAGAAGATAGCAACTCGGCTGTTGTTCGCTGGGAATTTAATTCGCCAACCTGCCTACAGAAACACCCCCCACCGAGTAATTGGTGATTTGAGAAACAGTGATTTCGTCAT
>CAIVSQ010000574.1 GCA_903908605.1 uncultured Anaerolineae bacterium
CATATGCATTCAGAAGAAAAATTTCTCGGTTCAATTAGCTCATCTTTGATGAGCAAATATACAAATTTAGTAGAACAATTTTATCCGCCTATTTCCAATATACGGATCAGAGGGCAGGGTGGTGCTGGAAATATAAATGTAAATACTTGTTTGATTTATGCATGGATATGGTTTAAGGATTTGGAATTCGGGAATACAACTGTACCAAATTTGTTTTCAGATTGTCTCACGCCATTATGGAAAGACATTGAGAGACTCTGCGATACTGCCTGGTTTTTTGTTGATAATGATGCTCGTTGGGCTCCAGCACCAGATAAACGGATACCTTCCTTGGCGAAATTCCAGTTATTCAACATAGATCTTTGGAGCGCACCTAAACCCGAAATACTACAGCGAGATCCAAAATTATTCCCATTGTTTAGTTTCCTTTCAGAAAACGATATGAATGGAAATGACGCAAAATTGTTTCCAGTTAGTAAGCAAAATACTCCTATGCTTAATTTTTCAGAAACAATTGATGCGGTATACAAGTTCAACTGGCTTTTGACTAGGTTGAGCGAATCGGATGAAATCGAAGGGATCCTTTCGTGGAAAATTCGACCAATTGATGGCACTACACAAAGCATTTGTTATAAATTGTTGAAAAAGATCTGTGGGAAGATTGAACTAAATTCTTTAACCAGACTTGACTTCGCTATACCTGCAGTAGAAAATGGGCAATGGTACGCCGTTCGCTTATCAGACAAAGAGTTTGTAGACCGATTACGTTTTTTTGAACATTCTCCGCGACCCTGGGAATCAAAAAAAATAAAAGATTGGTTATTGATTATGACAAATCAGGGCGCGGTGGATGAAGAACTTCGCCCTTGGTTCAGACGGCTGAGGGCGAATCCGGTTGATGAATCAGCACCAGATTTTGACGGCGAAATCGATGAAAGCGAAATTGCCAAGCAAGCCAACAAAGAAATAATTCAACTATTAATTAAGCGCAGAGCCTTATTGAACGGAATATTCCAATCCATTCCTAATACAGATGTCAATAAAAAGAATGAGTTATTACAGAAATTTATTGATAATCAGAAAATCATTGCTGTCAATAAGAAAGATGGCATGGAATGGGCTTATCAAGATAAAGATAATAACCTGATTTATTTTGCCGATGATTATCGCATCAGAAAAGCAGCGGTCATTGCTTTTGGTTTAGCGCAACGTCAGCAACTAGATTTACCTGGTTCTGTCGCCGATTTGACTCTCGGATTAACTGCGGAACCAGAAGTAATCGAATGGGAGTTGAAAAGAAAAGGTATCGAACTTACAAGTCGTCCAGACTTGGTAAAGGGAAAATTACAAAATATACTCAGATTATTTTTGGAAAGTGCTGACTATCAACTGAGTATCACAGATGACGATATTACCGCCTTTGAGCAATCCAATCTGCAAAATGATGGGTCAGGCATTAAACTGTTTTACGAAACCCTGAAACCTGTTCTAGAATTAAAGGCTATTGATCAGCTGATGAAATTGGCGCTCGAATCAGTTGGAGATTCGGCTATCAGCCTCATCTTTATAAATAAAATAATAGAAATTTTACGAAGTAATGGCTGGAATACAAATCAATGCCAAACTATTTTTGATCGGCAATTAGATTGGTTACCCATCGAAAATGAGTTAAATACTCGATGGAATTCCATTAAACAATTGGCAGCCTTGGCACAATTTATTGTTTGGATAGAAATAAATAAAGCTGAGCCGGATTTGGATGACAATGGATATATCGTAAAAGCTAATGATCTTGTACAAACGTTCCAACTTAAACTGACAGACACGCCCCGAAAACTGAAATTGGATGCTGTTGTTACAAACGAAATAAATCTTCTACTTCTGGAGTTAGATATGCCAGAAATGGCAACTCGTATAGAAGAATATATTGAGAAAAAATTGGAAAAGTGGGAAGAAAATCTAAATTGGATATCGATAATTCGGGAATGTCTTGGAAGTAAATCGCTCGGACCCTTATCGAAACAAAAAAGTCAGGATACTTATTCGGAAGGAAATCTAAAGATAACCGATCTGGATGAGCAGTTTCATCATTCAAACCAGGTATTCAATCCTGAAATTATTCCCACATCCCAAGCCGATGTTACAGTTCATACAAACGCGACAACAATGGTTGAAATGGGCACTGGGAATTTAAAAGATATTCCAAAAGTTACCCTTCGCCAGGGTATTCGCGGAAGAATCGCAGAGTTATTTGTATTGGAGGTCTGCTGGTTCA
>CAIVSQ010000575.1 GCA_903908605.1 uncultured Anaerolineae bacterium
GGGTGCTGCGCCGAGGTGGGTTCATGTTAGCCGGTTTTATGAACCCGGTTTGTTATATTTTTGATTACTTGAAAGCCGAAAAAGGCATCCTGGAAGTAAAGTATCCGCTTCCATATGCGGATGTGGATTACCCGGAGATGCTCGATTTTCAAGCCAGGCACAGCTGGCCATTGGAATACAGTCATACCCTAAGCGACCAAATAGCCGGGCAGTTGGAAGCAGGTTTTCACCTGGTAGGTTTCTATGAAGACCATCACAGCGAATTGGCGCTCAGCAAGTACACGCCCACCTACATGGCCACACGTTCATTGAAGCCTTGATTTCGAAACTATTTTTCCAGGTGGTATCTATCTTGTATAAATCTATGAGAAAATAGCTGTTTGGGCTTGGGCTTTGATTCCTTGCGATAACTTGACGCACTAGAAGGTCTGTGCTAGTATCAATTAAAATGCCCATAATAGCGTGTACCCCGCTTTATTTCTTGGAGGAGAAAAGAAGATATGAATAAGAGATATGTGCAAATTTTGGTGGTAGTGTTGGCGGTCTTACTAAGCGCTTGTACCCGTACAGCATCATCCAGCCCTGTTGCCACAGCCACCCCGAAGACGAATTTCCCCAAACCGGTTCCCACTTCCGGAATGAATTTGATCGAAGTAGCTGGCACCCAGACGGCAGTTGCAACGGCTGGTTTACCCATGCCCAAAGCCACTGGGAATGATGCTGCCACACCCGTACAAGGTATAGCCCCTACGTTTACGCCTCTCGCAGGTGCCCAGGCGATTGTGCCAACCATCGACCCCGCTCTGACCGCAGTTAATTCGCCGCTGCCTTCGCCGACCGGGGCTGTTGTGCCTACCCTGTCTTCCAATACACCGCTTCCACAGTCAACTGCTGCCCCGATCGTTAAGCCTGCTACCTACGAGCTGCATGAGGGCGAATTCCCCTACTGCCTGGCCCGGCGTTACAACATTAACCCCGAGGAGTTGCTAAATTTGAATGGCCTGGATAGCAACCAGAGTTATTATGCCCCGGGAACCATTGTCAAGATTCCGCAATCAGCGGCAGTATTCCCTGGACAACGCTCCTTGTTGGTTCACCCTGCAAAATATACTGTCCTGGCAGGGGATACGATTTACAAAATCGCTTGCAAATTTGGTGATGTTGATCCGATGGGCATCGTAAGCGCCAATAACCTGACTGGAAATTTCGCTCTGACCGCCGGCGCCTCCATCCAGATTCCGTAACCAGACAATAAAGCTATTACACCCGGGCTGATCATTTGCCCGGGTGTTTCTTTGTAAAACGGAGTAAATTATGAAATTTGAGCTGCTTAAGTCTGAAAATACCTACCAGGGGCGTGCCTTTAGTGTGCGACGTGATCATCTTTTGACCCCCGGGGGCAATACTGTCAAGTATGACATTATTGAACACATTGGTTCAGTCAGCATTGTGCCGGTTGATGAGCATGGAATGATGTATTTTGTCAGGCAGTATCGTCATGCAGCACAGTTGGACTTGCTCGAATTACCTGCTGGCACGCTCGAACCCGGTGAGCCCCCCGAAGAGGCAGCTGCCCGTGAGGTTCGCGAAGAAGTTGGCATGGCGGCTCAAACGCTTAAAAAGATTGGCAGTTTTTATCTTGCACCTGGTTATTCCACCGAACTTATGCATGTTTATCTCGCCACTGGCCTGACAGAAGATCCACTTGATCCGGATCAGGATGAGTACCTTAGCGTGGAAAAGATACCAGTTGCTGAAGCGCTGCGCCTGGCTGAAAGCGGCCAGATGCAGGATGCCAAATCGCTGGCAGCCCTGATGCTGGCAAGGCCATATCTACTTTGATAAATTGGCTAGCCGAAACTCGCTAGCTTCGTAAGTGTTGTCTCATCTACTTTTATAACCTTTATTGTCCAAATATATGACAAGATTCGGCTGTTTTAGGTGTCATTTATTACTATCAAGAATGAATTGATAGTAATAAACTTGTTCAAATGTGGCATAATTAGCTTGTTTGCGAAAAATTTCACAATCATCAGAATGCGTTCTGATCCTTACTTAATAGGAGTTAAAATGACAAAACGATCCATGATCACCATTGACGGAAATGAGGCAGCTGCATCGGTTGCATATCGTGTCAGTGAGGTGATCGCAATTTATCCCATCACCCCTTCTTCAACGATGGGTGAGTTATCAGATGAATGGGCGTCAAAAACCAAACCCAATATTTGGGGAACGGCCCCGCACGTCATCGAAATGGAATCTGAAGGCGGCGCTGCAGGCGCCGTCCACGGAGCGTTGCAGACGGGCGCGTTGACAACCACGTTTACGGCCAGCCAGGGTTTGCTGCTCATGATCCCCAATATGTATAAAATCGCGGGCGAATTGACCAGCACTGTCTTTCATATCGCGGCACGTGCTATTGCAGCACAGGGGCTTTCCATTTATGGTGATCACCAGGACGTGATGGCCGCTCGCCAGACAGGTTGGGCGATGCTTTCCTCCGGTTCTGTTCAGGAAGCGCATGACATGGCTGCCATTGCGCACGCTTCCACGCTCAAATCCCGCCTTCCGTTCCTTCACTTTTTTGATGGTTTCCGTACATCGCATGAAGTTGCCAAGATTGAGCAATTGACTGACGATGATTTGCGTGAAATGATCGACATGGATCTTGTTCAGGCCCATCGCGCTCGTGGTCTTTCCCCGGATCATCCGTTTATCCGTGGAACGGCGCAAAACCCCGATGTCTATTTCCAGGGACGCGAAACGGTTAACCCGTTTTACGCTGCCTTACCCGCCATGGTTCAGGCTGATATGGATAAATTCGCCAAGTTGACCGGGCGTCAGTATCACCTGTTTGACTATGTTGGGCATCCGGAAGCTGAACGTATTGCGATTGTAATGGGTTCTGGCGGAGAGACGCTTGAATCGACCGTTGATTACCTTGTGGAACGTGGCGAACGGGTTGGCGCAGTGCGTGTGCGTTTGTATCGCCCGTTTGATACTGAAGCATTCATCCGATCTTTGCCCAAGAGTGTCAAGTCGATTGCTGTACTCGATCGCACCAAAGAACCAGGTGCAGCTGGCGACCCGATGTACCTGGATATTGTTAACGCCTTGTTCGAATCCGGGCGCAGTGATATCAAGGTGATTGCTGGCCGTTATGGTCTTTCTTCCAAGGAATTTACCCCTGCAATGGCCAAGGCTGTCCTGGATGAATTGAAAAAAGAGACCCCAAAAAGGCACTTTACGGTTGGAATTAATGACGACGTGTCGCACACCAGCTTGGAAGTTGATTCATCTTTCAGTATTGAATTCCCCGAAACTGTGCGTTGCGTGTTTATTGGTTTGGGTGCGGATGGCACCGTGGGCGCTAACAAGAACTCGATCAAAATCATCGGCGAAGAGACGCCCAATTATGCACAGGGTTTCTTCTACTATGACTCCAAGAAGTCAGGTACGCTGACGGCTTCCCACCTGCGTTTTGGTCCCAAGCCATTGAAGGCGGCGTACCTTATTTCGGCAAACACGGCCAATTTTGTTGCTTGTCACCAATTTAGCTTCCTGGAACGTTATGACGTGGTTAAATACGCCCAGCCCGGGGGTACCTTCCTGCTTAACAGCCTCTTCGGACCTGATGAAGTCTGGGATAACCTTCCGGTGGAAGTTCAACAGGCCATCATTACTAAGAAACTCAAGTTTTATAACATTAATGCCTATGAAGTGGCTGAACTGACCGGTATGGGCAGCCGCGTGAATACCATTATGCAGACCTGTTTCTTCGCCATCTCGGGTGTTCTACCGCGTGAACAGGCTATCGAAGAGATCAAGCATTCCATTGAAAAGACGTACGGTAAGCGTGGCGAAGCGGTTGTCCGCAAGAACTTTGAAGCTGTGGACCAGACCCTGACCCACTTGTATGAGATTAAGGTTCCCGAAAAAGCTGAAGGGTCTATCTCTATGCGGGCACGTGTTCCAGCAGAAGCGCCTGACTTTGTCAAGAAGACCCTGGGACCGATCATTGCCCTCGAAGGTGAGGAAGTGCCGGTTTCTGCCATGCCTGTCGATGGCACATTCCCGAGTGGCACCACCCAGTGGGAAAAGAGAAATATTGCACTTGAAATTCCTGTTTGGGAACCAGACCTGTGCATCCAGTGTGGCAAGTGCGTGTTTGTTTGTCCGCACGCTGTTATCCGTCACAAAGTGTACCCCACTGCCGAGCTTGAATCCGCGCCTGCCACATTCAAGCACATGGATTCGAAATTCAAAGAATTCCCTGGTATGGCATACACCATCCAGGTTGCCCCTGAGGACTGCACGGGTTGCACACTTTGTGTTGAGGCCTGCCCTGTGAAGGATAAAACCCAGGTGGGTCGCAAGGCAGTCAATATGGCTCCCCAACCTGCCCTGCGCGATACCGAAGTTGCCAATTGGGACTTTTTCTACAACCTGCCCGAAGTTGACCGGACCCTGTTCAACCCGTCCACCATCAAAAACTCCCAGCTTCTCCAGCCGTTGTTCGAGTTCTCCGGCGCGTGTGCTGGTTGTGGTGAAACTCCCTACATCAAGCTCGTTTCCCAGCTATATGGTGATCGCGCCGTTATTGCCAATGCTACCGGTTGTTCCTCCATTTACGGTGGCAACCTGCCCACCACACCGTGGGCTGTCAACAAAGATGGTCGTGGTCCGGCCTGGTCGAATTCGCTGTTTGAAGATAACGCGGAATTTGGCCTGGGCATGCGTTTGACCCTCGACAAACAAACGGAATATATCCACTTCCTGCTCAAGCAATTGTCAGCCGATTTGGGCTCACTGGCAGAAGAACTTTTGACTGCTGATCAGTCCACCGAAACGGGCATCAAGAAACAGCGCGAGCGCGTGGAAGTCCTCAAGCAGATGCTTGCCTCGAAGACCGATCCGAAATCCCGAGATTTGCTGAGCCTGGCTGACTTGCTGGTGAAGAAAACCGTCTGGATTATTGGTGGAGACGGTTGGGCCTATGACATCGGCTACGGTGGTCTCGATCATGTTCTGGCTTCGGGTCGTAATGTAAACGTGCTTGTGCTTGATACTGAAGTGTATTCCAACACAGGTGGTCAGGCTTCCAAATCCACCCCGCGCGCAGCTGTGGCGAAATTTGCCACCAGCGGTAAGGGAACTTCCAAGAAGGACTTGGGCCTGATCGCGATGTCTTACGGTTATGTCTATGTAGCTCGCATTGCCATGGGCATGAGCGATCAGCAGACCTTGAAAGCCATCATTGAAGCGGAAGCTTTTGATGGACCGTCCCTGATTATTGCTTACTCGCACTGTATCGCGCATGGTATCGATATGGCCAAGGGCCTTGAGCAACAAAAACTGGCTGTTCAGTCTGGTCACTGGCCTCTCTATCGTTACAACCCGGATATGATCGCTCAGGGACAAAATCCCCTCAGCCTGGATTCAAAGGATCCTTCCATCCCCCTGGAACAGTATGTATACAACGAAACACGTTATCGCATGTTGATCCAGTCTGACGAAGCCCGCGCCGAATTACTGTTAAAAGCCGCTCAGAATGACATTGGCAAGCGATGGGAGTATTACCAACAGATGGCCTCCATGCACTATGGTAAACCGGCGGCCACCGACAACAAGTAATAATCTATGGGAAAGTGGGACACGGGTAAACTTAACGTGTCCTACTTTCTTTCCTGGAAAATTTGAGGAAAAATGACTGACCTAACAACTCATTATCTCGGTTTAACGCTTAAAAATCCTATCGTCGCTGCTGCCTCACCGCTTACAAAAAAAATAGAGACTGCCAAGAAGTTGGATGATGCCGGTGTCGGCGCGATAGTGATGTATTCACTGTTTGAAGAACAAATTATTCACGAAAGCCTCGAACTGGATCATTACCTTTCCCGTGGGGCCAACACATTTGCAGAAGCACTCTCCTATTTACCAGAAATTAGCAGCTATAACATGGGGCCTGGTAAGTATCTTGACCATCTGGCTGCGATTAAAAAATCAGTCAGTGTACCTGTCATAGGTAGCCTGAATGGTGTCTCCAAAGGTGGATGGACGCGTTATGCCCATCATATGCAGGAAGCTGGCGCTGATGCAATTGAATTAAATCTTTACTATCTTCCTGCCGATCCCGATTTAACTGCAAATGAATTGGAAAACACCTACGTGGAATTGATCTCGGATGTTCGGAAATCCTTGTCGATCCCGCTTTCAGTAAAAATCAGCCCATTCACCACCGCTTTGCCCAATTTCGCCAAACGCTGCGCGGAGGCCGGTGCCAATGGCATGGTTTTATTTAACCGTTTTTACCAACCGGATATTGACCTGGAAAACCTGGAAGTGGTTCACAGCCTATCATTGAGTACCTCTGAAGAGCTGCGTCTGCCTCTCCGTTGGATATCCATTTTGTACGGCAAAGTGAATATTGACCTGGCTTTGACCAGTGGCGTTCATACTGCCACCGATGTAATCAAGTCCATGATGGTTGGTGCCAAGGCAGTGATGGTTGCTTCTGAGTTGTTGAAAAACGGGTATGGCCGGGTCCCTGATATGCTCGCAACCATGACTTCATGGATGGAGGAGCACGAGTACGAATCTGTTCAGCAGATGCAGGGTAGCATGAGTCAGCAGTCTGTCAAGGAACCTGCCGCCTACGAACGTAATAACTATATGCAGGTGTTGGGAACCTACCGCGACTTGCCCTAATAAAACACTAGTTTAAATAAAATCCCCGGGAAGCCAACCAATGGCGTGCCCCGGGGATTTTATGTCTGTTGGTTGACGATTAATTCATAAGCTTGTTATCGGCTCAGCAATATGACAGCGAATGGATTTAGTTGAAAAAACGCCAGAAACTCAAGCATATACTTTCTTGCACGTCCTACCCGGCCGAAATTGGCAGTAAAGGAGTTTTTGTAAAGTGGCACTTATGTTTTCCCGCAGAAAGTAGTAATTCTCAAACCGGGCAAGGAGAAAATGCCGGGTTAATTTTTGTGCCCAAAATAACTGAAAGCGATCAGGATGCCTGAAACCAGTGTAATGGCGGCTCCGAATTGCAGGACATCGCTGTAATTTTTAACATCCACCAGCTTTTCAACAAACTTCACAGCCATGACCAGCACAATCATACTGCTGAGCTTGGTTTTCAAGTCATACAGGTCGTGAGCTTCCATCCATGTGGGGATGATCACATCCTCTATAAACAGTTCATAAAGATTCACCGAAAAAATCAGTAAGGTTGTAGCGATCAAGAAACTATCCACAATTTCAATCAAGGCTATGGTAATCCCGATGTCCACCCCTCGACTTTCAATAATCATGCTGACCGCATGCCATGTTTGGAAAATACCCCAAACAAAAGCAGCCAGGGCTGCAAAAAGAAGTGCCAGCACCCCAATGATTGTAAGATAACGAGAACTCTCAAGTATTTTTTTCATCTTTCCTCACTCCTGCCCCAGCAGAATACCGTCTTCTGTTACTGGGGAAAATATGTTATCCGACGTCTTTTTATTAAAAAGAACCGTCCTCCAAGTATTTTAGAAAGGCGGTTCATTCAGATAAATCTCAGTGATTATTTTATCTGCGACACCCGGGCCAAATTTAGAGTTGTTCAAACCGGCTGACTGGAACCACGAAAACTGTTGCACGTTTTTGCTCATTTGCAACAGCTGTGGTGGTTTTGCGCAATAATGCGATGGCAGGCTCAACTTGCTCATCATCAACACCAATCAGGAGGGTTGTACTTCCTTTGCGGAATAAACCTCCAGTGGATGCTACGCGAGTCACACGAAAATTATCCGCGGTCAATGCCCCGATAACGTTATCCACGTCATCATCCTTGATAATGGCAAATAGTAATTTCATGGCTAAAACTCCTCAAATCGCTCAACTGGCAAGCTAAACATGGTGGCACCGCCTACTGTCACGGGGACGGGGGTCGGCATGGGAAGTGGGGAACCTTCAAGCGGAATTGCGAGATACTCAACTCGTTGACGGCAGGAAGACTGCAGCGCTTTGTGAACTTTTTCTTCTTCATTATCACGCAAACCGATTAACAAGGTGGCGTTTCGGCGGCCAAGAAAACCTCCGGCGCTGGAAAGATGAGTGACGGGCGCGTGGATTTGTTCAAGCGCGCGTAATGCCAGGTCCACATCCTGCTCCTGGATGACTGCGGTCATGATGAAATGAATATTGGTTGATTCTGACATATATTGCTCCTTACTCACTCGAAACAACAGATTCTGTTGGATCGTTCAAGATAACAGGCCGCCCATCAGGGAAGATGATTTCGGTATGTCCCATCAGGCGTGATACTGTTAATCCCTTATATTTTACCGTAACAGGCCACGGGAAGAGATTTTCTCCCGATAGAATTACCCGATTTGGTGAAAGAATTTCCACTCCGAGCGCGTTTAGGAATAAACCCAAAGGGGCCAGTCCCTGCACTGTGTTTCTTTCTCCCATCCCATTGCCAGTTTCGGCGTGATAAGACTGGTAAAAAGATTGTGAACGCTTAAGATTCTGAATAACTGCCGACATGATGTGGGCAGTCAGCCTGACAGTTTCACGGCGATAACCATAGGCAAGCAGTCCTTCACCGATCAGGTGATTCCAAGGAATATGGACGCTGTTGCTAAGCTGATCAGCATCCGGGCTAATCAGGCTGGGTAGGGCGGGTATGCCAAAGGGATGGTCAAATTGGTTTGCATCCAAAATGGTGTGGTAAACCAATGATGAGGCATCGTCTGGGTTGGGAATGCCTGCCCACAGAGGGATCAGAGATGTATGGTCCGCAATCGTCAGATCGGTCGTCTGGATAATAATGCGGTCCTGGTTGTTAAGACCATCGAAATCAAATTGTCCAAGCGATGTGAATACTTTTTCAGTTGTGGCGAAGGCGCCGCTTGCGCTGTAAGTAAAGCTGCGCGCTTCAATCGTTTCTTTTTGATCCTGCCCATTGAGTTGACCAGAGATGGTTACATGTGGACGTTTGAGCGCATCGTTTTGCCCGAGGATGCGTATGATCAGGCGAACGGGTTGTTTAAAGTCTTTTTGGATCGTAATTTCTGGCGCGTTCTGCAGATCGCACAGTAATTTCCCTGGCTGACTAATATGGGTATCGCGATCTACATAATGATAATAACTTTTATCAGGATCCCAGCAAGCCTGGATTCCCAGGCGAAGGGTTTCTGCCTGGGCTTTCAACATTACCAAATCAGAGGAACGTCCCATCAGTTCGGCAATTTTTATGAGGAGGGTTGCTTCACGATATAAAGCAGCCAGAAGAGCCGGGCTTTGTACTGTTGTGATTTTAATACCATAAGCCCAGGGATGCCAACCATCGAAAAGTGGATTATCTTCAAAACCAGTTTGGATGGGATGTTGCCATTCTGGTAGCCCATTTCGATCCCTGTCGTTGGTCGGGGAAAACCAGCTCCAGAAAAAAGCCAGCAAGGCCGGGTAAATTGAGGTCAGGAAGCTGGTTTCTTGGCCGTTTTTTGACAGCCGCCAGGCCATACTGGAAAGCAGTGGTGTTGCCAAAAAGCGTCCACGTTGGCCAGCGAGACCCGGTTTGCAATCGATTGCACCATTATGGGGGTCTTGAATGGTGATGAAATTTTTCAAAATTCCAGCTGAAAGGTAATCTGCGCCTGGCAGCAATGTGGAAAGGTAATAAGCTTCCAGGACAGGTTGACCGTTCCAAAAATGTTGGTAATCACTTCCATCCCCGAGGCGCGAATATCCCTGGTCGGGCAGGCGCGATAGGACAAAGCTTGGGTGGGGTAGGTAATTACCATAACCCATGCTCAGGCTAAGAGCGGTTTTTTGGGTTAATGCAAACGCGGCATCCCATTCGGTGTCACCGGTATGGATTTCAATGGTTTCGCTGGCATTGAGAACTTCAATGCGGGCTTTTTCAGCATCAAATTGGTGAGCGGCGGTTTTGCGTGCCAATTCAAAACTTTCCTGGGTGTCTTTAATCGTTGCCAAAGCCCAGGTGGCCTGGCGTGAAGCCCCGGGTGCCAGGTCCAGCATCAGTGACAGGGAGGAATAAGGGCCGGGCCCCGGTTGCGGCCCACCAGTAAGAAACAATACTGGTCGCAAATCCTCCACTTTGCCTTCAAGTGTGCTCACGGATTGGCGCTGGTTGGCGCTCATGCTCTCGCCTTCCAGCGGGATTAATTGTGCTACCAGCTCAAAACGGATGGGGTGTTGTATTGGGGAGCGGTTTGTTACGGTAAACCGGCCAGAAGCCGTTTGCGATGTAGGAATCCAATATTCTGCCAGAACCTCAACATCCGGGTAGGGAAAAAAGCTGACTGTTAGAAAGTTGGGGAAAAAATTTCGGATGCGTGGTGGCAGCGCGAATTCGGCCGGATTATTTAGTGGTTTCCCGTTTTCGGTAAAGCGTGGAAAGATGCGCATCAGGCGTGCGCGTAAACCATAAGTGGTTCTCAATGCAAGTGCAGCCGGGTCTCCGCCACTCAGATCGAGGTCCCAAATGTGATCATTAGGATAATCGAGTGTCGCCAGGCGTGCATCAGCCGCGATGGTGAGTTGAATAGGGTCGCCAAGACCAAGATTCCAGTTGCGCATACTCTAACTATTGTACGTGTAAGCGCCTTACAGGTCAAAGGGAAATTGGGTTGCGACTTATTCCACTTGACAACAGAAAATAAACACTGTATATTTATTGCGTAAATATACAGTGTTTATTTAGGAGCGAAAATGGTTAGGCCTAAACGAAATGTGCAAATCATGGATTTACAGAGCGCCATAAAAGAAACAGCCTGGAAACAAATCGCTGAATATGGAACCTCATCCCTCTCGCTTAGGGCTATTGCGCGCGATTTGGGTATCACGGCACCGGCGATATACAATTATTTTCCTCGCAGAGACGATCTTGTGACCGCGCTCATCATCGATGCATATACTTCGTTTGGAGATTCGCAAATTGAAGCACGCGATGCCCTGCCCCTTGAAGATATTATTGGCAGGTTTATTGCCATTGGTGTTGCCTACCGTCAATGGGCACTCTTGTATCCTCAGCGTTACCAGTTGATTTTTGGAACGCCTATTCCAGGTTATCAGCCTCCATTGGAACAGGTATATCCTTCAGGAGCTCGTTCTATGAGCGCACTTGTCAGTGTGGTGGAAGCGCTACGGGTAAAGGGCAGGTTAAAGGTCGAAAATTTCCCCCAAATTAAACCGGGTTTTGAAGCGGGTATTGAAGCCTGGAAAAAGTTTGGTGGTGAGGTTGAGGTTTTGAGCATTTCTGTGTCAATTTTAATTTGGAGCTATGTTCACGGCCTGGTCTCGTTGGAAATCAGTGCTGGCTTGCAATCATTTGGCTTGAATGGCGATGAACTTTACATGTTTGCACTCAGGCAGATGAGCAAGCAATTTACTACTGATTGAGCGAGAGCCAAAGCAACTAGTTATTTGTTACGAATATTTTGTATTTGGAATCAAGATATGAAAGAGGCGCAGTATGAAGGCAATCTTGTTGGATGCTTCAAATGTTAACGACCTACTTGGGCAACGTACCAGGGAACTGCTCGAAAATGAACTTCATACCCGTGGATGGGAAACCACCCATATAGCATTGGATGCCAGAAAAATTGGGAATTGTGCCGGTGACTTTTTTTGCTGGGTGCGTACCCCCGGCATGTGCAATGTAAATGATGACAACCGCGAAATCGCGGCTGAGATTGTTAATAGCGATTTGATGATCTATTTGACCGAGGTTACTTTTGGAGGTTACTCATCCAGCTTGAAGCGCGTTGTGGATCACCAAATCCAGAATATCATGCCTTTTTTTGCCAGCCTTGCAGGAGAAACGCATCACCAAAAAAGGTATTCCGCTTACCCGGATTTCTTAGCGATTGGGTGGACGTCACAAGTGAATGAACAGGCCGGTAAGGTATTCAGGCAGCTTTGCGCCCGCAATGCCTTGAATTTTTACGCGAAGAATTTTGCCTCTGCAATTATCTCGGGCGAGCAGCCTGATGCGGAAAAATTATCCCTGCTGCGGGGCGGGTTGGATGATCTTCGTGTTGTTAGCAAATCCCTTGGATTGGTAGAAGCAAGCGTACGTCCTTCCTCAGGAGATCATGTGCATACGAGCGAGCCGATTAGCAAGGTTGTATTGCTGGTAGGTAGTCCGCGGACCAGGAAAAGCACGTCGTATTCACTGGGTGGTTATTTAGGCGAGAGAATTTCCCACCTGACATCAATCCAGGTGGAAACTATCCATCTATACACGGTTCTTCGTTCCAAAGAGAAAATGCGGGGATTGCTGGAGGCTGTGGATGCCGCCGATGTAATTTTGCTAGCATTTCCGCTTTACGTGGATTCTTTGCCAGCACCGGTCATTGAAGCCATGGAGCGAATTGCTGTGCACCGGCAGGAATCAACGGAAGACAGGCCGGCTTTGTTCGCTGCGATTGCCAACTGTGGTTTCCCCGAGGCTAGACACTGCGAGACCGCCTTGGCGATTTGTGAAGTTTTCGCCAGGCAGGCTGGGTTTACCTGGGCAGGTTCCCTGGCTTTAGGTGCCGGCGAAGGGTTGGTCCATGGAGCTCAACTTGCTGGGGCTGGCGGGCCAGCTGTTGTAATCCGGCAGGCCTTGGATTTGGCGGCAGCTGCCCTGGCGGAAGGACGTGGTATTCCTGCATCTGTTGCCGCTACTCTCGCAAAAACCATCATCCCCGGTTGGGTCTATCGAATCATGGGTAGTGTGGGGTGGAAGCTGCAGGCCAAAAAATTTGGTGTTGGGCATTTGTTGAAACGAAAAACATACCAACCTAAGTCTTGAGACGGATTGGGTAGTTACTAAGTTTGTGACGACTGTTAAAAAAAGGAGAGAAAATGAGCAACGAAATGCATGTGATATTTGGCGCTGGTCCACTTGGCCGGAGCACCGCCCGGGAATTGGTTCGCCTCGGAAAAAACGTCAGAATAATCAACCGGTCCGGAAAATTAAGCGACATGCCTGCCGGGGTGGAAGCTGTGGCTGGAGATGCGAACGATCTTCAGCGCAATATTGAGGTAACCCGGGGTGCCGCAGTGGTTTATCAGTGTGCTCAACCGTTGTATTATGAGTGGGCCGAAAAATTCCCGGCTTTTCAGCAGGCCATCGTGGATGCTGTGGTAAAAAATGGGGCCCGGTTGGTGGTGGCCGATAATCTTTACATGTATGGCAATACTCATGGGCAGCCGATCAGGGAAGATATGCCATACCAGCCAGATACTAAAAAAGGCCGGGTACGTGCTCAGATGGCACAGATGATCATGGACGCGCATGCAGCTGGGGAAATTCAGGCGACGATAGGTCGCGCTTCCAATTTCTTTGGCCCAGAGGACCGTGTCGTTACTGATTTGGCGATTCGTCCGGCGTTGCTCGGAAAGACCATTAACCTAATTGGACGGATGGATCAACCGCACACTTTTTCATACGTCGTCGATTTTGGTAAATTGCTTGCCACTTTGGGTACGCACGATGAATCTTTTGGGCAGATATGGTTTACCCCCAGCCCGGCACCTGTGACCCAGGCTGAGTTCGTGAAACTGTTGGAAGCAGAGCTGGGCGCCCCGGTCAAGTTCATGGCGGCTGGACCATTGATGATGAAGTTGTTGGGAATGTTTGACCCGATGATTCGCGAGACAGTGGAGATGATGTACGAATGGATGCAGCCTTTTGTAGTGGACACTAGCAAGGCGGAAAAAGCCTTTGGCTGGCAGGCCACGCCTTTACAACAGGCCATCAAGGATACAATTATCTGGCTTCGCGAGGATATTGCCAAGGCGAAAGCGTAACGGGTCATTCCCTTATATTTCAGTGCTTGTGAAACGATTGGGACCGGATTTATAGTATCTTCCACCCTGGAGATGCCGAATCTCATTAAGAACTCGAAGATAGGTTGTTGTAGTGAAAGTATTTCTGGAGATTTTGCGAGCTGCTCCGCCCTGGTACAAGTCGCTTTTTATAATCTGTGTGGTTCACCAGGGACCTCGCACCCTCACACCTGATGGTCTGGCGGCAATTTAACCAAGCCATCAGGTGTGTATAAGACGCTTTATCCGGTTTATTGGAGCTGCTCTAGTAACTTGTCGTATAGTTGCGGGTTGGCTGCCACGATGGATTGTGGCGCGTTGAGATAGTCTTCCGCCCCTTTGATGTTGGTCACTTTTGCCCCGGCTTCTTCGGCAATCAGGCCGGCTGCGGCCACATCCCATGGTTTCAGATACAGCTCCCAGTAACCATCCAACCTGCCTGCGCCTACATAGCACAGATCCAGGGCGGCAGATCCCATGCGGCGGACACCCTGGGTCTGTTTGCCAAGCTTGGCGAATAGGTCAAAATTGTTGGGGATGACATGCCAGGCATCGTATGGGAAACCAGTTACCAGCAGGCTTTTCTGCAATTCGCTGGCGTTCGAGGCCATGAGGGGGCGGCCGTTTAGCCAGGCACCCTTGCCTCTTTCCCCAACAAACATTTCATTGCGCATCGGGTCAAAAACAGCCCCCAGGACCACCCGCCCGCGGTATGAGTACGCGATTGAAACACAAAAGAAGGGGACGCCGTGGGCATAATTCACGGTGCCGTCCAGGGGATCAATGATCCAAAGGTGTTCGGTTTGAGATTCGCTTGCACCGGATTCTTCGGCCAGAAAGCTGTGGCCCTGAAACTGGCGGTTAATTTCAGCAAGTAGGAATTCCTCAGAGGCGTGGTCTACTTCTGTTACCAGGTCGATCACACCTTTGAAGTTAACCTGGTGGTCTTTTTCATAACTGTCGGACAAAATTTGACCGGCCTGACGAGCGAGGCGCTCGAGGTCGGCCAGGGTTGGTTGATTCATTGGATTTGATTACCTGTCATAATTGAATTTACCAAACGTATTGCTGTATAAGTCGCCTGGGTGGGATGATTTTACTCCTGTTTCCAGGCGCAGCTTGATTATTCCGTCCAGATGCGGCGGCCAAGGGCCGAGACAGCCAGCTCAACTGCCAGGGCAGCGGTCTGGTTTTGCACATCGAGGATCGGGTTGACTTCAACCAGGTCCATACCGAGCAGCTTACCGGTTTCGGCGATCATTTCGCAGGCCAGGTGAGCTTCACGGTAGGTCAGGCCGCCTGAGACCTGGGTTCCGACCCCGGGGGCATGGCGCGGGTCGAGTGAATCAACGTCAAAGGAGAGATAAATACCATCTACCCCGGGCAGGATGTGGTTCAGGGCTTTTTCCATAGTTTGGAACATGCCGAAACGGTCGATCTGTTCCATTGCCTGCACGAGCACACCGGCTTCGCGCAGGTTTTTCTTTTCACCATCGTCCAGGTCGCGTGCGCCTATTACAGCCACGTGGCGCGGGTCCAACACAGGCAGGGGCTCGTCCCACAGGCGCACAAGACGTGGATCACCCAGCCCGCATAAAGCCGCCAGCGGCATGCCATGAATATTGCCTGATGGAGTCGTTTCGGCAGTGTTGAAATCGGCATGGGCATCAATCCAGATCACCCCTATTTTTTTGTGCCTTGTCGCACCGCGCACCGAGCCTAATGCAATACTGTGATCTCCGCCGATTACCAGTGGAAAATGTCCTTGTTGCATTGATGTCGATACTGCACCAGCGGTACGGCGTGCCATGGGGACGATGCAGTCAATATATTTCAGGTTTGGTTCGTTGATCGAGCACATTTCGGCGATGGGTACTTCCAGGTTGCCGCGATCCTGGATGGTGTGCCCGCTGCGAAGCAGTTCGCTGTTCAAATGGGCGTAGCGGATGGCACTGGGACCCATATCCACCCCGCGACGGTCGGCACCGAGGTCGATTGGTACCCCGATAATATCGATGTGCATGGTGTTACCTCCAAATAAATAATTGGCTAACGTTCGCCGTTCCACTCAGCAATCAGGCGTTTGAAAAAATCATCCAGGTACTGGTGTCTTTCCTCTGCAATAGCCCGCCCAGTTCGCGTGAACATGCGTGCCTTAAGTTTGCTAAGTTTGAATAGATGTTCATGATAGGAGCTATGTGGTTCCTGCTCTTCGTGCTGGCCGGTCTGAAGGAATTGCTCGGAAGGCGGCGAATAGAATGGGCGCGATACCCGGGCTGAATAAGCGATGACGCGTGCGACACCTACCGCGCCAATCGCATCCAATTTATCAGCATCGAAGATGATTTGGGCTTCGAGCGTTTGGGGTGGTTCAGAATCATCGCGAAAACGGTGGGCACGGATGCAATGCTGCACAGCGGCGATGCGCTCTGCAGGCCAGCCTTCGGCAGTGAGCACTTCGCCAGCGAATTCGGCAGAGGCGTGATGGTGGCTGGCGCGTCGGGATGGGTTGGCCAGGTGGCTGCCTTCGGCATCATGCAGCAGGGCGGCGGCGCGTACGATCTCGAGATCAGCGCTTTCGGCCAGGGCCAGTCGTTCGGCCATGCGGTAAACACGCAGGATATGGTCGAAGTCGTGGACCGGGTCGGATGATGAATACCAGGAACGAGCTTGTTCAATGGTTGGCATGTGGCGTATTATCGCAGAAATTATGATTCTATGGGAGGTACGTATCCGGGTTACAATTGTTCGGGAATGTTTCTTATTGGAGGTTGTTGATGCCCGATCGTGAAGTCTTCATTCTATCCGCTGTGCGCACGCCTTTTGGCCCGATGAACGATGGCAGCTCGCTGGATCTCTCTGAGCAGGTAATTACAGAGTCAGCCAGGCGGGCTGGTGTGGATGTCGGCCGCCTGGAGGATGTGATTTGGGGCGCAGCACTGCATGTAGGTGTACAGGTCTCTCGTTCAACCGGGTCTGGTCAGCAGGCGGTTCACTTTGCCGCTCAGGCCATCCTGGCGGGCGATGCGGATATTATCTTGGCGGGGGGGAGCGAGCCTGGCGCGGGTTCCGTCATGAAAAGCCTCGGAAGCGAGTATGACCAGGGAGAAGAGCTTGCTAACCTTGAAAAATTGGCCGAAAAGTGGTCGATTCAGCGCGATGAGATGGATGATTACGTCTATGAGAGCCTGTTGCGCTACAGCGAGGCGATTCGGGCCGGTTTTTTTGAGGGACAGATTCTCCCGGTTAATCTGACTGATGGAAAACGTCTGGCTTTGGACCAGGAGAGCGGGCAGGTTACTACCCGCGAGCAGTTGGCCACGTTGAAACCCTTTACAGGGGATACCGGCAGGATTACGGCAGGTAATAAAGCGCGGGTGACACCAGGTGCCGCGGCACTGGTGTTGGCTTCGGCCCAAGCGGTGGGCAAGTTGAATTTGTTGCCTCGGGCGCGTATCGAGAGGCGCGTGCTGACCGCTGGTGAAACGGGTAATGATATGAATGCCCTGGTTTCCGCCAGTCAGTTGGCGTTGAAGAATGCGGGGTTAGATTTGGCGGAGATGGACGTCATTGTGGTCGATGAAGATTCCGCGCTGAATGTGTTGGCCTGGCGGCGGGCACTGCAGGTGGACCCCCGAAAAGTGAACCCGAACGGCGGGGCACTGGCACATGGACATGCGCAAGGGGCCATGGGAGTGATCCTAATGACCGGTTTGCTTCATGAGTTGGAACGGCGTGCCGGTCGCTTTGGCCTGCAGGTGATGAGCGCCGGGCATGAAATGGCTATTGCCACAATTATTGAAAGGGTGTGAACGAATATGCCTGAGCAGCCACGTTCTTTTCGCGTCGAAGCCGTTGTCTTGCGCCATGCTGATTGGGGTGAGGCTGACCGCATCCTGACGTTGTATACCCGCGAACAAGGCAAGCTGCGCGCGTTAGCAAAGGGGGCCCGCAAGATACGCTCACACAAAGCAGGGCACCTGGAGCCGTTTACTCATATCACTTTGCAGCTGGCCCGCAGTCGTGATATGGCGATCGTGACACAGGTGGAAACGCTTGACCCCTACTTGCCGCTGCGCGATGACTTGACCCGCACAGGTTATGCCTCGTATGTGCTCGAACTGCTTGACCGCTTTACCTATGATCAGGAGGGCGGTAACCCGGCCTTATTCAGATTGGTAACCGACACGCTCGAGCGGCTGTGCAGCACGGCCGAGATCTGGGCGGTAGTCAGGTTTTATGAAATGAGGTTGTTGGATTATCTTGGGTTCAGGCCTCGGCTTTTTGAGTGTGCCAACTGTGGAGCGGAGATCACAGCTGTGGATCAGTTTTTTTCTCCATCCGCTGGCGGGGTGATCTGCCCAAGCTGCGGGGGCGGTTTGCCAGGCCTGTGGCCTGTTTCAGTGGATATACTAAAGTATTTGCGGCATTTTCAACGCAGCAATTATGATGTGGCTGCACGAGCGCGGGTGGCTCCGCCGTTGCAGCGTGAAGTGGAAACGTTAATGCAGGCATATTTTACCTACCTGCTGGAGCGCGGTTTGAATACGCCAGGATTTATTAAGAGAATCGCCGGTTAGGGTGGTTTGAGGGGATAATTAACTGGTTCTAGCGCAGGCGGCGGCCCCAGTTGAGTACAAAGACCCACGCAACTAAAATCACTATGGGTTGCAAAAAACGCCAAAGCAATACCTGGAACCATTTCCATTGAAAGCTGTAAATTAAATAAGCAATAACCCAGCGCGCAAAGAGCGTTTGGCCAAGCGGGCTGAAGCGCACGCGCCGACGGTAGCCGGACAGGTCGAAACGATTGTTCTTGAAGGCCTGGATAATTTCGCGGGCTGCCAGTCGTCCGTAACCGAGGGCGATGCTGATGCCCTCTCCAAAGAGCGGGTCAGCGCCGGCGGCATCCCCTGCCAACAGCACGCGCGGTGCACTGATGCGCAGGAATGGATCAAACCAGCGGATGGGATGTCCCTTGAGTTCAAGCTCATCCAGCGAATACCCGCAGCGTGCCATTTCGGCAGCCAGGGTTTCTTTTAACGGTGCGCGTGGACCGCTGGAAAGGATGTTGGCGTCGTAAATGCCCCAGCAACGCATTGGCTGGCCTTCGACACTGGTGGGAAAATCCCAGGTGTACCCGGCGATGCCTAGTGGAACAGGAGAAAAATCAAAATAAGCGTCCTGGTTGAGGTGGTGTGCGTTCGGCCGGGGTGGAGCAAGTACTTCGAGCAGGCGGGCAGTATAGATGGGTTCGTGTGGCAGGATGGCGCGGCGCACCACGCCGTTTGATCCATCCGCACCAACCACCAGCCTGGCGCGAAAGCTGCCTGAGTCCGTTTCCACACTAACACCATCCGCATCCGGTAGGATTTTGAGTACAGTAACACCCTGGCGGATTTCGATACCGCGTTCAAGTGTTTTTTTTGCTAGCCAGGCGTCAAATTCATTGCGACGGATAATGCGCAGGCTGTGTGCTCCAGGAATACGGACGGAAAGACCCTTTCCGGCGAAATCAAAATGGGTAACCTGGTTATCGACATGTGGAATCTCACACACGTCCAGCCCAAGGCGTTCAAGGAGCACCTCGGCATCCCCAACCAACCCACCGGCGCATAGTTTGGGGCGTGGATGCTGGGCTTTTTCCAGGATTAAGATACGGCCGGTTAGGCTGGGTTCGAGTTTCTGCAGGTGCAAGGCGGTGGAGAGCCCGGCTGGTCCGGCGCCGATGATCAGTATGTCTTTTTCCATGGGATCAATTGTAAAGAAACGGGCCCAGCTTGTAAAGCTTTAGATCGGGGTAAGTATAGTTAAATCAAAAGCGGCCAAACGGCCGCTTTATTCATCAAGACCGGGCAATCAGCTTTCGGTGGGCTGTCCAGGGTTTTCAGTTGGCTGGATAGGTTTTTTGCTCAGCTTGCCTTTTACTTTCTGATCTTTCTTTTTTTTCTTGTCCAATTCGCGTTTGCGTTTTTCCTGTTTGTAGTTTACCTGTGGCAATGGATGATCCTTTCTCTTGATTTAATGGATGATGAGGTTACAGCGACATTATGCCATAAAATGATGTTTTTTAGTTGTCCGGTTGTAAAACCGTGCAGGGTGGGTAGATTGCTGAGAGCCCAGTATCACGATACTTCACAATGTGGTAGTCATGGTAGCCGTATTGGTAGAGGGAAGTACTCCTAATGGCGTAGCATTGTCCCAAAGGTCAAGGTGTGTTCCACGCGGTCAGCATGGCAAGTACTGAGCGGTTCATCTCCTGCGTGAAGGCGGCGCTGAACTTGCGCCTGTAAACATATTGAGCCACATTCTGCGAGCCGCCAATTTCGGGGCGATCCTTGAAGATTTGTTTGTGACGTTGAGCGGTCATTTCTTCAAACTCGGGCGGGTCGAGCGGTCGGTAACGGTTTTCAAAGACGATGTAACGCTCGTCGAAACGGGTGGACTGGTCACGTTCCTGCTGTTCGGAGGTGGGATAACCAAAGCAAAGCAAGCAAACCGGCAGGGCGTATTTGGGCAAAAGAAACATGTCTCGGTGTTCTTCGTAATGCTCAAGTATGTCACCGATATAACAGGAACCCAGGCCGAGTGCCTCGGCGGCGATCACCGCATTCTGAGCGGCAATTAGGGCGTCGCAACATGCCAGCAAGAGGTCACCTTCACCTGGTTGGCGTATTGGTTCGTTTTTGGCGGCGCAAATCTCTGGGACTCCACCGGTAATAAAACCGTCCTGCCAGCGCTGATAATCAGCCAGGAAGAGCCAAAGCATGGGTGCGGTAGCGATGAATGGTTGGTCATCACATGTAACAGCCAACCGGTCTTTGATGGCTTGGTCGGTAATATCAATGATCGAGTACAGCATCATGTTGCCGGCGGTGGGTGCGCGCAGGGTGGCTTGTAAGACTTGGGCTCTGACGTCCGGATTGACCGGGCGAGGTTGATAGGCACGGATGGACTTGCGTTTGAGTATTAGGTCGATGACATTATTCATGGACGGGTGGGGTCCTGAAGCCGTTAAAATAGCACATGTTGTTTTAGGAAGTTTTCCAGGGTATCGTAGTAATCGATGATGTTTTCGGTCTTGCGGAAACCGTGGCCTTCGCCGGGATAGAGTCGGTAAACATGGGTGACACGGTTGGCTCGCAGGGCGGCAACGATTTGTTCGGATTGTTCGGGTGGCACAACCTTGTCATCGGCCCCTTGAAAAACAGCCATGGGGTCCTTGATACCTGCGACGTGGAAGGCGGGTGACCAGGCTTTGTAGCGTTCAGCGGCATCTGGCAGTACACCAACCAGCGAATCGTTGTAATGTTGCTCAAATTTGTGTGTGCCAATCAGAAGATCAAAAAGATTGGCGACGCCAAATAGATTAACACCAGCCCGGAAAACGCCTTGGTAGTGAATGAGCGCGTTGAGCACCGTATAACCACCCGATGAGCCGCCCATAATAACGATACGTTTCGGGTCGGCAAGACCCAGAGCGCTTAGCGCCCCAGCTGCGCCAGCCGCGTCTTCGGTATCGATCAAGCCCCATTTTTGGCGCAGCATGAGCATATAGCTGCGTCCATAACCGGTAGAGCCGCGGTAGTTGACTTCCAGGAAAGCGTAGCCACGGGTGGTGAAGTAGGCTGCATCGGGATTGTAGGCGTTGACCCGCGCAGAAGTGGGGCCACCGTGGATGTTAACAATAGCCGGGGGCAGGTCATCGCAATAGCAGGTGGAAGATGTGGGCGGATAGTACAGCCCGTGGACCACTGTACCGTCTGGTGCGGGCCATTCGATCAGGCGGGGTTCAGGTAGTTCAGCTGCGGGGACGGCTTCACCGGAGGATCGCCGGGCAATTTGCAGAAGGCTATTCTCAAGACTAACGACCCGGGTGGGTATTTTTGAAGACGAGGCGATCAGGGTGAGCTTATTACCAATGGGCGAGGCGGCTATTTGGCTGACCCAGGTATAAGGGGCGATATCGACGTTGGTAATCTGCCCTGAAGCCAGTTCTATGCTGCAGAGTGAGCGCCAGCCCCGGTCGTTTTTGAGAAAGTGAATACAGCGGGAATCCGGACTCCATGCAAAGAGCCTAATGCCCTGTATCCAGGCTGGGTCGACCAGGGTTGCATTCTGTACGAGTGGGCGCAAGGAATTGCTGGCGAGATCAAGAATGTAGAGGGTATCCCATTCGCCATCATTGGCAAGGAATGCCAGGGAGCGACCATCGGGCGAGAATTCCGGTTCAAAGACGGGGATGTCGGTTGACCCAAATACCTGGTGAATATCCTGCAGGCTGCTGCCGGTCAGGCGAGCGGTCATCAGCCGGGTACCATCCCAGGGCATTTGCGGGTGGTCCCACTCGATCCAGGCAAGACGAGTGCCATCGGGGTGCCAGCTGGGTTGCATGTAGAAATCTGCGTTGCCTGCCAACTTGGCAGGCCAGTCCTGCCCATCTGTGTAGGCCAATGCCAGGCTGTCAGCGCCTTCGTAGGTGTGAATATAAAGTACGCGGGTGCCATCAGGTGAGATAGCCGGGGAGGCGCAATCACCAAATTCAGGGGTGATTGGCTGGGGCAGTCCTTCTTGAAGCGATACACGCTGTAGGCGTCCGCCTGAGACGAAGACAGCGAAGCCGCCGCGTACAGTGAAATCGCCACCGCCATAACCAACACCGGCGCTAATTTTCAGACCGCCTGAGATATCGCGTGGGGCATCGGAACCCGCCTGGACCATCAGCGCCGTATTTCCACTGAGTGATTCCAGCCAAACCAGGCTGCCATCACTGTCAAACTGGGCGTCATCGAGGCGTAGGCGAGCCCCCTGCATGGCTGGCGAAATGGATGAGGGCCACAGCCCGTGGGGTAGTTGTCGTTTATTGGTCATGCGAGGCCTCTTTCGCGCGGGTGCTGGCAATAGCTACGCGCCGGAATGGGTTTAGATATGCGGACTCATCTTACCGAGCAGCTTGTCCTTGGGTTGGTAGCCGGTGACACGTTCGACCATTTTGCCATCTTTGAAGAGCATCAGGGTCGGGATGCCCATGATGCCGTACTGCATGAGAATGTTGGGATTTTGATCGGCATCGCATTTTAGCACTTTGACTTTGCCTTCCCATTCACCAGCGAGCTGCTTGACAATCGGGTCGACCATCTTGCAAGGACCACACCAAACAGCGGTGAAATCGACCATGACGGGGATGGATGATTCAATCACTTCGCTGTTGAAATCCTGTTCATTGACGTAGGTAACTTCTGCCATATATGTCTCCTGTAAAATGTAGATGAAATAATCTTATCATGTCAGGATTGGAGGGACGTTAGAATCCAGTCCAAAAATGGGTTGGATCTTTATTATGGTACAGTAATTTCCCGGCAATGAAAAGTATGGAATATTTGGATCTCTTCATCTTCATTCTGGAGATAAATAAAAACCAGATTCGTAATTTATTCTGGCCGCTGAATCTGCAGCTGGTCTAAAATTTGGCAGAAAATCTCTATTATTAGCCTTGTTTTTAGCTTGCCAAAATTTTCGATTTGCGTGTATAATACCCGTCTGCCCGGGCGGGTAGCTCAGTTGGTTAGAGCATTGCGTTGACATCGCAAAGGTCGTAGGTTCGAGTCCTATTCCGCCCACTGAATTTTATATGTGCTGTGACCGGGAAGAGTACGTGGTCCAGAAGCTGACAGGGAGAACCCGCCAAAGACTGAGAGCTGGTTCCAGCAACTACCGCAGAAAACCACCCGCGAGCTAGAACCTGAAATCTACAGAAAGTAGGGTGAACGATTGGCCTCGTTACCGGCTCAAAGAGATGCCACATAATGTGGCAATCTGGGTGGAACCGCGTGATTGAAACTCTCGCCCCAGTTTTGGGTGAGGGTTTTTTTATTTTACCGGGCTTGTTATCCCGGGGGCGGCGTGGATGAAATATCCAGGCCCGTTATCTACGAAAAGGAGATTGTTATGTCTCAGGAACGTTATCAGGATACACAGTTGTATCGCATTCGGCACTCTGCCGCGCATGTGATGGCACAGGCTGTGCTGGATTTTTACCCGGAAACGAAATATACGATTGGGCCGCCGGTAGAAAACGGCTTTTATTATGATTTTGAACTGCCGCAGGCCATCACCCAGGAAGATTTGGAAAAGATTGAAAAGCGCATGCGCCAGATTGTGATGGGCAATCACAAGTTTGAGAAGAAGGTGGTTTCAGCCGAAGAGGCACGCGAGGTCTTCAAGGACCAGCCCTACAAGTTGGAACTGATCGAAGGTCTCGAGAAGGGCGGGCTGGATGAATATGGCAACCCGCTGAACGAGAAGCCCGAGATTTCTTTGTACCAAAGTGACACCTTCACAGACCTGTGCCGTGGCCCACATGTCGATAGCACCAAGCAGATCAACCCTTCGGCGTTTAAGTTGACCTCAATTGCAGGTGCGTACTGGCGTGGCGATGAGCATAACAAGATGTTGACACGTATTTATGGCACCGCTTGGGAAAAACCAGACGAGCTGAAGCAGTATTTGCAAATGTTGGAAGAGGCCAAAAAGCGCGATCACCGCAAGTTAGGCAAGGAACTGGAGATCTTTATTTTCGATGATGAGGTTGGCCCTGGTCTGCCGCTTTGGTTACCGAACGGTGGTATCCTGATCGAGGAGCTTGAGCGCCTGGCCAAGGAAATGGAAGATAAGGCCGGTTACAGCCGTGTGCGCACGCCTAATTTGACCAAGGAAGACTTGTTCCTGCGTTCTGGGCACTTGCCTTATTATGCCGAGAGCATGTATCCACCAATGGAATTGGAAGGCGTGAAGTATTACGTTAAGCCGATGAACTGCCCGATGCACCATAAAATCTTTGGCGCACGGCCGCGTTCCTATCGAGAATTACCGATTCGCCTGGCGGAATACGGGACTTGCTACCGTTATGAAAAGTCCGGTGAGCTTTTTGGCCTGATGCGCGTGCGCTCGATGCAGATGAACGATGCGCATATTTACTGCTCTGAAGAGCAATTTGAGCAGGAGTTCATGGGCGTAATCGATCTGTACAAGAAGTATTTCGACCTGTTTGGGATTGGCAAGTACGTGATGCGTCTGTCGTTACACGGTACGGCTGGCCTGGGTAAGAAATACGTTGATAACCAACGCCTTTGGTTGAAAACCGAGGATATGGTGCGTCGTGCCATGCAGAATGGCAATGTGCCATTTGTAGAAGCGGTGGACGAAGCAGCTTTTTACGGGCCGAAGATTGATGTGCAAATCTGGAGCGCGGTTGGTCGCGAGTTTACCCTGGCAACCAACCAGGTGGATTTTGCGGTGCCGGAGCGTTTTGATCTCAAGTTTATCAATCGTGAAGGAGCAGAGGAAATCCCGCTCTGTATTCACCGTGCGCCGCTCAGTACCCATGAACGTATGATTGGGTTCCTGATTGAACACTACGCTGGGGCTTTCCCGGTCTGGCTGGCGCCGGAGCAGGTGCGCGTGATCCCGATTACAGATGGACAGAATGAGTATGCTGCACAGTTGGCTGCCCAATTAAAGGAACAGGGTATTCGGGCAAGCGCCGATTTGAACTCTGAGCGCATGAATGCCAAGATACGCAGCGCACAGCTGGTGAAGACGCCCTATATGTTGGTGGTTGGCGAAAACGAGCGCACAGCCGGGACGGTTTCGCTGCGCGGTCGTGATGGCAGCCAGAAGAACAATATCCCGTTTGAAGAGTTTATTGCGCAGGTCAAGGCGCGCATCGCGACGCGTTCCAGTGAACTATAAGAACTTCTTTCCTGAGTTTTGATTAATGACAACAGCCCGCCTCGTTAACGAGGCGGGCTGTTGTGAATTTAATTGAGTTGGTGGGTGGATCAACCGAAAGAAATGCCCAGGTCGAGAGCAGTAAGTACGATGTCTGAATCCATCGGGACCATTTTCATCTTGCCTATGGCTTCCTCAATTGGGACGTACTTGACGTGTGGCGGATCCAGGGCGACCATGACACCGGCCTGGCCTTCTTCAAGCCCGCGCACGGCCGCGGCGCCGAAGCGCAGGGCGGTTAAGCGGTCGAATGAGGTGGGCGAGCCACCACGCAACAAGTGTCCGAGGACTACCAGGCGTGTTTCCTTGCCCGAAATAGCATGGATTTCAGCCGCGACTTTTTCGCCGACACCACCCAGGCGTTCGGCTCGCCCGGCTTCATGTTCTACAACCGAAGCGCCACCACCGATTGTTGTTGCGCCTTCGGCGACAACTACAATGGTAAAGTGATTGCCTCGTTGTTCGCGTTCCTTGATTTTTTCGATCACCTTATGGATGTCATAGGGGTGTTCAGGGATAAGAATTACGTCAGCCGAGCCAGAAACCCCGGCATGCAGGGCGATCCATCCTGCGTAGCGGCCCATCACCTCAACGACCATAACGCGCCCGTGCGAGGCAGCGGTAGAGTGCAGGCGGTCGAGCGATTCTGTGGCGAAACCGACGGCAGTGTCAAAGCCGAAGGTTACATCTGTTTTATCCAGGTCGTTGTCAATGGTCTTGGGGACAGCGATCAGTCGCAGACCTTTTTTAGCGAGTACGCTGGAAATAGCCAGTGATCCATCGCCGCCGACAGAGATCAGGGCGTCAATGTGGTGCAAGCGGAAGGCGCGAACAATTTCATCGCTGCGGTCAACTTCTTCCACGCTGCCATCGGCCAGGGTAATGGGGTATTTCAACGGGTTGTTGCGGTTGCTGGTGCCAAGGATGGTACCGCCCAGGTGGGTTATGCCGCTGACTCGTTCGCGGGTGAGCGGCATAAGGCCGCCAGACGGATATTCTTCGGGCAAGAGCAGGCCATGAAAGCCGTCACGAACGCCGTATACTTCCCATCCGCGCTTGATGGCGGATAGGGCAGCGGCGCGGATGACAGCGTTTAGCCCGGGGGCATCACCGCCGCCGGTGCTGATTGCAATTTTCTTGATGGGTGTATTAATAATTGGTGCCATGATAATTCTCCATACGGTGCGATTGAATTCGCAGTGAATAACCGGCCCTGTGGGGGGGGATTCCCGTTGGCCCGGATTGTATATATTGTTTATACAGCATACGATTATAGTACGAAATCGAGCACGAAGCGTAATGTGCAGGCTGCTTATGGTTTCTTTTGGTATTTATGAGTACCTGGCTATCGGTTCATCTTTCCCTGCAGGGTTTTGACTGCCAGTGAGCTGTTCTAGCATGGCTCATTGTCGGGGAACCGGAATTCGTTGTTTGGCATTATTACAGCTCTGTTGAATATGCTTTAGATTAACGCTCTGATTGTTGTATACTATCTGTACGTGTACACTAAATTTTGCGATATAACCTGACTTGTCGATCCTGTAAAAATCGAATCAGAACGAAATTTTACAGCGATTCGGTTAAATAGTTTGACGCAACTGGGTGTATGTGGTATTATCCATCCGCTCAAAAGCCAGCCTGTGGGGCTGGTTACGTGTTATTAGTTGAAGGAGACACATATAGTCGACCAAGAGTTTCGAGTAAATGAGGCCATCCGTGTTCCGGAAGTGCGCTTGATCGGCCCTGCCGGCGAGAACGTGGGTGTCGTGGCGATTCGCCAGGCACTACAGATCGCCCGCGATGCCGAGCTAGACCTTGTGGAAGTCTCGCCGAACGCTGCCCCGCCTGTGTGCAGGGTTCTCGATTTTGGCAAGTTTCTTTATGAGCGCGAAAAGAAGGATCGCGAAGCAAAGAAGGCCCAGGTCAAAATTGAAGTCAAGGAAATCCGCCTGCGACCAAAGACCAATGAAGCCCACCGCGGTTTCAAGGTGGATGATGCTCGCCGCTGGCTGAACCAAGGCCATAAAGTGCGCGTGACCAT
Organism: uncultured Anaerolineae bacterium; assembly: GCA_903908605.1. Classification (GTDB taxonomy): domain Bacteria; phylum Chloroflexota; class Anaerolineae; order Anaerolineales; family Villigracilaceae; genus UBA5195. The sequence goes on from CAIVSQ010000575.1 coordinate 27,671, forward strand.
CAAGTTCCGTGGACGAGAAATGGATTATCCAGAAATCGCGTTGGAAGATTTGCGCGAGATCGCCCAGTCCCTGGCGGATGTGAGCGTTATTGAACAGGCTCCCATGATGGAAGGTCGCACAATGTTGGTTGTGTTAGGCCCCGCCAAGGCAAAGCCTGTTAAGGAAGCCAAGGCCGAGTAATCAAACCATCAGGCCTGATGTGGAAAAAGCCGTTTTACGGCTTGAAGTACGTCTCCATACAAAGGTGAAACCCCCGCGGGTGGTAGATACCTCCGTGGTTAATTTGTCTGAAAGGAGTAAGCCGCTGTGCCCCAAAAGCAGAGATCCGGGAAGTTCAAGCTCAAGACCCATAAGGCGACGTCGAAGCGTTTTCGCCTGACCGCGTCAGGGCTGTTGGTACGTACGAAGGGTGGCAAGAGCCATTTACGCCGCCATACTTCAAAGCGTACCAAAGCGCAGTTCCTCGAGATGGTGCCCGTCAATGGACGTGGTATTATCAAGCGCATTCGTCGTTTAGTGCCGAATATTAAGTAGGCGATCGTATCCGTTTTTTCATTTGCGGCTACCGGGTGTATGCAACTGGCAGCAAGGGTGCTCTCGACGTGAGACCCTTCACCGACGCCCGGAGGTTTGCAGGAGGTTTTGAAACATGCGTGTAAAAGGTGGTCCGCAAGGACATCTGCGCCACAAAAAAGTATTAAAGATTACCAAGGGTCAGCGTGGTACACGCCATTTCCTCTTTAAGCGCGCCAGCGAGGCGATGCTTAAGAGCATGTGGTATGCGACCCGCGACCGCCGCGTGCGCAAACGAGATCTGCGCAAGCTGTGGATTGCCCGTATCAACGCTGCAGCCCGCCTGAATGGCATCAGCTACAGCCGCCTTGTTTCTGCGATGAAGAAGGCGAACATAACCCTCAATCGCAAAATGCTGGCCGACTTGGCCGTGCGCGATCCGCAGGCTTTTGCCGCGGTTGTGGCCCAAGCGAACAGCTAAGAAATCAGCGTTTCAATTGCATAAAAGACTGGCGGAGAACTTCCCGCCAGTCTTTTTCTTTTACCGGTGTGTTTCACAAGCTTTATATAATCTTTGTGCTGACTTTACAGATTCTTCATGTGCTGGCGCTATGATGAAAGTAATTCACCAGGAAATGGAGATTATAAAAATGACCAAGTATTGGAAGTGGTTTGCGGGTATTGCTTTGGGGCTGGTTTTATTATTCGGAGGCTATTTACTTTGGTTGGTGTTCCCTGTCATCGGCAATGGCTACGGGATGATGGGCGGTGGGCACAGGCTGATCGGCGGCTTCGGTTTACCCCTGGTTGGCATGGGGCTTATGTGGATCATTCCTGTTGGAGTGTTCGTGCTGCTGCTTATAGGCGCTGCCTGGTTAGGGAGAAAGTCTCTTGGCCAGAAAATCACGCCTGGCTCGATGTGCCCGGCTTGTGGGCAGGAGATTCAGGCTGAATGGACAACCTGCCCGCACTGTGCAACCGCGCTGATTTAAGCAGGTGTCTTGGATTATTCATGTAAGGTTCGGTATTTCTTTGAAAAAGCCAGGTTGGGAAATTTTTCCCGACCTGGCTTTTTGATTTCATTCATCCGCTTGGGGCGATGGCCTCAACCAACGCTGACAGCTGTTGAAGCTCATATCAACTAATGGGGTGTTCGAAGAATGGGGTCAAAAATTATACCGTTTTGTGTAAATCAATCGGATGCCTTTGGCTTGCTGGCAGCCTTTTGTTCAACGGCGAAGGCAACTTCGAGCGCCTGGTAGATGGAGCGCACTTCTATGATATGGATATTCTCCGGCCAGGGTTCGGCTTTGCGGAGACGCTTGGGCACGATGGCGGTTTTAAAGCCGAGTTTTTGGGCTTCACGCAAGCGCACAGGCATTTGTCCTGGCAGACGCAGCTCACCCGCCAGTCCGATTTCGCCAATCAGAACACAGTCGGCACGGACGGGAAGATCGCGCATGGATGAGACAATCGCGGTGGTGATGGCCAGGTCGGCGGCGGGTTCATCGATTTTCAGTCCACCGACTACATTGACAAAGATGTCCTGTTCCCCCAGTTTGACGCCGACACGGCGGGTGAGGACAGCCGCGAGCATAAGCAAGCGGTTGTAATCGACCCCATTGGGGGTGCGGCGAGCATTGCCAAACTGGGCGGCAGATGTCAATCCCTGGACTTCGACCAACAGGGGACGGGTGCCTTCCATGGTTACTGCGATGGCGGAGCCAGGGGCGTTTACCATGCGCTCAGCCAGGAAAGCCTCAGATGGGTTGGTGATTTCGGCCAGGCCACGTTCCCGCATTTCAAAAACACCTACTTCGGCGGTAGCGCCAAATCGGTTCTTGACGGAGCGAAGCAGGCGATAGGCCTGGAAACGATCGCCTTCCAGGTACAAAACGGTATCTACAATATGTTCCAAAACACGTGGTCCGGCGATGACGCCTTCCTTGGTAACGTGACCGATGGCGAAGACGGAAACGCCGCTGGATTTGGCCAGTTCACGAAGCTGTGATGAACATTCGCGCACCTGGGTAACGGACCCGGCCGAGGAATCGAGTTCTGGCAGGTAGACGGTCTGGATGGAGTCAACGATCAATATGGCTGGGCGCACTTCCCTGTTGTGGTCGAGGATGGTGCTAAGGTTGGTCTCGGTGACCAGGTAGAGGTTTTCGGGCAGGCTGGCGCCATTTTCCAACAGGCGATCGGCTCGCATCTTAATTTGTCGTTCAGACTCTTCGCCCGAGACGTATAGCACGCCCCGGGTCTTGGCCATTTCCATGGCCAGCTGGAGCATAAGTGTGGACTTGCCGATGCCAGGGTCGCCGCCGACCAGGATGATTGAGCCGGGCACGATGCCGCCGCCGAGGACGCGTGAAAACTCGCTGATCGGAACGGGCATTCGCGGTTCTGGGTCGGTAGCAATATCGCCGATACGACGGGGCGAGGTGCGACCGGTTAGCCCACGCGAAGCATTGGGGGAACGGGCGGGCGCTTCTTCCTGGATGATTTCTTCAACCATGCTGCTGAATGAGCCGCACTGCGGGCATTTTCCCATGTAAGAGGCAGAAACGCGTCCACATTGTTGGCAGATAAAGCGGGAATGGGTTTTGGGCATGTTGTTACTCCTAAAAGCCGGCTCGGTTTTAGATAATTCTTAAGCGCGGATGGTTGCTTTATTATACATTTGTTCTAATTGTTGTGGGCGATTATGCAACCGGTTTGGCTAGTGTGAACGTAGAGTGGAATGCGCGGAAATATGATCAAAAACCCCGGTTCAAAGAGGGTTGAATGAGCAAAAAGACGACAATATGCATGTTTAATGGGATTTGTGGGGTAAGCATAGGGTAGGCATAGGGTAAGCGTCAAGTATTGTTTTTGGTTTTGAGTAAAATAGAGTTACAAGCGTTTCTCTTCTCCTCCTTTGAAAAGAGAGCCGGGGTCGGCGTCCCCGGCTCTCTCGATTCCTGTACAGGTCGGTTTTATAGCCAGATTTTGAGGATCCAGAAGGCGGCCATGCCTGCGGCGATGGTGACCAGGACGTTGCGGGTACGGAAGGCAACCAGGGTGGCGACCAGCCCGGCCAGCAAGCGTGGGTTGGCCAGGGTTGTTATGAATGAGCCGTTGGTGAATAATAGTTCTGGTGCAATGATGGCGCTGAGTACCGCGATAGGTACAAAGCGCAGTGTGCGCTGAAGGGGGCGAGGCAGGTTTATTTTTTCAAGCAGCAAAATAAAGCTGAAGCGGGTCAGGAAGGTGAGCGTTCCAAGAACGACCATGATGATCCAGATATTCATTTTTTATCACTCCACAAGCCAGCAGCGATGCCGATAAACGCAGAAAGGATCAATCCGAGCTTGAGCGGTAGCCCGAAGAAGATCAATGCGCACAGGCTGGCAACTGCCGCGGTGATAAAGCCGGCCGTATCCCTGAGACCAGGCACAACCAGGGCAATAAAGGTCAGTGGAAGGAAAAAATCCAATTCCCACGAGGCTGGGATCTGCGCCCCCAAGAAGATGCCAACTGCGGTACTTAACTGCCAGGATGACCAGAGGGTTAGGCCAGAGCCCAACAGGTGCCAGTGCTTATGAGTCAGGTCACCTTCGCGTTGGTAGTGGACAATACTAACCGCGTAGGCTTCGTCGGTGAGCAGGTAAGCCAGTACGGCTTTCCACTTGAGGGGTAGGTGTTTTGTATACGGGGCAATCGAGGCGCTGTAGAGTGCATGGCGCAGGTTGATGACGAAACCGGTCAGTATGACGATCATCCCTGGAGTGACGGCACCAACCAACCTGGCAGTCATAAATTGAGCCGATCCGGCGAAAATCACCGAGGACATCGCCTGGGCATCCAGGGGACTTAAGCCTGCGTCCAAGGCCAGGATACCGTAGATCATACCGAATGGGACGACCCCCAGCAGGATGGGTAATTCCTCGCGTACTCCGAGCCAAAATTGTTGGGTTGGTGTGGATGATGTATTCATAATGACGCGCTATTATACTCTTGAGAAGATGAAAAATGGGTAAGGATTGCACTCAGCGTCTGGCCTGCCCAGGTGCAAAAGGTGGCGCAGGATCTAGGAATGTGTGTCCTCAGGTTTTTAGTTGTAAAGTACAATAAGCCATTCTTGCTTTTGGAGGCACGATGAATCCCTTCCTCGCCATGATTTTGACATTTGCCGCAGCAATGGGTTGGTTGCGTTTGATGGACCTATTCGCGCACCAGGGTTGGATTGAAAGCCGGATGAGCCGAAAAATCATCCATATTGGCACCGGTCCTATCTTTGTTTTATGTTGGTTACTATTCCCCGATGTATGGTATGCGCGTTGGCTGGCGGCACTGGTGCCCTTTGGTATCTCGGTGCAATTTGCATTGATTGGGCTTGGCATTATGAAGGACGAAGCATCGGTCAAGGCTATGTCGCGCAGCGGAGATCCCAAGGAAATCCTGCGCGGACCACTCTATTACGGGATTATGTTCGTAATACTGACGCTGGTCTTTTGGAAGGATTCGCCAGTAGGCATGACAGCCTTGATGATGCTATGCGGTGGTGATGGCGTTGCCGATGTGGTTGGTCGTCGCTTTAAATCCCCCAAGCTGTTTCATAGCCCACAGAAATCGATCGCTGGCTCCATGGGCGTTTTTGTGGGTGGCTGGGTGATGACCATGATCATTCTGATCATTTACAGTTTCATGGGGGTTTTCAGCCTGCCATTGGATAGCTACCTTGTGCCAGTGACCTTGATTGCGTTGGTTTCAACGGTAATCGAATCACTGCCCCAGCGCGATATTGACAATGTCACCGTGACACTGGTAGCGACGGTGATGGGTTACTTCATGTTTAAAATGTAAATCCGGGGTTTGTGAAAAAAATAAAGCGCGCGCGGCGGTCTACCTGCCGCGCGCGATGTTTAACCAGTGAGCCTCGTTATAGGTTTGTAGTGGAACCACGCTCATATCCGCGAGGAAAAGCGCATCCATCTTGAGTGAGGTGGGGCTTACATGTACACGAATGAGGTTGTCTTGGGGGCTGTCTCCCAGCCCGGTCATGACCAGGGTCAGCGGTAACCAGGGATCGCGCTGGTAATAAGGCGAGAGGTTTCCCCATGCGCCGACATCCCCGGCGAAAATGATGACCGGTTTGTGACGAGCCGCCGGGATGAAGTAGGTTTCCATGAGTGGGTTGGCCCCGTCTTTTTTTTGACAATCCCATACATTGGGCATTGCCTGCTTGTTCTTTAGGGCTTTCATGCCGGGGTTTTGGAAAACCAGGGTTTTGTGCATAAAGACAAAAATATATCGGGTTTGGGGGTCAGAAAGAGCTTTGTCCAATTCGCTTCTCAACAGGTCGAGTTGTGGCTGATCGAGGCTGCATTCCACTCGCTCGGTGTCCAAGAAGATTAATTCGGCCGGGCCACGTTGTAAACCAAAATAAGTTTGTTTTCCAAAGTAAGATTCGTAAATTTCGCGGTGATTGGTGACATCATGGTTCCCAGGGGTGTTGTACAGTGGAAATGTCAGTTGATCGAGCAGCGAGCTGCGCAGATTGTCAAAATCGGTTTCGGTTTTACGGTAGACCACATCACCCAGCGAGACGATGAAGTCAGGCTGGGTGTTGATGATTTCGGGAAGACGATTAAGTAGTGAAGCAGCTGGCAACCCGTCGGGGATGGAGGGGGAACCATAGATGTGACCAAGTACATAAAAATTCAGATCACCCGGTTCGCGCTCCTCCGGGGTAATGAGATTGGCCGTTTGCAGGAACAACCATTCGCGTAGACTGGAAGGCAGTCTTTCGGTAGCCCATAGCCCTGTGAAGAGCAAGGCAAGCAAGCCAAGCAAGCCAAGCAAGCCAAGCAAGCCAAGGGTGATGGTAATTGGCCCGGTTTTACGATTCACACCAGATCCTGCCAGAGATTATCAACATACTTGGAAAAACGGTTGGCTCGGACAGGGAAATGGGAGAGCACATCGGCCAGTTCGCCAGCATACTTTACGTCACCTTTTAGCTCAACAATTACCTGTCCATTGGGCGGGTTACAGAAGCCCAGGTTCGGGCGTGCGGCAAAGAGCTGGTTGTAGCCACGTAAGTTGGAATCGATCGTCAGCCGCACGCGACCATTGGCGGAAACGAGATAGTCGCGTGTGTAAACGACCAGCAGGGTGGGACGTGAAACGGAAAGCAACTCCCGAATCAACCCGCTCGATGCAGCACGCATGGCATCTGAAAGGACGGCCCAGCTGTGGATTGCAAGGTCGAAGTCAGGGCTGAGTTTTTCGGTTAGCTTCCAACCGGCGCGCTCGGATTTGTTCTTGACTTCCACCTGTCCTGCATGTGCGAGTCCCAAGTTTGGTCCGTACCAGCGGTAGCGCAGTTTGCGGCGAACGGGTACACCGGCGAGATGGTCATTGAAGGTATCCAGTCCGTTGGTATCGAAGTAGATGCTGTTGACCTGGCGGGAGGGGTAAGCGGTGCGAAACCCTGCTGGATGCATGCACACCCAACTGTGGATTTCGGGCAGGAGCAGTTCGGAATACGACTGCTTTAGCTCGTAACGTGAGTCAAAAGCCTGTTCGATACTCATCAGTTGCCGAGGATCCCTTCCGCGTAGAGTTTGTCGACATCCAAATCCTGTTCAGTCATTTTTTGCCCATTGAGTGTAATTGAGCTGCCAATTTGAGTGACGCACAGCTGCTTGGTGTCGTTGATGGTCACATTAATAGCGGTGATGGTAGCCGGACCAAAGACAGCTTTCTTAATATAGGCGGCCAGACCTGAAAAACGTGCACTGGTGATGCTGGAATTTTTAATCTCGATAGTGGAAAGATCTTTGCTGGCGACGCCGATACCAACAACATCCATGGTGATGTTTTCGGCCAGAATATGGCTGTCTTCACCTATCGAAAGTCCTTTATCCACGATGTTGTTGATTTGCAAACCTGAGAGGGTGGCGCTGGTGCCGCTGACATCCACGGCGTCGCCCTGGATATCGTGGAAGCTGCAATCGCGAATATCACCATTCGAGAAATCGCTGTCAAATGCATCTGCGAAAGTGTTTTCAAATTCTGTATTGAGGAAAGTAAATTTGCCGTGGATTACGTTGATGGCATCCTCGGTTTGATTATTCCCGATAATGGCGTGATCAAGGCGGATGTCGCTGGCAAAAAAAGTGATGCCACCGGTGAGAATCCAGCCCTGGCGCTCGATGCCGTGCGTGCTATCAACACGGGCGTATTTCCACAATGATTCACGCCCGGCGTGCAAAACGACAACCCCGCCCCAGCCCTTTTGCTCATCCTGGGCGGTTAAAAGAACAGGATTGCTGGCGTCGCCCAGCATGTTCACTGCGCCTCGGGCCAGCAGAACTGCGCCAGGTTCAAAACGAAGCACGGTGCCTGGTGCAATTTGCAGGGTTACACCTTCGGGAGTGATAATGTCGCCGTGAACATCCCAGACCCCTGGCGAGATGAGCATCTGGCTCGAATCGGGGGACGCTGAGATATAAGGGTGGCTCTTTAAAATTTCATCCTGGGATGGCGGAATGGGTAGCGGGCCAATCGTGATTCCCGCCGGGGTCATGACCCCATCCAGGTTGACCTTGATTTCGTTTGGTACCCCGCCAAAGCGTACGACCGCTTCGATTTTTGGCGACTTTTTAGATTGAGTCCAGGGCGTGGTGTCGTTGAGTGGAATCTCATACCAGGTAAGGTTAGGAACCTGCTCGCCGCTTTTTAACGAAGGGATTATGGCGGCTGCATCGGATGGCAGAGCTAGCGGTGCACCGTTGACCTCCAGCCGAACCACATCGATCGGCAAAATGGATATGTTGGTTAGTTCAACCCTGAGAGCCGGTGGATTGGTATCGCCCAGGTTCAGCCCGGTAACGGTGACTGCGCCTTTAACCGGGTTGGGTGGGGAGAACCACAGGTTAAGAAAAGCCTGGCGGTCGGTAAGACGCTTCCAGTTGATATCCAACCCCTTCTGGTTGTATTCGCCTTGTAGAGCGGTAGTGAAGTCGATCGCTTCCGGGTTGTATTTTTCTTTGAGTTGCTCAATATAACCGGGGCGGGTCATGCGGTAGAGTTCCTCAGCATAGGCGCGCTTGACATCGTCATCGTTGAAGATGCTGTTACCGGCATCGAAGATGAAATTTTTGGTTGCATCCTGCCGGCATTCATCAAATGGGATGGCGTCGTAAACCACCGGCTCCAGTCGAGAGGTAACGGGGTTGTAATAGAAACGCAAGTTGTGCCAGTTCGTGCCGTGGCAGGCGGCCCACAAGTCAGAAAGGGCGAAAAAGCGTCCCATCAGGCGCACATCAAAGACCTGTGAGGCTGACAGGGCACCGCTTTCGTAGGCGCGCAGCAGTTCACCAGCAGTCTTCGCCTCGGCAGAGAGGGTTGAGCTGACTTCAATTTTGCCAGATTGAAAATTGCTAATGTCAGCGGTTTTTTCAGTGGTATACGTCCAACCATTACCAACGAACTTGGTGCCGTTGGCGTAAAAATAAGCCCATTTATCCCACAAGTTTTCCTCGTCAAAACGCAGGATGACTCCCTGGCGACGACCCTGACTCTCGATTAATTCAGATGCGAAACTTTCTTCGATTCCATAAATACCCAGCAGCTCGCCATTCAACATGACATTTACAAAGTTATAGCGGGTGGTCAGGATGTTCTCTTCCATCAAGTTTTGATGGAAGGCCCATTCGTAAAGGAAGTTGCGGGTTTCGGGGGTTTGGATGGAGAACTGGCGGAAACCCATAATTTGTGCGCCGTTCTTTAACTGAATGCGAAAGGACCATTTTTTCCCTTGCAAGTGGTCGGTCCAATCGCCTTTCAGGCGCATTTGTACATCCATTTTGGGACCATTGTTAAGCGTAATCGTGGCGGGCACTAAGTCTTCGTCAGTGGTTTGCAGGATACCTACCTGCAGGGCCTCGTCACGCTTTTCGAGCATCTTGCGATAATATTTGAACTTGAGGTCAATTGCGAGGGTTTTGAGACCGTTATCCTGGTAAAGGCGGACCTCGTCACTGGTGTTTTTTTGGACAGTCGCCACTGCGGACTGCACCTGGGTACGGGCCTGGCTGAGCAGCCCGGTTCGATCGAGCAGGATGCCGGCTCCGAAAGCAAAAATGAATAACAAAGCCAAAACCACTCCAACCATGATGCGCCGGGTGGGTGTACCGTTGACCGGCTTGGTGTTTGTGCCAGTCTCTTCAGGTTGGCGTAACTTCATTTATTTCATCCTCCAAGCAGGTTGCTCTGCTCTACAACGCTGATGCTGCTGCCAGGATAGGCTTTGCGCAGGGTATCCATCATCGAAATGATGTCATCTGAGTTGGTGATGTTTACGTAATAAGTGAGCTGGAGCAGATCGCCGGAGTGGTCGAGGCGGCGAAAATCAAGGGTTTTGAATTGTTTGAGCAGGGCTGCGTTGATGTCGGCGAAAAGGTGATCCCCTTCTTGGGCGGCGGGCACCTGGATATTGAGGTAGAGATTGTGCAAGGCTTTACGACGATTGAAGAGTAGTGCGCGCGCTAAAAGGAAAATCATAATGACGGCCACTGCCACCAGGGTTGGAATGCGTTGGTCGGCACCAAAACCCAGACCAACAGCGATGGCCAGGAACAGGAAGATGAGTTCCTCTGGGTCTTTGATGGCTGTGCGGAAGCGCACGATCGAAAGAGCACCTACCAGGCCAAGGGAAAGTGCGAGTGAAGATTTGACGACTGAGATGACCAGCAGGGTAATAAGGGATAGCAACGGCAGGATCGCAGCAAAATGCAGGCGATTGGAGAGAGAGTTGCCAAATTTCACGTAATACAGGGCAACAATGATGGAAACCCCCGTTCCAAGGGCAAGATTAAGCAGGAGAATAGGTAGTGAAAGCGGGGTAATTTGGGAGATATCCATGTAGCGTTCCTTTGTGTGACGAGATTGGCAAATTATATCCCCGTTTGATCTGGAGGGTATGGGAGCGTAAAGGTGAAAGCGGGTTGATGGAATGTCCAATGCGGATAGCCCGGGAAATTTATGTCTGAAGAATTACGATAAATTTCCCGGGCTTACTTGACAACCTAAAATCAATTTTCGGGTTGGTCCTGTTCGAGCACCATTACTTTGTAGGCCTCAGCGTAGTTAAGACCCTGGGGTTTGCCTTCTTCTGTAGCCCATTCGCGGATCATTTTCTCCGGGTTCCACTCGCCAAGCTGGCTGGCGTGTTTTTGGAGAGCGGTGATTTTGAGCTCAATGGTGTCCGTAATATCGACCCATGTATCGGGTTTTTCTGGACCGTGCAGGTAAAGGCGCTTGACATTGTGAGGTTCAAAGCCTTGCGCCAGCAGGTCGGCGAAGACAAGTCTGGAACCGGCCGAAGGGAAAACAGCGTAGGTGGCTAATTGAGCGGCGGCGCGGTGATCAGGGTGATTGATGTAACCGTTACCGTAGAAGACAGCCTGTGGATCGCCAGTGACAACGACTTCCGGGCGATGGGTGCGGATGATTTTGGTCAGCTCTTTGCGCAGTGTCACGGTGGGCTCAAGTTCACCATCGGGCAGGTGTAGATAAATGGTGCGATGAATGCCCAACACCTGGTTGGCCGCGCTTTGCTCTGTTTCGCGGATAGCGGCCAGGGTTGGTTTGTAGCTGGCGTCGTGGGTGGGGTCGTTGGAACCGCCATCGCCGCTGGTGAGGATGACCGAAGTAATTTCGCAGCCGGTAGCGGCCCAGCGGGCCAGTGTGCCAGCAACGGTAAATTCCTGGTCGTCGGGGTGGGCATGGATGCTCATGGCGCTTTTGGGAATGAACTCTTTTTCGTCGGGCATGTTGGTACTCCTGGAGGTGGCCACTTCTCTTGCTGGGGAAGTGGATGATTGAAACGATAAATGTTGTTGAATTTTACCCGTATTATACGTAATGGCAAAAAACAACCCCGGGTTTTGTGCCCGGGGTTGAAGTTGAAGATGGGTGCAGCCGTGCCCCGGGATCAGGAAACCAGGTTGCGCAGCACGGTATGCAGGATGCCACCGTTGCGGTAATAGTTGACTTCAACGCTAGTGTTGAGTAGTGCACGAGTTTTGAATTCGATCACCTGTCCATCGGCTTTTTTGGCTTTTACTGTGATTTCGCATTGTGGGGCCATGTTGTCGCTGAGACCTTCGATGTCAAAGATTTCAGACCCAGACAGACCGAGGGATTCAGTGTTTTGTCCTTCCATGAAGCGCAACGGCAGGATGCCCATGCCAACCAGGTTGGAGCGGTGAATGCGCTCGAAGGATTCAGCAATGACTGCTTTGACACCCTGCAGCATGGGGCCCTTGGCAGCCCAGTCGCGGCTTGAACCAGTACCATATTCCTTTCCAGCCAGCACGATGGAGGGAATGCCCGCCTGCTTGTATTTCATGGCTGCATCGAAAATGGAAATATCCTGGGTCGATCCGTTTTCAAAATAACGAGTCCAGTTACCTTCGCGCGGGGCGACCAGGTTGTTCTTCAGGCGTATATTTGCGAAAGTGCCGCGGGCCATGACCAGATCGTTGCCGCGTCTGGCCCCGTACTGGTTAAAGTCCTTGGGCATAACGCCGCGTTCCTGCAGGAAGATACCAGCGGGGCTTTCGGCAGCGATGTTACCGGCGGGGGAAATGTGATCGGTGGTGATCGAGTCACCGAAAACACCCAGGACGCGCGCGCCCTGGATGGCGCTGACGGCAGGCACATTCAGGGTCAGGCTCTGGAAGTACGGTGGGTGATGGATGTAGGTGGATTCTTCACTCCACTGGAACAGTTCGCCGCCTGTGACCTGGATATCCTGCCACATTTCGGAGCCTTCAAAGACGCTGGCGTACTTGTCAGTGAACATCTCGGTACGAACATGGGCGGTGATGGCTTCGGCGATTTCGGCGCTGGTAGGCCAAATATCCTTAAGGTAGACTGGTCCGGCGCTGCCTTGCCCGATCGGATCATTGTTCAGATCAATGTCTACTGTTCCAGCGAGGGCGTATGCAACCACGAGGGGCGGTGAAGCCAGGAAGTTGGCCTTGACCAACGGGTGGACACGACCTTCAAAGTTGCGGTTGCCAGAGATGACCGCTGAAGCGACCAGGTCTGCGCTGGTGACAGCCTTTGAAACCTCGCCAGGCAGCGGGCCGCTGTTGCCGATACAGGTGGTGCAACCGTAGCCGACCACATTAAAGCCGAGCTGGGCGAGTGGTTCTAGCAAGCCGGCGGATTGTAGATATTCACTGACTACGCGTGAGCCTGGGGCCAGGCTGGTCTTAACATAGGGTTTGACTTGCAGTCCTTTTTCAAGTGCTTTTTTGGCGAGCAAGCCTGCGCCGATCAGAACCGAGGGGTTGCTGGTATTGGTGCAGGATGTGATTGCTGCAATGACCACAGCGCCGTGCTTCATGCTGGTACCGTCGCTGCCGAAGGTGGTTTCACGGGCCAGGGCTTGCTCGGAAAGTTCATAACCACGTTCTTTAACGGGGGCAGTCAGGGCGCGCCGGAAGGTGGATTTCATATCCGCCAGAGCTACGCGGTCCTGGGGGCGTTTGGGGCCAGCCAGGGAGGGCACAACCGAGCCAAGATCAAGTTCGAGCGTGTCGGTAAACTCGGGGTCTGGGCTTGTTTCGTCACGGAAGAGGCCCTGGGCACGGCAGTAAGCCTCGGTGCGTTCGATGACAGCTTCTGGGCGACCGGTCAGCTTCATGTAGCGAAGGGTTTCGGCATCGACCGGGAAAAAGCCCATTGTAGCGCCGTATTCGGGGGCCATATTGGCGATGGTAGCCCGGTCAGTGAGTGACATGGATGCCAGGCCTGGACCAAAGAACTCCACAAACTTGTCGACCACACCTTTTTTACGAAGCATTTGGGTGACAGTCAGGACCAGGTCGGTGGCGGTGATGCCATCATTTAATTTGCCAACCAGTTTGAAGCCGATTACATCTGGCAGGAGCATGTCCATGGGTTGGCCAAGCATGACGGCTTCGGCTTCGATGCCGCCCACACCCCAACCAACGACGCCCAGGCCATTGATCATGGTGGTGTGCGAGTCGGTACCAACCAGGGTATCGGGGAAGGCGTAGGTTTCGCCATTTTCGCTACGGGTGAAGACCACTTCCGAGAGGTATTCCAGGTTAACCTGGTGGATGATACCCGTCATGGGTGGTACAACGCGGAAGTTCTTGAAAGCCTTTTGACCCCACTTGAGGAATTCATACCGTTCGCGGTTGCGCTGGAATTCAACCTCGGCGTTGCGGTTGAAGGCATCGCCGGTGGCGAAAAAATCCACCTGAAGTGAGTGGTCGATGACGAGATCCACCGGTACCAGCGGGTTAATCTTTTTAGGATCACCGCCCAGCCGGGCAACAGCGGCTCGCATGGCGGCGAGGTCTACGACCGCAGGGACGCCAGTAAAATCCTGCATGACAACGCGCGCAGGCAGGAAGGGGATGCCGGGGCGTGTACCCTTGGGTTGCCAGGCGGCAATGTTGCGGACATCCTGCTGGGTGATTTCGGTATCGTTGCATTGGCGTAGGGCCGCCTCGAGCATGACCCGGATGGAGAATGGCAGCCTGGATAAATTAACCAGCCCGGCCTTCTCAAGAGCATCCAGGCGGTAGATGATGTAATCACCGTGGCTCGTTTTCAGGGTTGAACGCGAATTAAAGAAATCTTTTTTCATTACAGCTCCTTTGGCTATCTCCCGTTTCTGGCACGGGCTGGGTCAATCAAAAACACCCTTGCGCGTTTTTGTGACCGTGTGGTGGAATAAAGAATCACAACACTTCCACAAAAGACCCAAAGGTGCGCCTTTGTTGTCCTTTGTCAATCTACCTAGAAATAATCTACTGGTTTAACTCGCGGGTAAGCGCTTCGACCAGGTTGTCTTTTTCGCCGGGTGGCAGGAATGAGGCCTGCGCACCAGCCAGGATGCACTGTTTGATCGTCTCCTGGGAGAAGTGTAATTCCTCTCGGGCGACACGATACTCATTGCTGAGGGTGATTTGCGAAATGGAGGGATCATCTGTGTTAAGGGTCACATTCAGCCCGGCCTTGATCATGCCAGTGGCAGGATGGTCGGCCAGTTGTTTTACCACGCCAGTTTGGTAATTACTGGTCAGGCAAACTTCGAACGGGGTCAAACGTTCACGTGCCAGACTGGTGGTGTACTCATCCTCGAGTACGCGCACCCCGTGACCGATTCGGTCAGCTGAGAATTTCTCAATGGCGTCGCGTATGTTTTGCGGCCCACCCCATTCACCTGCGTGCATAGTGATATGTAGACCCGCTTGGCGTGCTTCGTTAAAGAGCCCAAGGAAGGGCAGCGCTGGGTGCTCGGCTTCGTTGCCGGCCAGGTCTATGGCGACAATATTCCTGGCGCGGTGTGATATGGCGAGCCAGACAACCTGTTCGGCCAGCTCGACGGCTTCATGCCGGTTGATCGAAGCGATCAGACGCACAGGTATGCCAACCTGGGCGGCGCTTTTTTCCGCGCTTTCACAAACCCAGTCCATCACATCATGCAGTGGAAATCGCTCTGCGCGGCTCAGGGCAACAGGGGTGAAGCGGAGTTCAAGATATTTGACATTATCCCGGGCGGCATCTTCGATGACTTCGCGGGTGATGCGTTCAATCACTCCGGGTGAGCGGTAGAACATGCGCAGGGTGGTAAATTTCGCCAGGAAATTTTCAAAAGTCAGGCTATCTTCATCCTGGACCTGTACAAGTCGGCTTAACAGCGCGATACCGCTTGGCAGGCTGATCTCATGCTGGTTGGCAATTTCTAGCATGGTATCAAGACGCAGTGAACCTTCCAGGTGCCTGTGCAATTCCACCTTGGGGAGCCTGACATATTGCTCGGGTTGAGGCATGGACGAAATTGACACAGTTCACCCGGAGTTCACGACACGCTGCATATAAATTTGAGGAAAGCTCAAATGGCGGATAATTATTTTTTCTTGTGTCTTTTGCGACCGGCCCTGGCAGCCGCGGAGTTATCCTCTGCATCGTCGGAGGGTACGGCCATGGGGATCTCCATGGCGGATTCGGCAGAGTCATTTTCAACCGCAACAACACGCGGAAGATAGCGGAACACCCGATCGATGACGCCCGAGCGAACTTCGCCGAGGAGAGTTTGGAACATGTCTGAGGCTTTGGTCTTATATTGTACCAGCGGGTCGCGTTGCCCGTAAGCCTCCAGCCCAATGGAAACGCGCAACGCCTCCACGCGGGTGAGGTAATCGACCCACAGCTCGGTGATGACTCCCAGCAGCACATTGCGCTGAATTTCGGCTGTGCGACGTTGCCCAACTGTAGCCATAAATTGGGATCGTTGTTCCGCATTCAATCCGGCGAGGGCAGTTCCTGTGGGAATGTGGCTGGCTGCGTAGATATCATCCAACGTTTCTGGCTGCGGGTTGTTCTGGATCATCTGGGCGTAATCAGCCTGACCCCAGCCTGTGAGCAGTTTGCTGGTGGCTTTTTCCAGGTGGTCAAGAACGTCTGCCTGCACATCTTCGGGTTTGCGCCCGACGATCAATAGGGCGGCCAGGTAGACATAATTGAAGCGCTGGAATTCCTGGGTGACCTGTTTGTGAGTCTTGGTGTTGAAAACGGTCCGGCGGCCTCGTGAGAGGGACATGAGCAGGCCGGCGAGGTCCGAGTCGTCCATTTCAGTGACGTTCAAGCGGCCTAGCATGAATTCCAACTCGCGCATGGTTTGACTGTTTGGACCAGTGAGTTTTTCGCGGCGAGTGACCAGCATCTTGTGGGAAGCTTCCATCAGGCTGGCAGCCGCAGCATCCCAGTCCAGGCGAGCCAGCTCATCTGCTTTGACGGGGATCTGTTCGTTCAGACGGTATTCAAGGCTGGCGAGCAGGCGCGAAATGGCCAGGTTGGAGAGCGCAACATCAATCTGTTCTTTGACTGGTTCTTCAAGTGCATCGGGACGGGTGGTGAGCTGTTTGAGCTGGTCATTATTCAGGCGGATATCGAGGTGCATCAGGCTTTTTAGTTCCTCAAGCACTTCGGTGGCGCGTCTGCTGGCAGTTTCTTCGTTGTCTTTGAGCGCTTCCAGAAAGGTATCCAGGGTATCGAAACGCTCCTGCAACTGGGTTTCAAGCGATGTGGCTGTGCTGGCGACGGCGGTCTCGATGGCGCGCAGAATGTGCTGTTCTTCGGTTTCCACCGCGCGGCGGATCACATCCATGAGAATATCCGCGGGCTGACCGTTGGCATTTGTCAGGTCGTCCAGCAGCAATCGGAATGTGAAGGAAGGAAAGAATTTGTTGTCGGCGTAGACGAAGGGCGGTTGAATTTGTTCCAACCAGGCCAGCAGTTTCCACGGGCCTTCAGGGTCTTTCATGGCAGGGGGTACGCGGGCGACAATCTCATCGGCGAGCAGGGCGGCAATGTCTTCCGTCAGATCATGCTTGGTCATGGCGCGATCGCGCTGGGAGTAGATGGTGCTGCGCTGTTTGTTGAGCACATCATCGTATTCGAGCAAGTGTTTACGTACGTCGAAGTTGGAACCTTCCACGCGGTGCTGCGACTGTTCGATCAACCCGGTGACCAGTTTGTTTTCGAGTGGGAAGTCATCATCCAGGCGGAAACGCTGCATGATGTTATCAACCTGTTCGCCGCCAAACATGCGCATCAGGTCATCTTGCAGGGAAAGATAAAAGCGAGAGGAGCCGGGGTCGCCCTGGCGGGCGGCGCGTCCACGCAACTGGTTGTCAATGCGGCGGGCTTCATGTCGTTCGGAGCCAATCACGTGCAGACCACCCAGGTGGCGGACGGTTTCCATATCTTCGAAATATTTAAGAAAATAGTGAATTTCCGATTCGTAAATACCGAACTCGGAGGCGTTCATTTTTAGAATAGCCTGGCGCTGTTCCTCCAGGCGCATGTTGTAGGGGTCAAACCCGGCACGTTTGAGCACGCGGCTGACGATGGCGATGATTTCATCGGCCAGTTCGCCGCCCAGCTTGATATCGACACCACGGCCGGCCATATTGGTGGCGATGGTCACCGCGCCATGCGAACCGGCGGCGGCGATGATCTGGCTTTCCTCAGTATGCTTGCGCGCGTTTAAAACCTGGTGGGGAACACCACCCTGGATGATGGATTTGAGCGAGTCGATGTATTGTGGTTCCAGCCGTAGAATGGTGATGAGCCGGGTGAGGTTGGCTGCGTCTTCGGGGTTGATGGAAATGTTTAGCGGTTTGGCAAAACTGCGCAGCAGGTTTGGTTCAAGCTGGTCAAGAGGTTTGTAAAGCGGCTCTAATTCATTAAAGAGGCGGCCATCCTCCTCTTTGCCAGATTGTTCAAACCAGGTATGCCGGAGCATTTGCACTTGCAGCAGGCGCCGGATGGGCTCGGCCTTGAGCCGTGAGGATATTCGCTCAGAAGATTCCACTGAGGTGGTGCCGACCAGGATTGGACGACCAAGGACGTGGTCACGCACGATTTCCATGGCGATTGCACGCAGCTTGGCTTCGACAGTGCGGTAGACCATATCGGGATAGTCCGAACGGCGCCAAAAGACGGGCGCTTTTTCTGCATCGCCGCGGCTTGCAAAGTAGGCGATTTCGTAACCATCCTTGTCTTTGGTCTTGATTTCGATCAGTGGTGAGGTACCCTGGGTTGCGTTGTATTCAAGGTTGGTGGGGATGGGTAACACATCTAGCTTGTATATCTTGTGGAATTCTTCGGCTTCGGTCAGCGCGGTACCGGTCATGCCGGCTAACTTCTGATACATGCGGAAGTAGTTTTGCAGGGTGATGGTGGCGTAGGTGACGTTTTCTGGCTCGACCTTGACGCCTTCCTTTGCTTCCACGGCTTGGTGAAGCCCATCACTCCAGCGACGCCCGGCCATCAGACGCCCGGTAAATTCATCCACAATGACGACCTTGCCACCCTGGACGAGGTATTCTTTGTTACGTTTGTAAAGAAATTGGGCGCGCAGGGCTTGTTCGAGATGACCGAGCAGGCGAGCTTGCTCAGGAGTGACATCCTCTGGCCGTTCCGGGTCGCGCAGGGGCTGACCGAGCAGTTGCTCGACGTGCACCGTGCCCATTTCGGTCATGGAGATGTTTCGATCCTTCTCGTTGATTTCGTAATCTTCCGGCACCAGTTGTTTAACGAGCTGGGCCATCTGGCCGTAGTATTCCAGGTCTCCGGCGGCGGGGCCAGAGATGATTAACGGGGTACGGGCTTCATCAATCAGCACGTTGTCGACTTCATCGACGATGGCGAAATAATGCCCGCGCTGAACTTTCTCGGCTGGGGTATACACCATGTTATCGCGTAGGTAATCGAAACCGAATTCGGA
The DNA here is from genome assembly GCA_903908605.1 of uncultured Anaerolineae bacterium. Classification (GTDB taxonomy): domain Bacteria; phylum Chloroflexota; class Anaerolineae; order Anaerolineales; family Villigracilaceae; genus UBA5195. The sequence goes on from CAIVSQ010000575.1 coordinate 46,519, forward strand.
ATTGGTGCCATAGGTGATATCTGCATCGTAGGCCAGCCGACGATCCACCAGTCGCAGGCGGTGCTTGTCTTCTTGGGGAGATTCGCGATCTGGGTCGTAAAGGAAGGCTTTTTTGCCATTCTCTGTGGAGTTAGCAGATTGAAGGATGCCGACTGAAAGCCCAAGTGCTTGGTAAATTGGTCCCATCCAGCGTGCGTCACGTCGGGCGAGATAGTCGTTGACAGTGATCAGGTGTACCCCACGCCCGGTGATGGCGTTAAGGTACATTGGCAGGGTGGCAACCAGGGTTTTTCCTTCCCCTGTGCGCATTTCGGATATCTTCCGATTGTGCAATGCTGCGCCACCAATCAGCTGTACGTCATAATGCCGTAATCCAAGGGTGCGTTTGGATGCTTCGCGTACTGCGGCAAACGCTTCGGGGAGGATTTCGTCCAGAAAAGCCTGTTCAGCTGCCTGGCGTACTTCGCCTTCAGGCAGCTCTTTTAGCCGATCGGCCAGCTGGCCGCGGAAGAAGACGGTTTTTTCTCGCAGGTCCTCATCGCTCAGCTTTTCATATTGGGACTCGAAATCGTTGACCGGTAAAATTTTCTCGGTCAGACGTTCAACTTCACGTTTATTGGGGTTACCCCCGACAAGACTTAGGAATTTTTGAAACATGGCTATCCTTTCAGAATGGAAATTATAGCATATCGATAATTATTGAATAATATGAGGCAGATAAGAAATTTATGAACTCATGGCCAGATCCAGGTTGTTTTTGACTAACCTGACCCGCTGAATGGTTAAATTTTTGTTGTGGCAGGGTAGAATTGAAACGTGTTGATCCCAATGCGTTTTTCAAGATTTGTTTTTATTTGCGTTCTCATGCTAGTCATGCTGCTGGCTGTGGGTTGTGCACCTTTTGCAGCCACAAGCCCGGTTGTTCCAACCAAAGTGGGTGCGCCTGCCCACCGGCTGGATGGGCAATGGGAAGGATCCGGGGTGACAGGGGAAGGTAAAACAATTCACCTGATGTTCGTGCTGCGCCAGGGACGATTGGCGGGGGTCAGCTATGAATTCATGGGCAGGGATGGAGTCCCGTGTACTAATATTTCCTATAACTTACTGGCGGAGGATGGACCAAGCCTGACGGGTCATGCGCTCTCTGCTACGCTTGGTTTGGACCTGGATATGCAGGCCTTTTTTGAGAATGATAGCAGTGCGTCGGGAAATTTGAATGTGGATTGGCAGGGACGTCATAACTGCACCACGCAGTTTCAGCTTCGGTGGCAGGCCACCCGGGTAGAACAGGTCCAGGCCCAACCAACGCGGTCACTGGTGGATGTTGGTTTGTGTGCCAAGGTCAACTGTCCTGAAGTGGCGTTGCAATTAATTGTGTTTGGGCTGGCAAATGGGGCTGTGCTGGCTTTGAATGCCATCAGTGTCACGGTTGTTTATGGGGCGGTCCGCAGCCTGAACTTGGCGCATGGAGATGTGTTTTCGCTGACCTCAGTGTTGGTGACCTCGATTCTGATAGGCCTGGGGGCTAAGCCGGATTGGCCGGTGCTCAAATTGATGGGTGTGTTGGCTGCCAGCCTGGCAGCTGCCCTGATTTTCGGTGTATTGCTGAATATCATCCTGGAATGGATTGCTTTTCGTCCCTTCCGGGGCGGGTCACGACTGGCATCGCTGATTGCTTCTTTGGGGATTTCGTTCATCCTGTTCCAGGCTGCCATGATCTGGCGTACCCACCAGGGTAGTTGGATTCCAGGGGAACACCGCAGTGTACCCGGTCTGCCAGAAGTGCCGACAGACGGTATTCCGAACTTGCTACCGGATTTTAACCTGGTGAAGCTGTTGGGTGTGCCGCTTCAAGTTACCTTTCGATTTAATGATTTGTTGATTATTTTGCTGGCAGTTTTTTGTGCCTTGTCTACCTATGCATACTTGCGATTTTCCAAAGGCGGGCGATCTATCAGGGCATGCACTCAAAACCCTGAGCTGGCTCAGATGATTGGGATCGATTTGAATGGTGCCATTCGGCGTGCCTTTGCCATTGGTGGTTTATTGGCTGGCGCAGCGGCCTTTGTTTTTGCGCTTTATTACGGGCGCCCATTCGGACAGAATGGCGCTCAGAGTGGGCTGCTGGCTTTCACTGCTGCCATGTTGGGCGGCATTGGTAATCCGTTAGGAGCGTTGGTAAGCGCTTTGCTACTGGGGATATTCTCTGCATTCAGCGATTACCTGGTCAATGCTGAATGGACCCCTGTGTTGCTTTTGGCTCTTTTGGTCGGGGTATTATTCCTGCGTTCCGGCGGATTATTTGGCGGGGAAGATGCTCCAGATTCCTTGGGTGATGAAGAGCTGGCCGGCGGTCAGCGAATGCGAAGTTGGCGCAGCCTGGCTTGGATCCTGGCTGGGTTGGCGATTTTCCCGGTGCTTGCGTTGCTACAGGTGCCAGGTGTGGCTGTTTTGATGCGTGGCTTGGGCATTTTTATCCTCCTGGCAATTGGGTTGAATATTCTGCTGGGTATGGCAGGTGTTCTGGACCTTGGCTACGCAGCTGCCTTTGGAATTGGTGCTTACAGTGCGGCGATTGTCACGAATCCTTGGGGCTTGCTTGGCTCCAGCCAGCCCGCTCATTTTGAATTTCTGTGGGTGCTGTTGATTAGTGTGGCGGTGGGGAGTGTCTTCGGTTTGCTCAAAGGATGGGTGACAGCCCGACTGCGAAATGAAAACCTGGCCCTGGCCACGCTGGCCCTGGGTTTGCTGGTTTCGCGTTTGGCGCTAAACCTCAAGCCCCTGACCGGTGGGGCGGCGGGGATTTCGGCCCTACCTGCGCCGAGGGTGCTGGGATTTACGTTCACAGGTGTTTTCCCTACTTATTTTCTTGTGTTTTTCTTCGTAGTACTGGCGGCTTTGGCCAGTCGCCGGCTGATTGGTGGGCGGATTGGGCGAAGCTGGTTGGCGGGCAGTGATGATGAAGTTGCTGCCCGGGCAATTGGTATCAAGGTAGAACGGTCTCGCCTGCTGGCGATGGTGATCAGTTCCGGTCTGGCTGGCGCAGCAGGTGCGCTTTACGCAGGCAGCTTTGCCTATGTAGATCCAGACATCCTCTCTTTTCACTGGACCGTCATGCTGTTGGCTATGGTCATTCTGGGCGGGCCGGGTAGCGTGAGTGGGGCGATGCTGGGTGCTCTCTTGATTATTGGCTATGACAAGCTGATCATTCCGCAGCTTTCCACACTGCTTTCCCTGTTTTGGCCAAAAGATTTCTTTATTGGCTCTGTTCCTGACTTGCGTGGAACCAGCTTTTTTAACTTTGGAATTGTTTTGTACCTGACTGTTTTGCTGCGGACAGGTAAGCGCAAATAACCAATCAGGAAATACGATTTTGAAAGTTGAAATGGATGCATGGAACACATGTTAAAATAGGTTGGCGTTGCCACCACCCGGCTTGCACGGGAAGGTGAATTTCCAGTCACATGAAGGACTCAATGACAAAAAAAGTTATGATTTCGGCGGATCACGGCATGGCGCTCATTTATTTTTTGCAGAGCGACGTCATCCCGAACCTGCTTTCAGCTGGTGTCGAGGTCGTGGTGCTGACCGATGACGATATCGTGGACCGTATTGCCGGGCAGTTTGCGCGCCCGGGCTTAAGTTTTGAAGGTCTGCGATTGAAGCAAGCCAATCATTATTATCAAAAAGTGGATACCCGCCGCCAATGGCTGTTGGCCTACCTGCGGCGTGTGAGCAGTTCCTGGCGAATAAACATCGAGGCTCAGACCAGCCATATTTGGGAGGTATGGGCTGAAAACTCGTGGAGATTCAGGTTGGGTGTCTGGTTGCCGGCAGCATTTGCAACCCTGGTTCTGCGTTCCAGTCGGGCTGCTCGCCAGTCGTTGGTAAGTGCCCAACAACGCTTCACGACCGATTTGTACGGCGATTATTTTGATAAGTATCTGCCCGACTTGGTGATCGCTTCTACGCCAGGTTGGCGCATCGATCGCTACCTGCTGCGCGAAGCGGCACGGCGTGGTATCGAACGTATGACGGTTATCGTAGGTTGGGATAATCCTTCCAGCTACGCCATCCCGGGGGCGCCGGTCGATTGGGCTACTTGCTGGTCGCAGGAGCAGAAGGATGAGCTTGTACACGGTTCAGACTGGTCAGAAGCGCGCGTCAATATTGGAGGTATTCCCTCTTATGATGGTTATTTTCGTAAAAGCTGGTTGATGTCGCGAGAGGAATATTTTCGGCTTCATGGGCTGGACCCGGCGCGTAAATTGATTTCATATGCCTGTAGTTTCGTTCATTTTGCACCTAACTACCCCAACGTGGAAGCACTGGCGCGCCTGGTTTCTTCTGATAGCCTGGCTGAACCCAGCCAGCTGCTGGTGAGGTTGCACCCCAGCCATTTTCAGGACAAGCCCACAATCTTTGCCGAGGAGCGCGAACTAATTCACCAACTTGAAAAGACCTACCCGCATGTGCATATTGTGCGGCCTGTGGCCTTGGGTGGTTCATTGGGCTATTACGGTGGCGAGGATATGGATGAGAAGTCATCCATGATGGCACATTCAGATGTTTTTGTGACGGTCTATTCAACCATGGTGGTGGAAACGGCTGTACATGATACCCCGATTGTTGCCGCAGTGATTGATACCCCCGGTGGTTGGAAAGTGCCAGGAAAGTTTTCGCTTTCGCTGAAAGAAATCGGTAATTGGCCAACCCATAAGCGCTTCCGGGACGCGCGCGCCGGTCGTGTGGCGGCTGATGAATCTCAGCTGCGGGATGTCTTGAATGCCTATCTGCGCGACCCGAAGTTGGATTCGGCCGAGCGCAAGGCGTTTATTGAAAAGGAAATTACTTTCACCGATGGGTCCGCTGGTGGTAGAACGGCCGAATTTATCCTGAAAGTGTTAAATAAGCAACAGTAATCTTTATCCGCATTCGGTTTGGCCAGCGGCGTGCTGGCCAATTTCATGGAGAATAAACTATGGCTCAAGCTACCATTCGTTTCCCACGTGGTTTTTTATGGGGCACCGCCACTGCGGCGCACCAGGTCGAAGGTAACAATACGAATAATAACTGGTGGGCCTGGGAACAACAGGAAGGACGGATTTTGCAAGGGCACAAATCTGGGTTGGCTTGCGATTGGTGGGGCGGGCGCTGGAAAGAAGACCTGGATCGCGCCGCTGAGGCAGGTCAGAATGCGCACCGTTTTTCGATCGAGTGGAGCCGCATCCAACCCACACCCGATCAGTGGGATGAAACCGCGCTGGAACGTTATCGCAGTATATTGCGTGGGATGCATGAGCGTGGCTTGATGCCGATGGTCACGCTGCACCACTTTAGCAATCCGATCTGGTTGGAAGAGCAGGGCGGCTGGGAGAACGACGATACCCCGGCCAAATTCGCGGCTTTCGTGCGTAAGGCGGTTGATGCGCTTAAAGAATATGTTTCCCACTGGGTGACGATCAATGAGCCGAATGTGTATGCCTATGCTGCGTTTAACGAAGGCGTATTCCCACCCGGAAAGCGCAACATTGGTTCAACCTTCCATGTCATGCTCAACCTGGTGCGCGCACATGCCATGGCCTACAAAATAATTCATGAAATTCAGCCCGAGTCGCGCGTTGGCTTGGCAATGAATTACCTCTCCATTTTCCCCGCTACCGCATCCCCCCTGGATCGATTTGTTGCTGGAGTGCAGTCCACCATTTATAACGATCTCTTCCCGCGTGCTGCCAGGGATGGTAAGGTCAATTTCATGTATCGAACTGTGCGGATTCCCGAGGCGGCGCACACCCAGGATTTCCTGGGCATTAATTACTATTCACGTAATGTGGCTTCATTTGATCTTCGCGCGGTCTCGACACTCTTTGGCCGTATGAAACACCCTGAGGGCGTAGAAGAAAGCGCGACGGGTTTTATTGCGAATGTACCAGAGGGCTTTTACGAAGCGATGAAGTGGGGCTTACAGTTTAACGTGCCCATGATCGTCACTGAGAATGGCGTGGAGGATCACGAGGACAAGATGCGCCCGCGCTATATTGTTCAGCACATCCAACAAATGTGGCGAGCGGTTAACTTTAATTGGCCAGTGAAGGGTTATTTTCACTGGTCTTTGGTGGATAACTTTGAATGGGAACGGGGTTGGACGCAGCGCTTTGGCTTGTGGGGCCTGGATATCGAGACCCAGGCGCGCATTCGCCGTAATTCAGTGGATTTGTATGCTGACATTTGCAAGGAGAATGGTCTTTCGAGCGCGATGGTAGAAAAGTACTGCCCGGAGATATTGGCAAGAATATTCCCTGATTAATGGTTGACTTTTGTGGTCGATTTGGAGTATATAATGACTAAAGTCCTTTGTAGTACCAAAGCAGCCGAATTATTCTGATTCACCAGGGGTTCCTGCTTCGCGCCTCCACGGTGTTAACCCTTGCAGGCTGCATTTATTGGATGGAGCTTGAATAATATCGTGGCCGTCTCCCGGAGATAATAGGTATCTTGATGAAGAAAAATTCCTTTATTGTTTTATTCCTGGCGCTTATCCTGTTGTCAGCTTGTGCTGCCAGCCCGACTGATGCTCAGCCTACTCCTACTGAATTCGATGTCAGCGCGCTGCAGACGGCTGCCGTCGAAACCATTGTTGCTGTCTACACCCAGACAGCTGAGGCGCAACCCAAGCCAGTGTTGCCGAGTGAAACAAGCACGCCTGTGCCGCTTGTACCCACCGAGACCGTCACGCCTACCCCGGCGCTTAGCCCCACGGCGCAGTTATGTGATAATTCGGCTTACGTGAGCGATATTTCGGTCGTTGACGGTATGCAAATGGCTGCCGGCCAGGCTTTTGTCAAAACCTGGAAAATCAAGAATACCGGTACCTGCTTGTGGACCAAGGGTTATCAGATGATTGTGGCGTATGGTGAGAAGATGGGTGGGATACCTACCGCTGTACCGGCGGAAGTATTGCCTGGAGCTGAAATTGAGATTTCGATCAACCTGGTTGCGCCGGCTAAACCCGGGAATTATGGTGGTTATTGGCGTTTGATCAATGACAATGGCGTGCCGTTTGGCGAAATTTTCACTGTGTTAATTGTTGTTCAATGATGGTTGGTGAGGGTGGTCAGCACGCGCTGATGCAGCCAGCCGAACTGGCCCATGCATTGAAGCAGGAAGCCCGCCGGCTTGGTTTCACGCTGGCGGGTATTGCTTGCCCAGTGCCGCCGACTCATCTGGATGTTTACTTGGCATGGCTGAAAGCCGGCAGGCAGGCTGGGATGGGCTACCTGGCGGAACCTCGTGCGGTTGAACGTCGCTCTGATCCGCACCTGATCCTGCCTGAATGTCAATCCATCCTGGTGTTGGGTGTTCCTTACTACAATCCAAATTATGCTGGTGCCCACGACCTACAGTCTGCGCATGGGCCGCATGGGCGGGTGGCTGCTTACGCATGGGGTGAAGATTATCACCTGGTACTACCGCAGCGATTGGAAGCACTGGTACGATTCCTCGAGAGGTTAACTGGTTCACCGGTTCCCAATCGCTGGTATACCGATACTGGCCCAATTCTTGAGCGTGAGCTTGCTATGCAAGCCGGGCTGGGATGGATCGGTAAAAATACCTGTTTGATCAATCCACGGCATGGTTCGTATTTTTTGCTCAGCGAGATACTGCTGGGTATCCCCCTGCCACCAGATCCTCCGCAGGTGACTGACCAATGCGGTAGTTGTACACGCTGCATACAGGCTTGCCCGACCGGTTGTATTCGGCAGGATCGTACACTGAATGCCAGCCGTTGCATTTCCTACCTGACAATAGAAAATAAGGCTGAAATCCCCCTGGATTTGCGTGCTTCGGTCGGGGACTGGGTGTTTGGATGTGACCTGTGCCAGATGGTTTGTCCCTGGAATAAGCATTTCGCCCATGATGAGGGTGACCCGATGTTTGCACCTCGACCTGGGGTTGCATTTCCCGACCTGGCGACTGAATTGATGCTTACTCCGCAGGAATTTAACAGCAAGTTCAAGGATAGCCCGGTAAAACGAGCCAAGCGGCGCGGATACTTGCGTAACACTGCCACCGTAGCAGGCAACAGCGCCGACCAGCGGCTGACGCATGTGCTTGAGCACTCAGGTCAGGATGACGAGCCACTTGTGCGTGAAGCGGCTGGCTGGGCGATGGCGCGAGTGAAGCCATCGTAATCGTGATTGGGAAAGAATTCATTTTTCGAGGTTGGTATGTTAAAGTTGTTGATCGCAACAGGTAACAAGGGGAAAATCAAGGAGCTCCGTACCCTGCTTGCTGGGCTGGAGGTGGATCTGCTTACTCCGGGTGATATTGGCCTGGACTTGGATGTGTTAGAGGATGGACAGAATTACGAGGAAAACGCAGGCAAGAAGGCGCGGGCTTATAGCCAGGCCAGCGGCTACGTTTCACTGGCGGATGATTCTGGTCTCGAAGTGGATGCGCTGGGCGGGGCACCCGGGTTGTATTCTGCTCGTTATTCGCCTAAGCCCCATGCAACCGACGCGGATAGGCGTGCTTATATGCTGGAAAATCTGAAAGGTCACCCACGCCCGTGGAAGGCCCATTTTCACGCTACCATCGCAATTGGCACGCCTGATGGGCCGACTTTGTTTGCCGAAGGAAACTGCCATGGGGAGATTATCCCCACAGAACGGGGGAACAATGGTTTTGGATATGACCCAATATTCTATATACCGGAAATGAATGCCACCATGGCTGAATTGAGCATGGATGACAAAAACCGTTTGAGCCACAGGGCCCTGGCGGTCAACAACGCGATCCCTGCGTTGAGGAAGTTGATGAAATTTTAAGGCAGCCAGGGACTGAATTTCAGATATTTCCACCAGGTTGATAGGGTATGCTGTTTAGAAAGAGATCCAGGCTTTTGGCAACTTGCTGAGGCTGTTCCAGCATCACCATGTGGCCTGCGCCAGGAACGATCTGCAACATGGATTTTTTTATTCGACCGTGCATGGCCTCGGAATAACGCGCCGGGGTCATTTTATCTTCGGAGCCGCACAAGATCAGGGTTGGTGCCTTGATGCGACCGATAAGGCTGGTTTCATCGTATGCGTCGCAGGCCAGGAAATCCCCGTGCAGGACAGGACAGCGAATTTCATTCATCCGGTGAGCAGCCTGTTCTTTTAAGCGATGATCCGCCTGAGAACTAAAGGAATAGTCCACACAGTTTTTGATGGCAATTGGCATGGTAGCTTCGATCGAAGAATCAGATAACAGGTTGGCTGCAACTCGCAGTCGTGGCGCTGTAGAAATTAGCCCCAGCCCCAGTGTGCGGCTGGGGTTGTGGATGCCGAGGTATAGGGCGATAGCTCCGCCCATTGAGTGCCCGATAAAAATTGCCTTGTGGATTTTGAGCGTCTCCATAAACGCCAGCACGCATTGAGCGTAGTCAGCGATGGATTGGCGGCCGATGCCCTCGGATTTCCCATGACCGGGTAGATCGAGAGCGTAAATTCGCTGTTCTTTGAGGCGCCGAATCTCGGGAGGCCAGGACAGGTTGTTACCACCAGCACCGTGGATAAAAATGATAGCTGGTTTGGCCCAGTTTTCCCCATTGTTGAAATAATACATACCCGCAGAGAGTGGCATAATTCTTATCCTGGCTGTCATGAACTGGCTAGGTGTGGATAGTGCGTCAACACCTGGTTAGTTAGTGGTATTCTTTTTTTGATTATCGCGGGCGTTATGTAACAAGTCGGCTGCATCTTCTGTGAGAGGGATGAAGACCTGAATTTTTGTGCCTTTGCCGGGAGCAGATTGGATATTCAGTATGCCGTTGACAAGTTCGGTCCGTTCTCGCAGGTTAACCATGCCAAGACTGCCCCGCTTGTCGTAAGACTGTGTTACGGCGGCTACATCAAAGCCTTCGCCGTTATCTGAAATCTCCAAGAAGGCAATATCGGGGTGTTTGGGCAGCGGATTCAATCGCACCCATATCACCGGGGACTTGGCGTGTTTGCGGGCGTTGTTGACGGCCTCTTCGGCAATGTAGAAAATAACTCCACTCTTGCCCATTTCAATCTGGGCGGCAAGGGTTTCATCCACCTGGATGCTGACATCCTGCTCATACATTTCCTTCATTTTTTCAGCATTGGCTTGCAGGGCAGCGATTAGGCCTTGCGATTCAAGTACCAGCGGGCGCAAGGTGAAAAGCATGTGCCTGATTTCCTTGGTGGTGCGCCGGGCGAGATCTTCGATTTTGACCAATTCATCCATGGCGATCGCTTGGTCGCCTCGATCGATCAGGCGCCGGACCATGCCGACACGCATGGCGATGGCAGAGACAGACTGGGTTGGACCATCATGCAGGTCGCGGGCTAGTTTTTTGCGGGCTTCCTCCTGCACTTCCATCATGCGTTCTTTTTCATCGGATAAATCCTGGTAAAGGCGCGCGTTGTGTATGGCGATGACTGCCTGCCGGCCCACGATGCCGAGAATATCACAGCGTTCACGGTCAAAGAATCCCGGGCTGGTATGTCCGTAGATGATGACCCCATACATATTCAAACCGCTGCGCATGGGAATGCAGTAAACTGAGTTGCATTGGCTCAATGCGATCACACGACCCAGCTCTGGGTCTTCTGCGAGATTGCCGCCAACTAGTGGCTCGCCTTCCTCTAGGGTTCTGGCGAGGATGCCGGTTTTTCCTGGGAAGGTGGTACGTGCATCGATTTGGGTAAACCGACGTGAAGCGCCAACAATCAATTCCTCTCCCTGGAATAGCAACACTGCACCGCAAAAATTATTCTCTGCCATTTCGGGATTTGCCCGGCTGGTTTTGATTTCCACCTGCAAAGCGTTGATGCTTAAATCAAGGGAAGCCTCCAAAACATGTGTGTAGCTAAGCATGGAGGTCAGCTCTGAGGACATGTTGTAAATTGTACGCAATCGGTCGGTATCGACTTTCTGCTGTTTTTCACGCAGAACGATTTGTTTCTTGCGTTCATTCTGTAATTGGTTATAAGTGCGCTGACTGAGGTATCCAAACAGGCAGCCCAACCCAAGCGTGACAAGCGCTCCGATCATGATGATGAATATATTGGTCGTATTGAAGAAAATATCGGCAAGCTCAACCATGACCATGATTATGCTTGCCAGCAAGCCGCCCTTGAAGTTGAAATACAGGCTGGCACTTATCATGGGCAGTAGCAGTATCCAGGCGGCTGGGCCAACAAGTCCACCCGCGAAGAGAAAGAACAGGGCTGCGATAACCAGATCGACCGCGACGTTAATTTCTCGATGACGTGCGAGGCGGCGGCTTTGCCCGGCCAGCCACATCAGGGTGGCATTCCAGGCAGTTAGGATCAACAACAAAATACTTGCAGGCGAGAGCAATTTCGCCGCAAGCGATAAGGATACTGTGGTTCCCAAGAGGATCAACCAGCGCAGGGAAACAACGTACCAGTCAGCCAGGTAAGGTGAATCAGATCGTACCATATTGATCAATCATAACCGGATTTATTAATCGATTCAGGTGAGTACCATTTCAAACAGGCAGGTAACTTCAGCCAGGGTGGATTATTTCAACTGAGGCTTCAGATTTCGTACCCCATTTTTTCAAGTTGACTACCAAACCGGTCGGTGAGTGTTTTTTGCTCGGCGGCCGTGTAGCGTTCACGGAAGCGGCCCACCTGGCCTTTGAAAAAATGGGTGCCCTGTTGGCCCTGGACCTGCCCGGACGGGCGGTACTTTTCGACCACATTTTTCACGGCTTCGCTGGCTGGATCAATATCCAAAAATTCAACCAACCCGGCGGTTTCGTTGTCATAATTTTGGAGCAGGTCTTCGTAACGAGCCTTGAGCACGCCAGAGACTTGCATCCACTTCTCCCAGTCCATGACGTATTCGGTGAAAAAGGCCATCGTTTTCTGGAAGTCGGTCAGGTGTGAGAAGGCATTTGGGCGGCCTTGTTGTTCCAAGACGCGCTTGCCGTAATCGTACGCCGAGAGCATGGCATCGCGCGGATCGCGGTAAATGTAGGTGGCGCGCATAATCCCGCCCTGGATAAGCGCTCGCGCCGTGATGGTAGGCCCTGAGTGGGCTTTGATTACAAAAGTATGGCCTAGTAAGGCAGGGCGAGCTACCATGATCAGTCTTCGGACGCTGAGTACGCCGATATTGCAGTTTACTTCGGTCAGGATGCCTTGCAACCCGAATTTTTCGCGAATATCACGGGCATCATTGCAGCCGGTGGTCGCCATTAGATCGTGGACAAGATTGTAGTGCCAACCGGAACCGGCGCGTGGCATGCCTACAGAAAGAATAATCATGGTCAATCCTTTATTTATGTGTGAATGATGCGGCTGCACCGGCCAGGATGCCGAGGTTGATCCACATCTCCGGCATGGCGAAGGAGTCCTGCGAAAAGCCTTGAAATACAACCGCTACCAGGGTGAAAATTCCTGCTGCGGCCAGCCAACGAGCATCGCCTGGTCCGGAACGTAACAACTTCAGCGATTCGCCAAAAAGTGATAGGTAAAATGCCAGGAAGAGGATGAACCCGGGCAAGCCGGTCTCGGCCAACAAGCGCACGTATATGTTCTTCGGGTTGGGGTAAATGTTGGAAGATGGACTCATTTGGCGTGCGATTTCTGGTTCGCCCGAGAGCACCCAATCCGGCATATTTTGCATCATCTCAAAACCACTTGCGCCCAGCCCTACGCCAGTGAATGGATGCTTCTCAAAGCTCTTGAGTGCGGCAGTGGCATAGGCCAGGCGTGGGCCCAAGTAGACATCCTGTGCATATGAAAGTATATCTGTTTTTTCTGATTTAAAGAACGCGGCGATGTAGCCTTTATCCGCCAGGAAAATTGATGCGCCAGCCAATGCGGCGATCACTGCCAGGATCAGAAACATCCTTGGCAAGGCAGTTGCCAACCAGGTTGGCTTGCCAGATCTCGCGCGGTTGTCAAAGCCAGCGCGCAGCCAGTCCCATGCGGCGCCTAGCGCATCATGCCCGGCAATAACCAGGGTAATCAACCCGCCAGCAACTGCAATCAGCAAGCCAGAGCGGGAGTAAGTCATAAGCAATAGTGCCAGGGCTGCCAGGAATAAGAGTGGCTCAACAAACTTAGCCAGGGTTGCAAGGTTGAATCTCCCCGATGTGGACCTGCTGGTGGAGACAAGTGTCCGGACGCGTGCCAAGAGCGCGCCTAACAGCCAGGGTAAATATAAAGTGGCGATTTGCCCGGCCAACCAGGACGGCTCATAAGCAAAACCCGAGACGCGCTTGTTCTTGACCAGGCCGCGCACTGAAAATAGGTTTTGGATCTGCAACAGTTGTTTGCGATGGCCGGTGTTTAGCCCAATGAATTGGACCGCTCCCCATAGCAGGTGGGCTACCAGGCCGACCATTATCCAGCGGACCGAGAACTTGATATCTTGGCTGTCCTGGTTCATCCAAAGTGAGGCGATAAAAAAGCCCAGCCCAAGGGCCAGGGTAACGAAGGCACGCAGGGCGCGGTCGAAAAAGTCCACACCGCGCAATTCAATGGGTGCCATGGTGGCGCCAATGGCGGTTGCAGCCAGCGTAGCGAGCAGGAAGGCCAGCAGGATGGTGAGTGAGCCAGGCCAGGGACGTTTTATTTGGCCGTGGAATAAGCGATAAAGCAGTATGGGCAACAGCGCGGCAAGTGGATACAATGCCAGGGGACGAACATAGGTTCCGGAGCCCAGGAATGGCATGAATCGGAAACTGGTGATGGGTAGGGTCACCAGCACAAGGGCCCACAGGATGCGTGCCAGCGTTGAACTGCTGATCGCCTTCATTTTTGTTTTTTCCCGCCTGGCCTGGCTAACTGGGCCGCTGGAAGAAACAAAATGGCCAAACCTGCCAAGGTTAACAGACTGACTGCGCCAGCCAGGGCCTGAATTCCCAGGCTTGTTTTTCGTTCCGCCGGTAGCTCGGTGCCCTGACTGTAGGAGATTTGCAATTCAGGTGTAATCGCCAGGGACTTGCCCTCGAGATTTTTGATCATGGCTTGCAAGCTGGTGTCAGTTGGGTTCTTTTCGAGGGCTTTGTGGGCGGCATCCAGGGAAATGGAAGACTGGATGGCATCGTGAACCTGGTTGGTAAAAGCCTCTGCCCAGGCAGCGGCGATTTTTGCAGCGGTCTTATCCGAGGGGTCGCTGGCGTAAAAGTGCCAGGCACCATCCTTTGGTTGGCTGAGCTCCAGCATGCCGCTGGATCGCAGTGTGCTTATCGTCAGGTTGGTCTGGGCAGAGACCTTCTCAAGTGTTGTATCCGACCAGGCTACTTCCACTAACTTGCGGCTTTCGCGTTCCAGATAGTAAAACAGTTCATTGTCTGGTTTATTGGGCCAGGATTTTTCCATATTAAAGCTGACTACCACCGTGGCGCGAGCACGGTAATCAGGTGGATTGATCAGGTAAAGAACGCTGCCTAAAAGCCCACCAAGCAGGGCACCCAACACCCAAAAACGCCAGGCGCGCAGCAAGCGGATAAAGTCTTCCAGTGTGGCGGGGGCAAGCAGTGTTTGCATGTATATTTCCTGGGGATGGGGAGTTCAGGTGGTTTTACGAGTGGAGTTTTGCAACATCTGGCGCTTGCGTCGCCAGTTCAAAAACGGAGCCACCAGCCGGCGCACGAAATATTTGGCGACGATGGGCGCAAAATATGAACCCCCATCCCGGTAATGTACCTTGAGCATTTCGGGCCAGCAGCGGTCATCCGCTACGATAGTTTTACCACTTGTGTGCAGACGGAAATTTGCCCAGGTTTGCCCGGGCAGGTAGGCTAACTTAGCCGTGCGTGCCAGCCGAACCCACAGGTCATAATCCATGGCGAAATAAAAATCAGGATCGAGTGGCCCAACCTGGCGCCACAGGTCAGCACGGAAAAAAGCGGCCTGTTGGGGTATGTGTACATAACCACGGCGCAGCCGGTTGTAATCTGTTTGCGCGGCCGGGAAGCGCCCGATTTTTTGGCCGTTTTCGTCGATGAAATTAGCATCGGCATAAATGAGACCCACTTCTGGGTGTTTGATCAGGTATTCTGCAGCGGCAGCCAGCGCGCCCGGCTCGTACGTGTCGTCCGAGTTGATCCATGCCAGGATTTCGCCCTTGGCTTGTGAGAAACCCTTATTGAGCGCATCTGTCTGGCCTTTGTCAGGTTCCGAGACCCACCAGGCCAACCTGTCACTATATCGCTGGATAATGTCAACCGAACCATCGCGCGAGCCCCCATCCACGATGATGTATTCCAGTGCAGGGTAATCCTGGTCCAGGACCGAGCGAATGGTGGTTTCGATAAAGCGGGCTTGATTGAAAGATGGTGTGATGATGGAAATTAGCGGTTTGTTCATTTTATTGCCTGGGTAAGATCAAAAATCAGGTAGCCATCGCCTTTGGCAAAAACGGGGTAGGTTTTTATCACCAGGTCTTTGATGGCTGGTTGTTGGTCGAACTTGTTAAATTGTGTGACTACCAGGTATTTTTTTCTGGCTGCTTGCTCCTGGAAACGCTGCATTAGGTCAATCTGGCGTCCGTCCAGGCTGCGCAGTTCTAGATCGCCGGAATCGTACCACGAATCAACTTGCTGCCAGCCCCAGTAGGCCAGCCGGTAGCCATAATCCTGAGCAATGGCGAGGACCGGGCCACGCTGGCTGCCAGTACCCAGGTGGGTACCCAGGTCAGCCCAAAAAGCAGCGTCTGGGCGCCAATCATCGCGGACCAATTCCACGCGTACATTCCAAAGCTGCAGGGCGGTTACCAGCAAGAGCATGGCAGCCAGGCTGACGCGGGTGATGATCATCTCAAGGCCAACCGGTGAGATTTGAGCGGCTTTTTCAAAAAGTGTCTCCGCCAGGCTGCCAAGTGAGAGAGCTACAATTGGGATCAGCATGAGCTGATAATAGTCGTGAGTGGTGATGTGATATGCAAAGGTCATGCCGTAGGCGAAATAGCCCAGCCAAAGCCCTATCAGGAAGAGCATTCCTCGCCGGCGGGTGACAAATACACCAGCAACGGCTGCTGCAAAGGCTCCAAAGCCAGTGACACCGTCGATTTGGTTTTTCCAGCGTAAGTAGAAGGCTGCCTGGCTCCAGAGTTGCGGAAAAAATCGAAAGGCAAACTGCTGGCCGAGAAAGCCGGAGCCGAACAGGCCGTAAAGGGTGTATGCGGCGGTTGGCAGGATTGATAATGCCGCAAGCGCCCAGGTTTGTCGATCTTTTATCGATCGTACCAGGCCTGCTTCTAGTACCAGCATGACCAGCGCGAGAGCAAGGGGAAAGACCGCTACATTCTTGACAAAAATGGCCAGCCCATTGAGAATGCCCGCCACCAGGACCCACTTCCACTGTCGTGTATTGGCCCATCGGAAACTGGCCCAAGCTCCCGCGATGATCAAGGCAATCATCAAAGGGTCGGGCTGGAAGCTGCGGCTGGCAATTACACCATAAGGTAGGAACAGGTAAAAGAGCAGGGAAACCAGCGCGCCAGCTGGGCCGGATATTTCCTGAGCCAGCTGGAAGAGTAATACACCTGCCAGAACCCAGAAAAGGGAGGAATATACGCGGGCGATCCAAAGATGTTCGCCAAAGGCCAGATATGAGAGCGCAGTGAGTGATTCAATCACGGTTGGCTCGATGGCCTGCGTGGCCTTCCACTGTTGGATGGCTAGTTCGCGTTGCCACGCTTCCACCCCCGGCGCGTTGGCAGGTAGCATGGCGTAATACATGCCGCGGGCCTTGAGTGCGGAGAACAACTGGCGGGTGGGGGCGAAATCGAGAGGCAGGTCGGTTAAATCATAAAACCGAATGCCGGCGGCCAGGAAAAAGGCCAGGACAAGCGCGAAGAACAGCGATTTGCGATTTCCGAAGAACCATGTCATAGGTTTACTGTGTTACCCGTTTTTATTTAACCATTGGCGCAGGCGAATATAACCGCCGCGAATATTTTTCAACCCGAGCAGGGCCAGACAGGCGTAGATCATGCGGTGCCAATCCCTGAGAGCCGTGGCTGGGCGAGCCTTAAATGACTGCCAATAAGCGCTTAATGCGGCTTTGTACTGACCGCCGTCCAGCAAGTAGAAGGCATTCAGCCGGTGGGCTCCGCTCATAATTCGCGCGTTGTTTTGTTCAAAAATAGGTGCGAAGCCCGGGGTGATTTTCATCCATTCGATGATTTTGAATGCTTCTCTTCCAAAGTCAGCCGTACGGGCCAGGTTCTTGGCTTCGGCGTGGTAGCGGGCGGCTGCCAAAGTCTCAGGAATGAAGACGATCGGGGCCAGGATTGCCATGCGCAGCCAGAGGTGGTGATCGAGGAGGAAATGATAGCCGGGATCGAGCAGACCCGCCTGTTCGAGTACCGAACGGCGCATAAACACAGCCGGTTGGCTGATGATTTGGAAGGACATCAGGTCTACAATGTTGAAGGGTTTGAATGTTTGCAGGTTGAAGGAATTGCCAGCGGCATCAACTGAAAGCACATTGCCATAGACCAGCCCTGTATCGGGGTTTTGTTCAAAGGCGTGGATGGCATGTTGTAGTGCCCCAGGCAGGTAATAATCATCTGAATTGATCCAGGCGATAATTTCGCCGTGGGCCTGGCTCAATCCCTTGTTGATGGCTTCGGCCTGCCCGTTGTCTTTTTCTGAAACCCAGTTGGTGAGATGGGCTTCGTGTTTTTTGATGATCTCTACACTTGAATCGCTGGAATTTCCATCGATGACAAAATATTCAAATGGTCCAGGTGTGGAATTCAACACCGAGCAGATGGTTTGCTCTAGGTAGCGGGCCTGGTTGTACGAGGGTGTCACGATGGAAACGCGCATGGAAAGGCTTGGGTTAGAAAAGCTGATTGTAATCGGCTTTTTCAAAAATGGTCAGCTTGCCGCCCACAGTGGCATCAGAATGCGCCGCCCGGCTTTTTCGTAGGCCTGGCGTGCCATGCGGTAGGCGATTTCTGAGGTTTCCAGGTCGGGCAGCTGCCAACGGAAGCCTTTGCCGAAATATTGACCGGAAAAATGATTCGGATCGTCTCCCTCAGATGTGATGGTGGTGTTGGGTTTGCCAGTCGTGGTGTAGTTGTGATCAACGCCCACCAGTATAACCTCGCTGATGCCCATGTGAAAGGCGAGCTGCATGGTTACATAGGTGACCGTAGCGCCTTCCCAAACCCGTCCGCGTACATCCGGGGAGAAGCGCGGGGCATCATAAGTGGTATGCAGGAAGGTGGGTAAGTTTTCGGCACGCTTCTCTGTAAATTGCACTGGATTAAAGAAATGACGTGAACGCCAGGTAATGAATTTGGGGATTTGCAAGGCAGCTAAGTCGCTGGCGGTCTGCTCAATTACCAGTGAATTGACAACCGAGAGATAGGTAGTGCTAAAGCCCAATTCAGGAAACATCAGGTAGATACGGTTCATACCAAAGGTGATTTCACCTTTGAGCTTGTTGAGATCTGTTTGCTTAAGGCTGGGTCCATTGCCGATGATGAACGCACGTCGGCCTTTGTGAATATCCTTGAGCTGGGCGAGACGTGCCAGGGCAGTACGCCGCCAGGGGTGCAGATAGGCGGCTGGGAGCTGGGGCAAGTCCCGCAAACCTATATAGGTATCGCGAATCAATGGCCAAAGGGCGGAGGATTTCAGGGATTGTTTCATGGGATTATTTTTAGGTTTGGCTACCACTTTACTCGGTGCTTAAGCGTGCAGTTGCGCCGCCATCCACGACCATGGCCTGCCCGGTCATAAATGATGATTGTTCGTTGTCTGCCAGGAAGTAAATGGCGTGGGCGATTTCGATTGGTTTCCCAACGCGACCATTAACGGTTTTGCGCGCCAGGTTATCCAGGCGGGTTTGCATATCACCCTGCCCAACATGGCCACGGCCAAGCCCTGCACGCAGCATGGGCGTATCGACAGCACCGGGCAGAATGGCATTGACGCGGATGTTATCGGGGGCGAATTCGATCGCCATGGCCCGTGTAAGGGCCAGTAAGCCACCCTTGCTGGCGGCGTATGCGGCAATGTTGACCGAGGTCTGTACG
This sequence comes from uncultured Anaerolineae bacterium, assembly GCA_903908605.1. GTDB lineage: Bacteria > Chloroflexota > Anaerolineae > Anaerolineales > Villigracilaceae > UBA5195. Next base: position 65,566 of record CAIVSQ010000575.1, read on the forward strand.
GCATGCACGGAGGATACGTTGACAATTGCGCCACCACCGGCTGCCTTGAAGAGTGGGTGGGTCAGTTTCATAAATAAAAAAGCCGAGCGCAGGTTGGATGCCATGACAGCATCCCATTCCTCAACGCTGGTTTCTACCAAGGGTTTGGCAACTTGTACAGCGGCGTTGTTGACCAGGGCATGCAGGCTCTGGGTGGAAGAGCGCGTTTGTTGAAAAATGGCTTCCAGCGCACCGACATCAGAAATGTCAGCCTGGATGAAAGTGCCGTTTTGAGGAAAATCATCGCCAAATGGCGCCCGGTCTATACCGATTACATGCCAGCCTTTTTCGGCAAAGAGGGCTACTGTGGCCCGTCCAATGCCGCCACCAGCGCCGGTGATGAGTACATTTTTATTTTTAGGTTGCATGGTTATCTCTCCAGATTCCCACGCGAGAGGTTGCGCGGGGGTAGGTCATGGTGACAGAAGTGATCAGGATTCCAGGTCCTGATAGACAATACCCAACCCATCGAGCAGGTTTTTGATGGTGTTCCAGTGCACACGTTCCCAGGCCGCCGGACTGGAATTTGCGTTGTGCGGTGCGAGCATGACATTATCCAGGGTCATCAGCGGGCTGTCAACGGGCAGTGGCTCAACTTCAAAGACATCCAGGGCAGCTCCGCCAATGCGGCCTGACTGCAAAGCAGTGACCAGGTCGGCTTCCTTGACGATTGGTCCACGCGCGGTATTAATGATCACTGCACCTGTCCTGGCGCGGGCCAGGGTGGAGGCGTTTATGAGATGGTGTGAGGTTGGGTTAAGATCGCAGTTGACCGAAATGTAATCGGAATTTGACATCAGGTTCTCTAGGCTGGTCATTTGGATGCCGGTTTCTGCAATGAAAACATGATCGATTTCAATAATATCTGTGCCGACAACTTTCATGCCAAAGGCGCGCGCCCGGCGGGTGAGGGCTTTGCCAATTGCTCCAAGCCCGATGATGCCCAGGGTTTGTTCGTGCAGGGCTTTCCCTGGAATTTTCTCCCACTCACCGCGTTTAATGGCTTTGTCCATCCATGGCTGGCGGCGTGAAAAAGCCAGCATGTAACTCATGACGCTGTCGGCAACCGGCATGGTAAATGCATTGGGGGTGCGTCCGAGTGTAATTCCAAGCCTGGCACAGGCCTTGGAATCGATTGAATCGACGCCGGTGCCCCATTTGGAGATGACTTTCAGGCGTGGAGAACATGCTTCCAAAACACGGGCCGAATAACGGTCGTCTCCGCAGATGGCACCGTCGAATTCGCCGGCGTATTTGAGAATTTCATCTTCTTCCAGCCGCTCGTGCACTTCAGGCACCATCAGCTCGATGTTGTAACGTGCAAATACAGGTCTAAAGCGCTCGACGAAAGGTAGCATGTAGGGGGCTGAAAAAAGGATGGTTGGCATGTTTCGCTTTACTTTTCTAATTTTTATTGGTGTTATTTTAACAAGAAACTGGGCTTAGGTCGAATGTCCGGTGAATGAGAGCTCAGCCCTGGTTCTTAAGCCGGTCTCGCATCATGATATCCGCGAGTTGGAAGTCGAATTCTTCATCGATGTCAACTGCTTCATGACGAGGGATATCAAACATAAGTGGGCGTTCACCCAGGCGGTTACGCCGGTTGAGCAGGTTGGCGCGGGTGAATAGATAAAAGCAGGAGTTTTCCTCGTAAACAGGCGGCAGGTCCTGGGTTTGGAGCAGGATAGCCGGGTTGTGGTTGATGGCACGTGTCAGGCTATCCCATAGGCGGGTTTGCAGGCGCGTGACCGAAAACATGGAATCGTAGATGGGGTGCTGATTGAGAAAGGTGTCGATCCCCTCGGAAAGTGTCCTGGCGGTGAGCAGCGGGTTGGTGCTGTGTGTTTGCAGGTAAAAATCCGCATCCACCTGGGCTGTATCGTAGGACAGGATTTCATTCATTGGGATGGCATCGGCGCGCAGGTGTTCGGGTCGTTCAATTACCTGTACCTGCGGAAAATTGGCGCGCAGGCCTTCCATGACGGGTGGCGAATCGGTATCCACCAGGATGACGTCGATGGCTGGAATTGCCAGCAGGGTTTCAACTATATATTGGTAGAGCGGTTTGCCAGCCAGGGGGCGATAATTTTTACCGGGGACGCGCTGGCTGTGGTGGCGCATCGGGATGAGGGCAGCGATTTTTGGCATGGATTTATTCCTTTTCACACCCGAGTTTTTCTGTGACATGTATGATGGTCGTGTCGCGTTTTTCACCGGGCGGGGTGTTGTTTTCGATATTCTTCCAAAGTGTGCAGAGCAGTGATGGCGCGCGCGGCGGTAAAACATTGGCACGGTTGGTCAATTCGCGGGCGGTATCCCAGTCACCTGCCCGGGCGAACGCTTCAATAAATGGCACAAGTTCTACGCTGGCGCCTGGATTTTGCCCGGCCTTCACAGCTTGTTTCCAAAGCGAGCTGACCGTCTGCCAATCAGATTGCTGGGCTGCCAGGTCGGCTTTCTGGTAATAATAACACCATGCATGGAAGGGCTCGCTTCCAAAAATTGCTTGCACGGGCCTTGTTTCCGAACCGGATTGGCGGATGCGCCCAGGGTGGGAGATATCCATCCATTTATAAGCTTCTGTCGAGAGGAAGCGCACTTCCTTGTATTCCGAACGCAGTATCCAGAGACACTGTTGGGCTTGCGGCTCAAAGGTGATTGCGAGTACCTGATCCTTGGTCGCCAGAAAGGTTGAGCTGTACTTGAAAAAATCTTGTGGCAGACCCTGTCCGAAGTCATTCGCGTTGATGTGTTCCGATCCGGCGTTAAACCAATACCGGGGATTGGATTGTGCTTGACTGGGGTCGACTGTTGCAGGGGTGGCCTGGTTGTAGAGAACATTGATAGCGTAGGCCGTTGGGTAATAACCCATGTAGGGTAGGATTTCGGCATCCGAGACGATCAGTGTGTTGGGTTCAAGCGCGGGTACCCGCCAGTGTAGCTGCCAGTAAAACTGTAGCTGTTTATCCCACGAGGCCTGGAAGTCGCGTGCGGTGAATCCCTGGAATCCAACTGCAACGCCCAGTAGAATGGCGAGAACCAGGTTTCGGTGGTTAGGTTTGCCGACCAGCCAGTAGACCAGGCCGGTGACAATCATGCCTGCGCCCAGTAATGCGGGCAGGGCCAGCCGTCCACTCCACATTGGGTTCTTAGAAAACAGGAAAAGCCCGGCCAGCCAGGAAGGCAGCAGGCCGAAGAAGAGTGCCAGTGCACCGCCCAGGGTAACCTCACGGATGGTTTGATTGGTGCTGGTTGGGTCTTGCTCAGTCTTATTGTCCAGGCGGGACACAATTGCATAGGCTGCGTAGGCAAAGAAAACCCCGCTGAAGAGGATCTGGAAGGTCGATAGTCGGCCGAGATCGATGGAGGCTGGGTCAAAAGCTGCGCTCCAGGGCGAAATCAGGACAAAGAGCGAATCTTGCAGAATGACCTGCAAAAAAGTTCTAAATCCACTGAGAGGAGTGCGCAGCAGATCGATCAATAAAGTGGGGGAAAACCGGTCATACCCAAAAAGCCGGCTGTAGGAAACCCGGTAAGCAGCATAGAGGATCAACACTGCAAAATACGGCAGCCATTGTTTTAGAATTTTTTTCCAGCGCAGGGAAAAGGGTAAATCGCGGTAGGAGAACCATAAGAAGACCAGGCGTACAAGTTCGAGGCCTGAATAGTACTCGATCAACGCCAGATGAATGATCTGCAATAGTACTGCTGGTAGGGTGTGGGCCAGGTAGCTGCGCGGTTGGCGAGCGGCTCGCAGCATGAGGAATACTGAAATCATGAATACCAGGTATAGAAACCAGTGCAGGGTATAGGCAACCGAAAGTGATTGAAGCGGATAGGCCGGGTAGATGGCGAAAAAGAGGGCCAGCCAGGTTGCCAGGCCGGCCAGCCTGGGCCACAGCATGCGGATGCAAAACCAGAATATCAGCACAGTCAGGAAACGCAGGATCATTAATGACCAGTGCCAGGCAGCTGGCGAGAAGCCAAGTAGTTTAAAAAATGGTACATAAATAAGGAATGCCAATGGGCGGCTGTCCTTAAATAGGAAGCGCATTAATCCACCACTACCTTCAGTGAAGGCATAGTAGACGTGATGCCAGTCATCTTGAAAATAACCCAACCGGGCCAGCAGTACGCCAAAGGTGAAAAAGCAGGTCAGGAAAATAAACAGCGGCCCGGCCCAGGCTGGCAGGCTGGTGGGTGCAGATTGAAGAATGGAGCGGATAAATGCGCTGAACTTTTTCATATGGTCAGGGATTGATGCAATCTCATTAATATCGAATGTTCTTCTGTGCAAGCCGGGCTTATCTAGATGGGATCGCGATACCAAGGATTGGCACTGCTTTGTGTGTGCGGTGAGTTTTTATGAATCAAGTAGTTTCCGGATGAACGGATCATCTCTCTGTACATGGATACATCGAGACCACACGATACGCGCGGATGCAAGCACACCTGTAACTGGGAGGCGCTTTACTTATTATATCGAATTGGCTCCACATCACGGGTGGGGGATTGGTCTGCTTCGATGCCCCGTGGGTAGTAAAAGGTTTGGCGAAGTTGCCAGTTCCATTCAAGCGATTGGCGGTAGCCCTTGTAGGTGCCCCAAAATTGGCAGCAGCGGAACCAGAAAATGCTGGCAAAGCTGGATAATAGTTTTTTTTGTTGGGTGGCGTGCCACAAGTCGTTGAAAATGTTCCCAGCGCTCATGCGGAAAAAGTCATACAGGTTGAAATGCGCTTCAGGGTAAATGTGCTTGAAAGCCATGGCCTCGCGCCGGTAACGGTTGTAAACCCCACGCGGTGTTTCGCTGTGGACATGGATTATCTCCGCGGCGGGAATATATGCGAGCAAATGACCTTCGGTGAGCGCCCAGCGCGCCCATGCAAGGTCTTCCAGGCCGGTCAACATCTCATTATAGGGATGACGTACCCACAGAGATCTACGCACGGCAGCATTGGCATTGTTACAAAATGGGTGGTTTTGCCTGGGGTTGGCTTCCTGTGGAAACCAGCGGGCGAAAATCTCATGTTCCGAGAATTTGGTCGCCGGGCGTTTTTTAGATAAGCCGGAAAACGGACGACCACGCTGTTTTCCATACGTCAGGGCGATGGCAGGATCGCTAAAGGGTTCAAGCAGGCGCTCAAGCCAGTCCGGGTAAATCGGGTAGACATGTGCGCTGGCGATAACCACCAATTCGTGTGTGGCGGCATTCACCCCCATGTTCAACGAACGCCCGAAAGTGAATTCTTCAGGCTTAATGTGGACTATCTTTACTCCGTAGGATGCAGCGATGGAGAGGGTTTCATCGGTCGAACCAGAATCGACCAGGATGATTTCCGCATCCTGGAGTGTTTGGTGGCGAATGCCTTCCAGCAGCCGACCAAGATGTTGGCCTTCATTGAAGGCGCGGATGACAATTGAACAGTCCATGTTATCCAATGCGCATGGAACGGCTACCAATCATTACCTTTTTCGTACCCCAGCCGTATTAATAAATCCCCGGCGACATCTTTGAATAGTTTCTTGTGTTCTGGCTTGAAATACTTCTTCCATTCACCGGTTTTGCCGGAGCGAAAAGTGGGTGAACGTTGCGGATCGATGTTGGCTTCCAACGCGTCGATAATCTGGTCACGGTTGGCGGGCAGGGTATCCACACGCTTCAGAAAGTGATCGACCATGCGTCCGAGGGTCTCGCGACGGGCGAGAATGACATCTTCAAAGCGCACCACGAACACTTCGGGGCGGGCAAGCCAGCCCTCGTAGAGTTTAAATCGTCCCGCGATGTCGGGAAACTCAACATCTGCGTCGGGCCGGCCGAGAATGCTGATCTTGAGACGTTCATCGAAATTCTTGAGAACTTTGTTGTAATACTCATAGTGGGCGTGACCGGGTGCCATCTCTGTGATGTAGAAGACATGCGAAACGACGATATCGCGCGGGTCACGAAAGATAATATAGGGAATAAAACGTGGTGTGCAGACAGCTTCAACCACTTCGGGCCAGGCCAACAGGTGGGCGCTGGTCACGTCCAGGGGTTTGAGCGCGCGGACATAGCTGAGCGCCTCTTGCACACTGCGTTTGCGGCCGGTTTCGCCATCGAATGAAACGAAAGGCAGGGCGACATGTGGCGAGAAGGGTGCGATGCGAGAGAAACCCATCAGGATTTGGTCGAGCAGGTGGGTGCCGCTCTTGGGAAAGGAGTTGGCCATCAATACTGGCCAACCGCCGACCGGGGTCTTGATACTTGCGAATTTGGCGCGCTGAACCAGGACCTCGCTGCGATAAATGGAGAGGCGCAGCGAATTTCGCAAACTGGTTGGTATCAGGGCCGCTAATTGCTTTTTCATATAAATCCTAAAAGGGTTTGTTTTCTATCAAAGAGATTTTACCCGGTTACAGGTTTTCGTCCAGAAGGAAATCCTTGTTTTCGAGCAGACCTGTTGTGACAGTTTGAATGGCAGATGAGGCTGGTAACTGGCGGGGATCAAACCATTTTAGCCAGGCGTGAGTGGTACGAATCCCTGTTTCAAGATATTCGCCAAAGGGAAGAGAGGTGCGGAAGAGTTGGTAATACAAAAAACGGCGTGCATTGCGGGCAAACTCGGCCGGTATGTTGATGCTTTCCGCAGCTAAAAATTTCTCCAGCGAGTCGGTATATTCTTCGCGGGTTTGTGGGAAGAAAACCGTAGGGTACTGGGTAAAGCGTGCCTTACCGGCGGACAAAACAGCCGAGCCCATGATTGAGGCTTCTAACCCGATGGTTGAATTGTAAATCAAGACAAATCGGGAGCGGGCGATCAATTCATACGAGCTGAGATGTTCCTGGGGCGGAATAAAGATAAGGTTGGGCAGTGTGGTTGCCTGGCGGCTCTCGACCCAGCTTGCAACAGTTTCCAGGCTGGCTTTGCGTAGGCGGGTTTCATCCGGGTGTGCGCGCAGTACAAAGAGGGTTTCCGGATGATGGCGGGCGGTTTCAAGCAGCAGGTCCAACCAAGCGAACATATCCGTAAAGACGGTGTTGGCATGTGGCTGGCTGGTATCAAAGATGACATTGGTAAAGACCGGGATGACTTGCTTGAACTGGGCTATTTTTTGTAAGAATGCCTCGTCCAGACCCTTGATCGAAGGCCAGAACTTGACACCCGCCATGCTGAAATTTCCTTGGAATCTCTTTTGTAGGTATTCATCCAGGCGCGCGTTTTGGGCGGGATTCATCTCGAAACTTTCGGGGATGGCGATGGGGTATGCGGTCGATTCTCCATCTGTGAAGAAACCGGTCACCGGTTGCAGCCCCACTTCATGGCTGACAACCCGCAGTCCACGGCGACGTGCCACCCATTTTGCGGTAGCTTCAGGAAAGAATTGTCCATTGAAAACCACGACTGATTGTGGCTTGACTTCGTCCAGGAATTTCTCAAATTGAACGGAGACATTCCAGGCGGATAGGATGTATTCACGCAGGAAAAACCGGGTGGAATCGTCGTCCTGCAGGTTGTGACGACGAAGAATCCAGCGCAGCCCTGGCAGCACTAGCGCGCCGAGCGGGATGCTCTGGTATTCAAATTGCATCAATGCATCCAGGGGCAGGTTCTTGATTGCAGTGTCCAAGCCTGGGTTGCGCTCAAATTCAAACCAATGTGCATGTGCGCCAGTATATAGCGTGGAAGATTGGTAGATGCACGAATTGCAAGGCGGAGGTTGGGAGGGATTGTCGCGGTTGGTACCCAGTACGCATCGGCTCATGCCGTGGTGACAGGCAAAGTAGGTCACAGGCAGACCTTGCAGGCGTAACCCCCATGATGTGAGCAGGTGGAAGGCACTGTTCCATGAGAGATCATCTATACCGCTGGAAGCTTTAAAGAAAGCTATCGGGCGGACATCCCTTGGTGTGGGCGCAAGACGAGCAACCCGAATCGCCATAAGGGCAATACGGGCATTGTTGACGTGCCGCACGAGTCGGCGGCGAATGTTTTGTTGATAGAAATTAACGACCATTGAAACGTATTCTATCAGGTATAACGGCTGTTTCACAGGTTTTTTGGATTTGAAAATAGTCCACCCTGATTGAGTTCAGTTGGCATGTTGCCAGCCGGGGTTGTGCTCTGAAAATAAAGTTTAAGTTCAGTGCCGGGCTAACGAACGTATTATTAGCCCGGACTGCCTTCTTTTAGAAATGCATCAATACGAGTTTTGACATGCTCGAAGTGTTGTACCAGTTTTCTGCGGGTAATGTTGGGGTCACGAGTGCGGATTGCATCCAGTATTTCGTAATGAAATACCAGCACATCCCTCGGGTCGGTATCATGGGTGATCTCAGGATCGAGGTTTGAGAAAGATATCCAGAATGCTGAGAACAACTTCATCATGGTCTGGTTTCCCAAAACGCCGTAAATTACCTGGTGGAAGGATTCGTCCAGGTCGGAATATTCCTCGCCGCGTTGGACGCGTAATTCCCAGGCACTGAGGATCTCTTCCAGTTTGACAATGTCAGTTGGGGTGAGATGCCCAACGGCATCACCAATTACGGCGACTTCCAACCAGGTGCGGATTTGTAATATTTCTGCTAAGGTTGTTGGATCGAATTGCATGCCAAAAATAAAAGCTTCGAGCATAGGGTCGAAATTTAATTCGCGTACATACAACCCATCGCCCTGCCGTACATCCACAATCCCTACAGATTGCAGAGATTTGACCGCTTCGCGTACAGTACTACGCCCAACTCCCAGTTCTTCTACGAGTTGACCTTCTGGTGGTAGGGCATCACCTGGTTTCAAGTCATTCTCCAGGATGTACTGCTTAATGTAGTCGCGAATGGCTTTGTACAATGCCGGTCCTCGCAACGAAGGTTTCATTGGCTCACTCCATCCTGATTAATGGTTCGAAAGGTTGGCTGTAATTGGTTATTTTATTAGCGTGCTTGGAAAGTTGAAATAATGTTACCACTGTAAATCTGGATTTAGTTGATGGATTTGGTTGTTAATCATCACCAACTCATTATATGTTTGTCGAAATTCAGATCGAGCAGCAGCCTGGGCAGAGTTTTGGTCAAATAAGCGAAAATGACGACTTGGCAGAGCTGTAAAAATTCCTGTTGACAACGCTGATCAAACTCTTTACAATTGTTTAGATGTAAGATATCAGACATCTTACATCTGATAGGACGGTCTGGATTTTAGCTTATATTGCTCCCCGAGTCAATTCTAGGATGGTGCTTTATATAAAGGAGGTAGTCCATCACGTATACCCATTTCCGGCCTTATTCTCAGTGATGTCCCATGTACCATTGAAACCCAAAAAGGAGAAAATGATGAAAAAGCTTGCCTTATTGCTGACTGTGTTGACTATCTTTAGCACTCTCATGGCCGCCTGTGCGCCTCAGGCCACACCTGCCCCTGAACCGGCTGCGCCTCAAGCCCCAGCCGCCACCGAAGCACCGGCCCCCGCCGCCCCCGCTCCCACCGAAGTACCCACCGCTGCTCCTGCCCCGGTTACCATTACCTACTGGGCCTTTGGTAGCGAAGGTTCTGCCATGGCCGATGGAACTCTTTGGACCGACTGGTATGCCAAGTTGTTTGCTGATTACCAGGCTGCGCACCCCGGCGTTACGATTGATTTCGCCCTTAAGGGTTACGATGCCAGTGGCAGCACCTTGGTTGTGGACACCGCTGTTGCGGGTGGCACTCCCCCAGATGTGTATTTCGACACCAAATTCCGCGTGAAGAAATACCAGGATGCCAAACTGCTGGAAGACCTGACCCCTGCTCTCGCTGCTGATGATCTTGCTGCTTACGATGCTGCGGCTACCGCTGGCTCGAAGAGCGGCGATATGATGTGGAGCATTCCGGCCGATGGTGGTTACTGGAACATGATTGTCAACAAATCCCTTTTTGATGCAGCTGGAAAATCAGATCTGCTTCCTAAAGCCCCGGATTACAGCTGGACAACCGAAGAATTCATGACCGCTTGCGAAGCCATTAATGATCCAGCCAACAAAGTCTACTGCACCGCGTTCTTCGCTGGCAGCACTTCCATGGATTCAGCCACGAATGAATGGCTGGCTGGTTTCCCGGATTGTAAATTCTTCGATCCTGCCGCCACCAAGTACACTGTTAATAGCCCCGCTTGTGTGGAAGCTTTCACTTTCCTGCACGGCATCTATGAAAAAGGTTTGATGGTTCCCGGCGCTGCTGGTTTGATTGACGATACCACCGATCCTTACTGGCTCGATCAGCAAGTTGCAATTCTCGGCCAGGGTAACTGGTATGACAGTATCACCAAGAAGGGTGTCGCCGCCGGTACTTCCAAGGCCCGCGATTACATCTTCGTGCAGTTCCCCAACAAGCCCGGCGCGCCGGTTACCCCTGCTGGTATGTCCAACCCGGATGTTTGGGGTGTCTTTAAGCAGAGCGATGCCGCCAAGTTGAAGGCTATTTACGAGCTGATCAATTTCATGCAGAAGCCTGAAATTGCCACCCAGATCGCGATTGGTTGGGGTAAGCTCCCGGTCCGCACCGATGCGCAATTCAAGAGTGATGATCCCGCCGTGGCCGAACCGCTCGCCGCTGCCCGCAAATTTGGCTCCTACGATCCGTATTTTGTGAATGGCGTTCCCTGCAATTACACTGAAGTTCGCACCGCCTGGGCTGAGACTCGCCAGGCATTCTGGCAGGACAATGCTGATGTTCAGGCGCTGCTGGATGCGTTTGTCGAACGCGCGAATGGAATTGTGACAAGCTGCCCGTAGTATTTGGCAGTCCGCACATGTAATATTGGCGTGCGGTAGTTTGATTGAACATTGAGCCCGGGTTGTTTGGGGAGATTTCCTGGGAGTGCTCTTGACAGGAGTTTCCTGGCGACCTGGGCTCAATTTATCTTTGTACGACTGGAGTTGAGGCTTGGTGACAACAAAACTCAAGGTTTTCGCGAGAAAAGTTCATAAAGGGTTGCCAGGTTACCTGTTTATTGCTCCTGGGTATATTGCTTTTATTGCCTTTATGCTGATTCCGATCTTATTTGCCATCAGCCTATCTTTTTACAAGGCGTCCTTTGATCTTAACGCGCGCCAATTCATTGGATTTAAGCAGTACATTCTGCTGAGCAAAGACCCTGTTTTTTTGCAGGCATTAAAAAATACCATCAATTATGCGCTCATCATCGTACCGCTGACAGTTCTCATTGCACTCTTCGTGGCATTATTGATTGAACCTCTCGGCCCCCGGTTGCAGGCTTTGTTTCGGGGTGCTTTTTACCTTCCAGGTGTGGCTGGCGGGGTGGTGTTATCGGTTGTGTACCTGTGGATTTTCAATCCGACCTATGGCTTGCTAAATTACGGCCTAGGGTTGCTGGGCATCAAACCAGTGCTTTGGTTAGCTACAAATCCACATAGTTTCCAGGCGATCTGCGCGGTAGTCCTGACATTTACCATCGGGCAGCCCATTATTCTCTTTTTGGCAGGGCTGGCGGGTATTTCTCAAGATGTGATCGACGCCGCAACTGTTGATGGCGCCAATGATATTCAGAAAGCCTTATTCGTTCGCCTACCCCTATTGCGACCGGTCATTTTGTTTGTTGTGGCAACCCAAACAATCCAGGTTTTTCAGTTATGGGAAGTCATTTTTATGGTGACAAGAGGTGGGCCGTTTAATAGCAGCACCTCGATGGTTTTTCTTATCTACCAGACTGCTTTCGAGAATTCCAATTATGGAAAAGCCTCAGCTATTGGTGTGATCTTGATGCTGATCATCATGATCTTTACCATGTTGCAACTGAAATTTTGGAATGAGACCGATGTTTAGCCCATTTCTCAAGCTGGATAGGATCAATAAAATCCAATGTCAACTTCGATAACGAAACAGGAAATAGTCAGTCGCGCGGTGGAAAAGACGACGCGAGTGGTTAGTTATTTATTACTTGGCATGCTGGCTGTTACTTTTTTGATGCCACTTTACTGGATGTTTACCGGTTCATTTAAGTTGCAGACAGTCACCATGGCGTTGCCCCCCGAGCTATTCCCAACTCGCCCGACCCTGGAGAACTGGATCAGGCTTTTTACCGGTCCTTGGCCGATCTGGCGTTGGGTATTGAACAGTATGGTGGTCTCTCTGATGACGGTTGTGTTGGTGCTGATTATTAGCACATTAACCGGGTATGGTTTCGGTAAGAAAAAATTTCCCGGGTCAAACGCACTCTTTTTTATTTTGTTGTCAACCATGTTTCTCCCCAACCAGGTGATTCTCATTCCGTTGTTCCTGCTTGTTCGTTATTTCCACCTTACTTCCACCACCATTGGGACTTACTTTGCAATGGCCATGCCGATGATTTCATCGCCATTCGGCATTTTTCTGATCAAACAGTTCTGCAGCTCAATCCCTGACGAGATCATGGATGCCGCCTGTATAGACGGTGCGTCTGAATGGGATACCTTCTGGTTGATTGTTTTACCTTTATTAAAACCTGCCCTGGCAGCCCTGGCTATTTTTACTTTCAACCAGGCCTGGAATTATTTTATGTGGCATTTTGTGCTGGCAACCGATAAAACCCAGTATACAGTGCCGGTAGGGATTTCAATCATTTCTCGCACACCCGCCATTGGCAAAATGTTAACCGATGTGGGTCTGACCATGGCAGGCGGTTCTTTTGGTGCGTTGTTTATGATTGGTCTTTTTGTAGCTTTCCAGCAGTATTTTATTAAGGGCATTACCTTTGGCGCTGTGAAAGAATAAGGGACATTTCAATGATCAAGGAAAATGACGCTCCTTCGCGAACTACAAAAATAATGTATGGAGTCGGTGATATGGGGATCAACCTGGCTGATACCGTGGTGGGTCTTTTGTTTGCCATTTTCCTGACAGATGTAGTTGGTCTTCGCCCTGGCCTGGCGGCTGTGGTGGTTTTTATTGGTCGCACCTTTGATTACATCAACGATCCGATCATCGGGTATCTCTCGGATCGCACCCGCACACGCTGGGGTCGTAGGCGTCCTTTCATCCTTTTTGGAATGTTGCCGTTTGCCTTGGTGTATATGCTGTTGTGGTGGATCCCGCCTTTTCAATCCCAGATTAGCCTGGCGATCTATTACGGTTTCGCCTTTATTTTATACGATACAGCGGCAACGGTTTTGTACATGCCGTATTTTGCGCTGACACCCGAGCTGACGCCTGATTATGATCAGCGTACCAGTCTGACGACCTACCGGATGGTTTTTTCCACATTGGGGGCCATGATAGGGTTTGTTGTACCCCTGGCAATCATCGGTACTGTCAATCCGAGCAGTGCCGGACGGGTCCTGATGGTTGGCGCGAGTGTCGGTTTTCTGAGCATCCTTCCCATGATCGCGGTTTTCCTGGGTACAAGGGAGCGCGCGGAGTACCAGGACCAAAAACAGCCAGGGATCAAAGAGTCCATCCAGGCCGCTTATAAAAACAAGCCATTTTTAATGGCGATGGGTATCTTTCTGTTCAGTTGGACCGGGTTGGATATCACCCAGGCGACGCTGTTGTACTTTCTCAAGTACCGCATGAACCTGGAACAAAATTACGATGTGGTGTTTGGCATGCTGTTCGTGTTTGCGATGTTGTCACTGCCGGTTTGGAATTGGGCTGCCAGTCGCTGGGATAAACGAAAAGCCATTATCGTGGGAATGATCTTCCTGGGGTTGTCTGTAATCGGAATGGGCTATCTTCAACCTTCGTGGGGACTCCCGGTTGTATTGGTATTCAGCGCCGTGGTCGGAATTGGCCTGGGAGCTATCCAGGTCCTCACCTGGGCCATGATCCCGGATACGGTGGAGTGGGATGAGTTCCAAACCGGGCAGCGCCATGAAGGCATTTATTACAGCCTGGTGCAAACGTTAAGGAAAATTGGTTCGTCGCTCTCGCTGCCCTTCGTATTGTTAATGTTGGAATGGACTGGTTATGTTGCCAATGCCCCTGAGCAACCACGCAACACCCTGTTGGGGATCCAGGCTTTGATTGGCCCAATCCCGGCCACGTTTTTGTTGGTAGGTGTAATGCTAGCAATTCGTTATCCACTCAACCGCAAGCTGTTTGATCAGGTGCGCGCCCAACTGGCGGAGCGGAAATCAAGTGAGGTAGTCTGAGGATGCAAGTAAGGCTTTTGAGAATATCAGGTGTGCTGTGCGTCGCCGGTTTTGGTCTTGTGCTGGTGGGGCTGGTCTCCCCAAGTTTAATCATCAGGATTCTGGTAATCATTGTTGGGATTCTCATCTTATTGCCGGTCTCGTTGTTGTTCTGGTTGTGGTTGCAGTCGGGCTCGAAGATTGGAAGCATCCAAGCGCCGATGAAAACCTGGGTTGTGCGTGATGACGGTAGTCACAATGCTTTCACCGATATGGTTTTTTGGAATGAGTCTTTCTGGCTTGTATTTATTTCATCGCCATCGCATTTTGCCAGTGATCAAAGCCGGGTAGTACTGTTGCGCTCAAGAGATGGGCGTGACTGGCAAACAGCCCACGAATTTGGTGGGGACGGCCAGGATATTCGCGATCCGAAATTGGGCATCATCGCTCAGCAACTCGCGGTATTCGCATTGTTGAACAAAAGTTTTGATGCGGCACCTTACGCTTCTGTGACTTCCTTAAGCAAGAATGGCCTGGATTGGACACCTTTCCGATTAACCATTCAAGAGGGCTGGTTGATTGGGCGACCGATTACGAAGGACGGCACGAGTTGGTATGCCCCCGCGCATCGCCTGGATACGGGCAGTGCTGCGCTATTGTCCTCGACGGATGGACTGGATTGGCGCGTGCACAGCCGCTTGTTTGATGGCAATATCGAACGTGCCGATGAAACCGCCATGCAGCTACTGAAGGATGGCAGGTTGTTGGCAATCACCCGGCTCGAAGCGGGCAGCAGTATTTTGGGTAGTGACCTGGCGGCGACCTTGGTCTCCATTTCCGAGCCGCCATTTACTGAATGGCGCATACTGGCGAGGAATCGTACAACACGCCTGGACGGTCCTGTAATGTTTATGGCCAATGACCAAATTTACGCTGTCGGCAGGCGTCAGGTCGAGGGTCAAGGCAGTTTTTGGTTAAAGTCGGGTTCGGTTTTTAGTAAAAAGAGAACCTCGATTTTCCATGTTGAGGAAAAAACAGGTGAATTAGTTTACCTGGCGGATTTGCCCAGTTCTGGCGATACCTCTTATGCAGGGGTGGTGGCCAGGGATGGAAAAATTTTGATCTGTTATTACACCAATGAACCGACTGTGGATTACCCGTGGTTGCTTGGGATGTTATTACCCACGCGAATTCAAATTGTCGAGTTGGAAATTGAAAAAATAAATGAATTCAAAGGATGAAGGATGAAAGATCTCGGACCTGTTGTTCCTATTGTGACGCCGTGTAACCCTGACGGAAGTATTGACCTGTTAGGTTTTCGGTCTGTTTGTGACGAAATGTTGAATGCCGGTTGTAAAGGTATATTTATTGCGGGTACGACAGGGCGTGGGCCATGGTTTGGTCTTCAAGAACGAACCCGAATGTGTAATGCCGCAGCGGAGCACATCAAGTCTACGACTGTGAATGGTGGTGCTGCGCCTTTATTGTTTGCCGGGGTGACTTCTTCTGGACTGGCGGGAATGTTGGAAAATGCGCACGCCATGGCGGATGCCGGGGCGGATGTGGTTGTGGCAACTGTCCCCACCTATTTTCACTATAACTACACAGAAATTGAGACAATCTACTCAAAATTTGCCGATGCCAGCCCCTTGCCTGTAATGATCTACGATATTCCCGAATATACCCAGGTAAAACTCGCCAACGACATGGTTTTACGGCTTGCGCGCCATGGCAATGTCATCGGTTTCAAGGATTCTTCCGCAGACATGGAACGCTTCAAGGGTTTGCTGGATGTACTGCAATCCTTCCCTGATTTTTATCTGATGCAGGGAAAGGAAAATCTCATCTCAGAATCGCTGCAAATGGGTGCTTCGGGCTTTATTGTCAGCCTGTTGCATATTGACCCGACACCATTTGTTAACGTTTATCGTGCTGTGCGCCAGGGCGATGTAAAAACAGCTGAACTTAACCAGGATGTGATCAACCAGGTGATCAGCCTGGTAAGAAAATGCATCGACCAGCGCTCAGAGTCATCAACTTTGTTTAATATGCTCAATTACGCTCTGCGTAAACGAGGGACTTGCAACAGCATTATGTTGGACCATGATGATACCGCTCCTGCCTGGCTTCTAGAAAACACGCAGCGGGCGATTGAAATATGCCAGTCTGTTAAAGCTTTGAGCTAACCTTTAATTATTCATCAATCTACAAGGAGATCTGAAATGTCAAATCAAACAAAAACAACCAAGGTTGGAGATGCTTCTGGACGTGGCTCGGTGGCTGGGTACCGGGTCAATTTTCCGGCTCGCATGAGGACCTATACCGAAGAAGAAATTAATGCTGTGGTCAATGTGATGCGCAATGCCGAGGTTCAAACCCAGGGAACGTACATGCGCCAATTTGAAGCAGATTTCAAGGCTTATTCGGGCGCTAATTATGCTTTCGCAGTAGATAATGCCACTAGTGCGCTGCGTCTTTCGGCGATTATGTGCCGCGTGGGGCCTGGCGACGAAGTCATCGCTCCCGGTTATACCTTCTGTGCATCGGCCATTCCCTTTGGGATGACCGGCGCCACCCTGGTTTGGGCTGATATTGATCCTGAGACCTGGGTGATTGACCCTGCGGATATTGAGAGGAAGATTACTGAGCGTACCAAGGTTTTGCTGGTCGTTCACCTGCTGGGTATGCCAGCAAATATGCCGGCCATTATGGAAATCGCGCAAAAGAATAACCTGCGCGTAGTGGAAGACTGCGCGCAAGCGCCTGGAGCTTCCATTTCCGGAAAGAAAGTTGGTACTTTTGGCGATTTTGGATGTTTCAGCTTTCATGGGGCCAAGAACATCACCACCCTGGGCGAAGGCGGCATGTTGACGGTTAAATCGGATGCCGATGCGGCCATTACACCCGGCCTGCGCCATAATGGTGTCCGACCGTTTCCTGCTGGTCGCGAGAGGTATTGGGTGCCTGCCATGTCAAACGTGGATGTGGATCTGGAAGAAGTCTGGCCCAACAATTTCTCGATTGGTGAAGCACAATGCGCGCTCGGCAGCGAATTGCTCAAGACCCTTGACCAAAATAATGATGTTCTGATTGCCCAGGCGAACAGGCTGCGCGCCGCGTTGGCGGATATCCCCGAGATTCGCTTTGCAAGAATTCCCGAAGGTCACAGGCACATCTTCCATCAGTTCGTGCTTCATTTCGATGGTTCTGCTTTTGGAAAAAACCGCAACGATTTGTTGGATTTCCTGACAGGCGAAGCAGGCATCCGGGCCATTGTTCAGTATTATCCCCTTTTCCGCTATCCCCTCTTCCAGAAACTGGGTGCCGCAGATCAGCAATGCCCGGTCTTGGATGACTGGTGGGATAACTCATTCAGCTTCCCGTGGTGGATTGGCATGCCCGAAGAGACCATGGATTACCTTGTCGATTCCTTGAAAGCTGGCATTGCTTCCTTGAAGGGGCAATAAACATGAATTGGAAAACAATCTACAAAACGGATATCAAGGTTTCGCCCTTGAGCCTTGGAACGATGACCTTTGGCACGCCGGTTAGTGAGGCGGACGCCATTTATGTGACGCATTGGGCGCTGGATAACGGCATTAACATC
Source organism: uncultured Anaerolineae bacterium (assembly GCA_903908605.1). Lineage (GTDB taxonomy): Bacteria > Chloroflexota > Anaerolineae > Anaerolineales > Villigracilaceae > UBA5195. Next base: position 83,289 of record CAIVSQ010000575.1, read on the forward strand.
CTGGATACTGCCAATATGTACGAAGGCTATACCAGGTACCTTGGTTCCGCTGGCGGGGTGGCCGAAAAAATTCTCGGGAAGGCATTAAAAGGCCGCCGGGAAAGCGCCGTAGTGGCTACAAAGGTAGGCATGAAGATCGGCCCCACCGATGGAGACATGGGCCTGAGCCGTGCACATGTTTTGCGAGAAATTGATCGTTCGCTGGAACGATTGGAATGTGATTATGTTGACCTTTATTACATGCACAAGCCAGATCCTGCCACGCCAATGGAAGAGTCCATCCGGGCTTTCAACGAAATTATCGATGCGGGAAAGGCACGTCAATGGGCGATTTCAAATTTTTCCGCTGAGCAGATTGTCTCGCTGCTGAAAATATGTGATGACAATGGCTTGCGCCGGCCGGTGGCACTACAGCCCGCTTATAGCCTGTTAAAACGGGATATAGAGGCTGAAATTCTGCCATTGTGCGAACGTGAACAGATTTCAATCATGCCGTACCAGGTATTACAGGGTGGCCTGTTGACTGATAAATACAAGCGAGGCGAGACTGCCCCGCAGGGTTCGCGTCAGCTTGAAAAACCCGAGTGGACCATGGCGCTTACCCCTGAACTTTTTGACAAGCTCGAACAGATCCAGGCGGATGCCCGCCAGCAAGGCCGTTCGCTGCTGCAGCATGCGTTGAAAAGCCTGTTGGAGAAACCAGCCGTGGTTTCGTTGGTAATTGGGGTAAAGAACGTGCCGCAGTTGGAAACACTTCTCGCCGCCGTTCAGTAACCCGTTGAAAATTATTTGATCAAATAAGAGCCGGGCAATCCATAATAGGGTTGCCCGGCTTTCGCTATCGTGGATACGAATGAAATAACTTTATTGGGTCAGGATGCCGTACAGACTACCAATCGTTGTTTTGCTCATAACCCAGTCGGACTAACAAGTCGCCGGCAACATCCTTGAAGATGGCCTTATGTTCCGGGGTGAAGTGTTCCTTCCAGCCTCCGGTTTTGCCGGCGCGGAAGGTGTGCGATTTTTTGGGTTGGATGGCGTCGACCAGCACTGATATCGCCTGGGCCCGTGGGGTGGGAATGTTGTAGCCGGTTTTTTCTACCTGGTCGAGCATCAGGTTGAGCGTGGCGTCGCGTCTGTTGATCAGGTCTTCAAATCGCAGGCAAAGGCAGGCAGGTTGTTCGAGCCATTGGAAGACGCCCTCATAGCGTTGGCGTACGTCCGCCATATAAAGCCCATCCTGGTTGATGCCCGTGATGGCGACTTTGAGACGTTCGCTAAAATCGGCCAGGGTTTGATAATAGGCGTGCATGCCGTGGCCTAAATGCATGTCAGTGGCGAAAAAAACGTGCGAAACAAGCATGTCACGTGGGTCACGGTAGATGAAATAGTTAACACGCCCCGTAGCGCATAAAAAGGCCAGATTTTGAGGCGTGGCGTCAACATATCCCCAACTAATCACACCAGCCCGGGTGGCTTGTAAATCCGCCAGGATATGTTCATCTGTGCGGCGTCCTCCGCTGGCGTTAATGGTGCGTACCGGGTCGGCTGCCACAAAGGCATAGGGGGCTATTTTGCAAAATCCGTTCATGATTTGCAACAGCAAGTGCGAACCGCTCTTGGGCTTGGCGTTTGCAAATATGGGGGGCGCGTCGGTGAAACCAAATCGCTTCCAACGCCAGGCAGCCTGGGCGTATTTACCCGGGCTGCGCAAGATGCGACGGAGTTGAGCTGATATCTTCATTCAGGGCGACTGTAAATGGATGGCTTATTTATTTTTCAGAGCTGGAAGTGGCTTCGTCTTCCTTAATGCGGCGCAGTTTCTTGAGCGAATTCATTTCGCTGGCGTAGACTTTCTTGACACCGTCTCCCATCCCAGCCTCGGTAACGCGAATGTACTTGACCAGTTTCTCGAACCCGCCCGGCTCAACTGAGGCGGCTTGATCGCTGCCCCACATGGCACGGTCCAGAGTGAAGTGGCGCTCCACCATGCAAGCGCCGAGAGCTACGGCAACTGCCGAAGGTACCAGGCCGACTTCATGACCGGAGTAACCGATGGCGTTTTCTGGGAATTCACGTCGCAGGGTTTCGATCATGCGCAAGTTTAGTTCTTCAGGTTCGCACGGGTAGGCGCTGGTGCAGTGCATAATAACCAGGTTGTCCCGGCCAACGGCATCGACCCCGCGTCTGATTTCATCCATGGTGGACATACCGGTTGAGATGATGATTGGTTTTCCGCTTTTGCGGGCATATTTGAGCAGGGCGCGATCCGTCAGTGAAGCAGAAGGTACCTTGTAGGCCGGGGTTTCAAATTGTTCCATGAAGTCCACGGATGGTTCATCCCAGACTGAAACCATCCAGGCGATGCCAAGTTTCTTACACAGGTTGTCTATGTGCCGGTACTGTTCAAGATTAAATTCAACCTTGTAGCGGTAATCGAGGTAGGTGATGTAACCCCAGGGGGTCTCACGCATTTGTTTTTGCTGGTCAAGTGGGGTGCAGATTTCGGGGGTGCGCTTCTGAAATTTGACAGCGTCCACACCGGAGTGGGCGGCTGCTTCGATCATCTTGCTGGCGATTTCCAGGTTGCCGTTGTGGTTGATGCCAATTTCGGCGATGACATACGCAGGGTGGCCGTCACCAACCAGTTTGTTCCCGAGTTTTATTTCACGAGTCATATTTGTCTCCATCTAAAGAATACGTTTCACAGCCTGGCCTTGGGCCAGGCGCGCTAATAGTGTTTGTGCCGTTCAGGACCGGTTGGAAATAATCAGGTCGCAGACTTCGCGTACGGCACCGTGACCACCCATTTTGGTGGTCACATAATCGGCGGCGCGCAGTACTTCGGGCTGCGCATCCGCTACAGCCACTCCCCAGCCGACCAGGTCAAAACAGGGCAGGTCATTGATGTCATTGCCCACATAAACCACCTGGCTGGGGTCAATTTTACGCTCTTTGAGTAAATTTTCTAAAACTGCGTGTTTGTCATCCAAGCCAACACCCTGGATGGCTTCAACTTTCATTTTGCGTGCGCGTGCCGCGACGACCGGGTTGATCTCAGAGGAGAGGATGATCACCTCTGTGCCTGAGTTTTTTAGTTTTCCCATAATCAGGCTGTCACCACGGTTGGCGGCGATCATTTCCTGACCTGTTTCGCTGACCCACACACGGTTGTCGGTCAGAACACCATCGAAATCGAGCACCAACAGCCTGGGGTTGACCGGCATTGGGCGCCTGGCCCGGCCTGGCCAAACCATATCCAGACCACCAAAAGCCACCAACCATTCGGCGCGCATCCAATCGTTAAGATTGTCGAGATCAACTGTGAATTTGGGGTCGATCATGAGTGGGTACATAACTTTTCCGCTCATGGAGCCTTGCTGGATAGCCTCCGGCCGGATGGCATCGATGTGACCGGTCTGCCAGAAAATATTGGGCAGGATCTGGCGTGGGGCATTATAAGGTTCATCGATGCCTTCCACGTCGAGCAGGTTTTTCATCGGGCCTTGTTCGCCAGCGGGTAGGCGCCACATTTTGTGGGGGTTCTGACCGGCGGGCACAATGCCACGCACCGATTGCGCATCGGGGTGCTCGAGCAGGATGTTCACCGCGTCATCCACGCAGTTTAGCGGGCGGATGGGTGAGGTGGGGCGTAATTGTACAACAACGTCCGGGTGGTATTTTTCGTTTTCAGCCAGCCACCGCAGGGCATGTTCAAAAACAGGCAGGTCGGTGGTACGGTCCTGGGCGAATTCCGCCGGGCGCAGGAAGGGGGTTTCTGCGCCCCATTCACGTGCTACTGCGGCGATTTCTTCGTCATCTGTACTGACGATGACACGGGTGACCAGTTTGGAATGTTTCGCGGCGGCGATGCTCCAGGAGATCAGTGGAAATCCTGAAAAGCTGCGGATATTTTTGCGCGGGATGCCCTTGGAGCCTCCACGTGCGGGGATGATGGCGAGAATTTCGGTCATATTCATTCCGGGTTGTGTGTCACCGGCGGTCATGTTTGAATGGCGCGCAGGTGGTTGGGAGCGGGTCTTACCAGGCTGTCCAGCCGCCATCGACGATGACGTTGTTCCCGGTCATATAGGAGGAAGCCTCAGACGCCAGGAAGAGCAGCGCGCCGTTCATCTCATCCTTGTTTGCCATACGACCCATAATGGTTTTTGCAGAGTAATTCTTTACAAAATACTCCTCGTGATTGTTGTAGACCCCACCAGGGGTCAGGGCGTTGACACGAATTTCTGTCCCGGCATAATAAGCAGCCAGGTACTTTGTGAAACCCATCAGGCCAGCCTTGGTGGTTGTATAGTAGACCGGTTTAAAAGCGACCCGTTTGCCATCTTTTATATAAATACGCTGATCGGGGCCGTTCAGCCCGTAAGTGGAACAAATATTGATGATGCTGCCTTTTTTGCCTTGTGCGACCATCTGCCGGGCACAGGCTTGCGTGACCAGGAATAAACCGGTCAGGTTGACATTCAAGGCCTCATTCCATTGTTCCAACGAGTAATCCTCAAAGGCGCCTGGCGCAATACCCTTGGCTGCCGCATCTGGATCAAACTTGGGGTCGAGGGCTGCGCTGTTAACCAGTATGTCTATTCGCCCGTAGCGTTTGAGAGTCTCTGCCACTAATTCATGGGTCGATTCCTTGCTTGTAACATCCAGTTGGTAAGGAAAGGTTTCGAGACCTGCATCGATCAATCGCTTTGCAGCCCGGTTGGCATGCTCCATATTTAGATCCGCGGTTACCACGGCTGCGCCGGCTTCGGCAAGAGTTTTACAAAATTCATAGCCAAGCTGGCCACCGCCGCCGGTGACAATTGCGACTCGGCCTTTCAAATCGAACTTATCCATGATGTTAGACATTGGAACTCCTTTTCAGCCCATTAAAAAGTGGGTTGTTGCTTATGGTTTGCCGTAGAGAACATCTCCCTGGGCTTTTTGGAGGATGTTCAGGTCTGTGATGAGTGATTGTATGTTTTGCGAGCCTGATGCTTCGTCCAGACTCGATGTATCAAAGAGGGCCAGGACAGCCCTGCCCGAGTGCAAATCGGTCAGCATCATGTCCAGGTTATCCTGGTAATCCGCCCGGACCAGGTTGTCGACCGGGTCGATCGGGGTTGGCAGTGTCCGGCTGGCACGGCCGGTAACCAGATAAACAGCCGGGGGTGTATTTGTGTAAATGGCGATGTCCGCCGGTAGATTTTTTAGACTGTCCATGATGAACGAATCGTGCCATTTCCACGAGGCGTATCCCTGCCCCGCGCTGGAAAACTCACGGATGGCTCGTGAAAATTCAAGTGCGGATGCGGATATTGTCACCAATACCAGGATCAGTACAAGCCACCGGTTGGCTTTTGTTGGGATTACCTGGTGCCACAACCAGGTTGCAATCACAGGCAGCAGCAGGATCAGGCCCACATAGAGTGGTGCCAGGATGCGGGTCTGGAATTTTGTACTGGCGTCAAAAAAGCTCATCGAAAACAGCACTGCTCCCAGGTATCCAAACATGTATAGGATGTTTGTAAATAACAGGGGTTGGCTGGTGCTTTGAGCGTCCTGGGTAGACTGCAGCAGCCGGACAACCTGGATAACCAGCCATGTAAACATTAAAAAAACCACAATACCAATCAGCCAATGCAGCAAGTTCGTTTTCAGCAGGGACTGCCGCCAGCTTTCAACTGGCATGAGAAACTGCGAAAAGTTATAAAAAGCTGGTTTTATGTTGTCTCGGGTGAGGGCATGGTATTGAAAGGTGCGGTTGGTGACGCTGCCGGCGTTCAGTTTGTTGCGCACGAACCAGGCAATTATCAGCGGTATTGCGCCGGCGAAAAAAACGGATAGCTTTACCAGGCGTGCGCGCCATTCAGCCGGGGTGGTTTGCGCACCTGGGGTGGTGGGAAACAGCAGCAAAGCAACCGAAAAAGTGGGCAGCAGTGCCAATGCTGAATAACGTGCCAGGAATGCCAGCCCTACAGCCAACC
>CAIVSQ010000576.1 GCA_903908605.1 uncultured Anaerolineae bacterium
AGCGTACACTAGTTCGCTGGCCGAATCGCCGCTGCCGAGCTCTTGTGAGCCGTAGGTGGTCCACAGCCCTTTGGCGTAGTAACTCACACCTCTAAAGTGCGCCACCCAGATCCCATTATTGGCTTCACAGGCAATGCTCTCTGCGCTGGAAAAAGCATCCGTTCCAGGGATTTGTTTCCAGGTCTTCCCATCGAACAGGCTGATACCCCGGCTGTGCGCAATCACCATGCTGCCATCCGGGCAAACTGCGCCAGCGTAGAGATAGTTACTGGGCAAATTGGAGTTTTCTTCGGTATAAACCTGCCAGCCATTCTCATCCAGGCAGTTCAGGCCGGTTTGGGTGCCGACGCATAGCCATCCCGCACCAGTAGAAGTCATGACCGCAGGTTGAATTGACGTTTGCGCTGGAGCTTCAGTTGGTCTTGGAGTGGATGTTACCTCGATAACCTGGGTAGCAATGATAGCTTTGGTCGGCCTAATAGCCTCTGTGGGCTTGGCAAGACCTGTTGCGGCCTGACAGGCAAGGCTGGCTACAGACAATGCCAAAATCGCCATGAAGATAGGGACATTCCTTTGTTTCACGTTTATATCCATTCAGAAGGTATCGCTGCCGACTTATAAACGGCAGGTAAGAGAGCACAGCGAGTATTTAAAATGATTATTCCACAGGAAGCCACAAAATACCAGTGGCCGGAGCACATCTGATCACCGGCTTTCCTGGAGAAATGGATCAGGACACCGGAGAGACAGAGATCGTGGCTAACGCATGGTAACCGTTTTCTTCTTTTATCCCGCCAATTTTACTGTGAGGGAAATGATCTCATCCCGCATGGACAGTTTATCCAGCCAGGGAACCGGAATGCCAGCTTGCCCGTAGTATGCCCCGGCGATCTGCCCACAAATCGCAGCAGTCGTATCGGCATCATCGCCTAAATTAGCAGCCATGAGCACCGCTTCTGAAAATGTATCGTTCGTCCAGAAGCACCACAGGGCGGCTTCGAGCGTGTCGACCACATAGCCATTGCCACGGATTTGCTGCGCGGACTTTTCCCTGTATTCACCGTTGGCTATGGCCTGGATTTTCGCAAACGGAACCAATTCGTCCAGTGACCTGCGCACAGGTCCTAACTTTACCTCGCGGGTTTTCGCATCGTCGTTAGATGGGACATGGATGATAACCACATCCGCCCCTAGTTGCGCAGCCATGCCGATAAGATTTTGCAGCAACTCGACTCCTGCTTGTCGCTGATATTCCAAAAACGAACACCAGTATTTTTCCACCCTCTGACTGGCGTGTAGGTTGAGTAAGCGCAGGTTATATCCATCGAGCCAGTGTGAAATCTGAGTAATTTCAGGTTCGGAGTAGAAAAAATCCGTGTTCCAATGATGACACCAATGAATGTGAGTAAATCCGGCAGCGGCGATTCGCTCCAAATACGGTTGCGGGTCACCTTGGGTTGATAATAGTCGGATGTGATCGAGAGGATAGGTGGTCTCCAGAAATTGGCAGCTCCTGGTTACGTATTTCTAATTTGCGAGTGAGATGCTGGGCTGACCGGGCGCACGCGGCAATTGTCATTTATTATATTCGAAGTAAACCAGATAGTGGCTGCCTTGAACGTGTACAGCATATGCGGAAGTGATAATAAGCCATGCACTCGTTCTCTGATCAACCGTGGAGAAAAATCAAAAAAACATTACCCACATAGAAAAGCTGACACCTACGCGGGCTCTTTATCCCAGGTAAGAAACTAAGATTAAGATGCGTATGGAAAATCACACCCCTCCAAGAAAATCATAGCTTATTTTCTTTTGTACCGCAGCAATCTGGGCAAAGGCTTGTTTTAACAATTCCTGCTGGATGTATCCTAATTTTCCAGGGTGGATGATGTTCTGGGGAGCTCGCCCGGCTTGCAAAGCCAAAAGCTGGTTTTGGAGACGTAATTGCATCAAGAAATCGTAAGAGACAGTAATTTCATCCTGACTGGATGAAAGAATGACGTTTCTTTCCGTTAATGCTTCAATGCGTTCCAGGGTGTGGGTCTGGTTGATTTGATGTCGCAGGGCATATAAACGCGCAAAACTGACCATCGGCATCATGGCGTCTTTGAGATTAATTTCCCCGGCGTG
>CAIVSQ010000577.1 GCA_903908605.1 uncultured Anaerolineae bacterium
ATGAAAATCGATTATTCAGCAGGCTATCACTTCACGATTGCAACAACGCAATCAACAACATCTTAACATAGCCTATCCTTGGATGCCAACAATAAGATCAAAACAATGCGAGCTGGCTACCAGATGTTTGGGGCTGGTAAAACGGCATCCCCATCTTGACACCATGTTTTTCACAATTTTCTCTGAAAACATATTCCAATCTGGGTATGTCCCGGGCAGGCGCAAAATACCGGTTGCCAAAGGCGAGCCGATATTTTGCAGAGTAACCGGGAAACAATTTATCTAAATAATGATAGAAGTAATCCCGCTGGCGGTCACGCAGTGTAACGCCAAAACCGGCAATGATATATTTTGCACCGGCAGCGGCGGCTTTTTCAACAATGTTACGAATGTTTTCCTCGCCATCCTCAATGAATGGCAAGATCGGCATCATGGTTATTCCGGTTAATATGCCTTGGCTTGACAGACTTTCAAGCGCAGCCAGGCGCTCTGAGACTAGCGAAGCTCCGGGTTCCATTTTTTTACCAAGTTCATCACTGGCAGTTGTTATCGTAAAACTGACTGCCGCGTAAACGCGACTGATCTCTCGCAGGATATCCGCATCGCGCTCCACCAACGCGCCTTTGGTGATGATATGCACGGGGAAGGCGTGCAGGGCTATAACCTCAAGTGCCCTGCGGGTCAGCTTCAACTTATTTTCGATAGGCATATAAGGATCATTCATTGAACCTGTGCCAATCGTTCCTTTTTTGCGCTTGTGTGAAAGCTCTGCATCTAATAGCTCTATCGCGTTTGACTTGATCAGGATATCTGAAAAATTCTCGATCCGGTAACATTCGGATCGAGAATCACAATAGATACATTGGTGCTGACAGCCACGGTAAAGATTCATGCTGTAACTCAAACCAAACCAGGTATCAGGCTGTTTCACAGGTGAAAGCAGGGTCTTTGCGCTAATTTGACTGATCATCACGAACCATCAGGCTGTCATTCCAAGAACGTATTGCATGGATTCATGGCTTGCTAAAACCCAACCGGTACCCGGTCGATCCACGGTCGCGCTTCCTCAAGTTGGCCAGCCAGGCGATATAAGCCAGCTTCATCGCCAAACCTGCCAACAAAATGCATCCCAATCGGCAAGCCTTCTTTGTTCCAATGCAGAGGTACTGACATCGCTGGTTGACCGGTGATGTTGAATACGGGCGTCCAAGGAATGAATTCATACGTTTTGGCTGCCAGTGGCTTGATAATCCCAAGTGCTTTCAAGAGAACGCCACCATCCACTGAACCAACCAACTTGATAAATGCTTTTTCTGCACCGGATGGCTGTAGTGATCCGGTGGGCATGGGCGGAGATGAGAGCGTAGGAGTAAGCAGAATGTCATAATCATTAAAAAATCCTGCAATCTGACGGGCAGTGAATTGCAAATAACGGGAGGCTGCAGCATATTACTGCGCGCTGAGCACCTTGCCAATCATGCCAAGACCAAAGCTGGCGGAGTCAAAGTCGTTGACAGAAACTTTCTTGCCAGCTGCACGCGCCGCATCCTCAATATCTGCGCGAATTTCCGCCGCCAGAATCGAGAGAAAGGCGAGGGATAGGGCTTCACCATCCACTTCAGGAGAGGCTTCTATCACCTCATGACCCAGGTCCTTTAGTAAAGCCACTGTTTCCTGTAAGCCAGCGAGAACATCGGCATGCACGTTCTTCCCCAACATCGGTTTGCCTGTGTATGCAATTTTCAATTTGCCAGGCCGGTTGGATACCTGCTGTAAAAAGGAGCCATCAAAGTGAGGTGCATGATATGGGGCACCAGTATCAGCACCGTGTGTTGCATCCAGCATTGCCGCTGAATCACGTACAGAACGGGTCAACACGTGTTCAATTGCAAAACCGTGCCAGGCTTCGCCCAATTCAGGACCAGTTGGGGTTCGACCACGAGTGGGTTTCAAACCAAACAACCCACAGGCGGAAGATGGTATGCGAATGGACCCGCCGCCATCGCCTCCGGAAGCCATCGGAACTAAGCGCGCACTTACAGCGGCCCCAGACCCACCGGAAGAACCGCCTGGTGAACGTGTCAGGTCCCAAGGATTGTTGGTTGGGCCAAAGGCATCTGGTTCAGTATAGGGAGACAGGCCGAATTCGGGAGTATTGGTTTTTCCAAGAATCAACACGCCAGATTTTTTCCAGCGTTTGACCAGTTCGCTATCAACCCGCGCAGGAATATTTTTCCATAAGCGATTGCCATTGCTGGTGGGAACGCCAGCTATGGTCGACATGAGATCCTTTACAAGGAAGGGGACTCCGGTGAACATCCCTTCAGAGAGAGGCTTTTTGGCCTGATCCCGAGCTAGATCATACATTTTTGTAATCACGGCATTCAACTTGGGATTATGCATCTCAATCCGTTCAATGGCTGCATCGACCAGTTCAAGGGCACTTACTTCCTTGTTTCGGACCAATTCAGCCAGGCCCAAGCCATCGTAGTGTGAATATTCGGGGAATACAGCCATATCATCTCCTTGATTGTGAGAACCAGTACGGGCGATTGTTACTATGTTTGGAAATCTTCCAACTTCTCAAGATCTGCCTTCAGTTGGCTTGCTGACTTGAATAAAATTGCCCTCATCTTCAATTGGCGGGCCGCTTCAACATTCACGAGAGAGTCATCTATGAAAACGCATTCCCAGGCCGGTCTGCCGATGTACTCCAGTATCTTTTTGAATATAAGCGGATCCGGTTTTACCAGCTTCACATTGCCCGAAACAAGGACCTTTTCAAACAATTCAAGGAAATCAAAACGTTGAGCTACAAGTTGATATTTTTCGGCAGAAAAATTGGTCAGGCCAAAAAGTTGGTAACCTTTATTCTTCAAAGGCAGCAGATTCTCAACCGAAGCCTGGATGGTACCTTGAATCGAATCTTCCCAATTTGCATCATAGGCCCGGATGATATGCCCATAATGGGGGAATCTGGAAGATAATTCTGCCACTCCGTCTAAAAATGATCGACCCTTATCCTGTTCCAGGTTCCAGGCATAAAAATCGATTTCCTTCAAAAAATTATTTACCCTTTTTAAATCACCAGCAAAGTATGAAAGAAACACGTTGTGGGGTTTCCAATCCAACAATACCCCACCTAAATCAAA
>CAIVSQ010000578.1 GCA_903908605.1 uncultured Anaerolineae bacterium
CGAGAGTCGGTGCTCAATGTATTGGATGTTATGGTCCTGCCGAAGGGGTTTTGGATTATGGCGCACGCTTGATATCTGCCTTCGCATCGGTAATAGATTCAAATGACCCAATTGAATTAGAAAAAATCCTTGACAGCATCCCAGACCCAGCCGGTCAGTTCTACCGCTTCAACCTTGCAGATTCCTTGCTAAAGGCAGGAAAGTCCAACTGGCAGCATAACGGGCATTAGGAGATATACATGGCAACAAATCGCATTTCCATAAACCCAATTACCCGATTGGAAGGTCACGGAAAAATTGATATCTTTCTGGACGCCCGAGGGGAAGTCGCCAACTCTTATTTCCAAATACCAGAACTGCGAGGGTTTGAACGTTTTTGCATTGGCCGTCCAGTAGAAGAAATGCCCTTGCTGACGAATCGTATTTGCGGTGTCTGTCCAGAAGCCCACCATATGGCAGCAGCCAAAGCCGGCGATGCGGTCTACAACGTCGACCCGCCACGAACAGCAAAACTGTTGCGCGAATTACTTTATATGGGTTTTTTCGCCACCGATCACACCACCCATTTTTATGCTCTTGGAGGACCGGATTTCATCATGGGGCCAGACTCACCTGTGGCTGAAAGAAATATTTTAGGCGTCATTCACAAAGTAGGTCTTGAAATTGGCGGGCAGGTCATCCAAATGAGAAAATACGGTCACACCGTGGTGGAAATTATTGGAGGACGCAAAGTACATCCTGCAACAGCGATCCCAGGCGGTATGACCAAAATCCTCAGTGAGGATGAGCGTATTCAAATCCTGGAGATGGGACGCTGGGCAATCGATTTTGCACTTTTTAGTTTGAAAATCTTTAAGGATATGGTGTTATCCAACAAATTTTATCTCGACCTGATCCTCGGGGATATCTATACGCACAGAACGTATTACATGGGGTTGGTTGACGCGAATAATAAGGTAAATTTTTACGATGGAAAGGTACGCGTAGTGGATCCTGATGGCCATGAATTTGCAAAATACTTGCCCAAGGATTATGCGAACCACATTGCCGAACACGTTGAACCATGGACATATCTTAAGTTTCCCTACCTTAAACAAGTGGGGTGGAACGGTTTTGTGGATGGCAAGGATTCTGGTGTCTACATGGCTACCCCGCTTTCACGCCTGAACGCATCTGAAGGAATGTCCACACCCCTTGCGCAGGCCGCTTACGAGGAATTTTTTGCCACACTTGGAGGAAAGCCTGTACACCAACGATTGGCTACCCATTGGGCCAGGTTAATTGAACTGCTATATGCCACTGAACACTGGGTAGAACTGGCTTCAGATCCGGAGATCACCTCACCCAATATCCACACCGTTCCAAGTGCGACCCCGACCGAAGGGGTTGGGATCGTAGAAGCCCCCCGTGGTACTCTCACTCACCACTACGTTACCGATGAACAAGGTTTGTTGAAAAAGGTAAATCTCATTGTAGGCACAACCAATAATTACGCCCCCATTCAGATGTCGACAAATAAAGCTGCGTGTTGCCTAATTAAGGGTGGTATCGTAAATGAAGGCCTATTAAACATGGTCGAAATGGCCTTCAGGGTTTATGACCCATGCTTTGGTTGCGCAACCCATTCGCTACCTGGCCAAATGCCACTGGAAATTGTCATTCATGGCATTGATGGAGACATCAAGGAAGTAATCAGGCAGAATATCGATTGATTTCGAACATCCTGAATTTGGATCTCCTCCCATGAAAACACTGGTTGCAGGCCTCGGAAACCCAATTTTGAGTGATGATGGTGTAGGTTGGGTGGTGGCACAGCACATTGCGAATATACACAGAGAAATTCCTTTTTCGCATGAGGTATCTGTAGAAAGCTATTCGCTCGCGGGCATTGGGTTGATGGAGCAGATGATCGGCTATGATTATGTCATACTGGTTGATTCACTCAACACTGGGCAACGTTACCCGGGTTGCGTGGTTCCCTTTACACTGGAGAGCCTGCCAGACCTGTCTTTCGGGCACAGTGCCTCAGCACACGATTTATCGTTAACCAATGCATTGATATTAGGCCGCAAGATGAATGCCATCCTGCCTAAGGACTGCAACGTTCACATCATTGCAATTGAAGCAAAGCACGTTTATGAATTCGGCGAAACCCTTTCCCCTGAAATTCAAAAGGCGGTACCGGTTGCGGTAAATCTGGTTATGAAACTGTTAGAAAATATTCAGCAAGAATTTCAATCGGCAAGCTTCAAATAACTTATTTTTTATTTCTTTCCATCAATTCGATATCATTCATTTGCAAATCCAGCGCTCCAACCGAAATTTGAATCTCCCTGATAGACATGGTCAAAGCGATTGCCATCAATATCAGGCTGACAATAAATATCCATTTACCGGCATCCTGCCAGCCCAGGAACAATGTCAACATGGACAAAACGCATAACAACAAACTTGAGACACCGTATGCCTGCATATCTCGAATCAGGTTAATACGATACCGAATATTTGAAATTTGGCCAAGCAAAATTTCATCTGGATCAGATTTGTAATTTGCATGCAGGCCACGCACGAGGCTGGCAAGAGCCAGGAACCGATTTGTAAAAGCCAGCAGAAGCAGTGATATCGCTGGAAAAAGGAGTGCAGGTGTTGCTATGGTGATATCCATGGGGATACTCCTGGAAATGATAAGTTACTTATTATTGTCATTATAACTGACGAGAAAATGGTTTTTAACAATAAAGGACACGGAAGTCCGGAGACGCCGTGTCCTTTATTTTATTCATATTTGCTGTTACAGTAGTAATCGCACGGGTTCTTCAATATATTTTGCAAGGGCAAGCATAAACTGGGCCGCTTCAGCACCATCACTGATGCGATGATCCACTGAAATAGTGCATTTCATGCGATTGCCTGCCACCACTTGACCATTTTCAACGACTGGCACCTCTCGCGATGAGCCAATAGCCAGGATTGCAGCTTCGGGTGGATTGATTATGGCCGTGAAATTTTCCACATCATACATGCCGAGGTTGCTAGTAGAAAAAGTAGAACCATCGACATCTTCAGGCTTGACCTTACCTTCACGCGCACGCGCCGCCATTGCCCTGATTTCTACCGAAATTTGCCGCATTGGCTTTACATCCGCATTCTTGACCACCACGGTCAGTAAACCGCCAGGCACAGTAACCGCAACGCCAATATTCACTGAACCATGTTGGTGAATTTCGCTACCCACAAGTGAAGAATTTAAATTGGGAAACTCCCGCAAAGCTAGTGCTGAAGCTTTGACAATAAAATCATTCACCGATATCTTCTCGCCATCCGGAAGCATTTCATTCACTTGCTTTCGCAGGATGAGGATCGCATTCATATTGTATTCATGAGAAACATAAAAATGAGGCAGATTTTGCTTGGATTCGACCAATCTACGGCCAATAGCCTGGCGGAGCTTTGTTGTTTGAATAATTTTTTCCTGGTTTGAAGCCAAAGACCCGACCACACCTCGACTTGCAACCATCTGCGGCGCGGCAGGCACATTCGCAGCCAGAGCCGGGTCCACAACCTTTCCGGACTTAAGAGCTGCTTCTACATCCCGGCGTACAATCCTGCCGCCAGGGCCAGTTCCCTTAACTTGTGCTAAATTTACTCGCGACTCGTTGGCTACTTTTCTAGCTAAAGGGGAAGCTTTTATTGGTCCAGAGGCAACGGATTCAACATTTGCAGCCTCCGCAACGACTGTCGAAGTAACTTGGTTGGCAGTTTGAGCGGGTTCCTTTTCGCTTTGTTTCGTTTCAGCACGATCATTAATGATTTCATCTGCCGAGCCAACAATTGCAATCGCGGAACCAACCGGAATAGAATCGCCCTGGTTGCCGATCAATTTTCTAACAAATCCACTGACGGAGGATTCAACTTCCACAGTTGCTTTGTCAGTCTCAATTTCAGCGATCACATCACCCTTATTGATACTTTCGCCTTCCTGTTTAACCCATCGCACCAACACACCTTCGCGCATGTCAAACCCTAATTTCGGCATGGAAATTGTCTCAGC
>CAIVSQ010000579.1 GCA_903908605.1 uncultured Anaerolineae bacterium
GGCACATCCAATAACCATAAACAGCTTCCGCTTCAAAAGCTTGCAAACGTTCAACCGTTTCTTTGCTTGGGTGTCATCGCTTTACAAATCACCATGATCGTCAATAATGCCTTTGGTCTGCCAATCAGATCTATTTCATCTTTTCTCACGGCTTTGAGCTAGGCCTTTTATGCACACTGCTCAAATAATTAAGATATCCAACGCGAGTTTCGCGCGGAGAAAAGCAATGTTGCCTCAATTGAACGCTCGTCTGAACCAAAAATTATTATCGGTACTTCTACTCGTAAGCCTTTCAACCACCACCCTGGGTTTTAACCAGCTTGCCAGTGGGGTTTTGCCATCCGCCGGGGAATGCGCGGCTGGGAACACATTGAAACAATTTTCGCTGGATGGGGTTTACCTGCAAGTCTGCCTGCCCTTTTTGCCTGATATTTTTAACAGCGCCACCAGCGAAGACCTGGTGCAATCGGCCTATGCAGAGAATCGCTCGACCGGTCAACAGTTTTTCCTTTACGCGGTACCCTACGGGTTGCAACCCGCGGCAGACAATCTGCCTCCCGCCCAACCCGGCATAGCCAGTAAATACCAGGACCTTTCGGCTGGTGCCTACCAGGACGCAGTTGAGAATCTCATGGCCCAAACAGCCACGTTGTTTGGCAAATATGTGGCGGGCCGAACCTACAGCTTCGCTGGTGACAAACCGAACAGCGAACACAAGCAGGAAACCATTTGGGTAAGCGAGGCAGGCGGGCGGGTCTGGATGGCGCGCTTAATCTCAACCGACGTACCTTTTCTGAGCGGATTGCAAATCAGCGCAGCAAACCTGGATGCCCGTTCCATCAGCCTGCGGGTCGCACAACAGCCACTGCCGCTGGAAACCAGCGCTATCGAACCATCGGCGAGTGATTTACCCTTCCCAAGCTGGTGGCATGGCGATTGCGACAGCGGAACAAACGGTTTCCCTGGATCCTATCCACTCGGGTCTTCCTACCGTGGCGTAAAGACCTGCGGTCCGAAAAACACAATGCACCTGGTACGGTTTCAGCCCAATCTTTGGGGCGAATACGAGTGGCAATGTGTGGAATACGTCATGCGTTTCATCTATTTGGCTTATGGCATTGCACCCTACTCGGCCAATGGCAATATGGTGGTAAAGAATTACCCCGGCACACGCCTGCAAAAAGTGACCAATGGCACCGCGAACAAAGGGCCATTCCCGGGGGACGTGATCAGTTATGACGGCCCCGGCAGCGTAGGGCATACCTCACTGGTAATTGCAACCAACATCGATGGAAGCGGGAACGGCACAGTTACCATCGCCGAACAGAATTACAGCAATACCGGTACACGTACACATACCATCACCGGTTGGTTCATCAATTCCACTGACAGGGTTAATGGTTGGCTGCATGACTACCTGGCTGTAGATAACCCCCCGACCGGCTTCACCAAGTGCGGCGTGGAAGGTGGCATCTGCAGTTTTAGTGGCAATGCGGAAGTGGTTTATGGCGCATTGAGTTCATTTACCGACCCGCGCCTTTTCAAGGATGGCGTGGACTGCAACAATGCTGTCTTTGGCGACCCTGTGGGCGGATTGGCAAAAAGCTGTTATTCCAAAACCGCCGCCGCAGGAACATTGACCAATTGGGCAGCAAAATATTACAGCGGGCAAGATCACTGGCTGAATGGCGACAGCACAAGCGGGTTAATATGCGAGGAAACCCTCGCAACTGGCGGATTAGATAAAAATTACGGTACAACCGCGCCCTGTGGCGACACCGTGGTGGATGATTGGGTGGCAGAATACAACGCAACAATCACCTTTGCCCCCGGCACCTATGTGTTTCAAGCCCAAAATGATGACGGCATCAAGGTATGGGTCAACAACCTGAATATCTTTGATCGCGCATCCAGCACAGATCTTTCCGCAGATTGCCCAGGCATCAGCTTGAGCGGCAGTGTGCCGGTACGTGTCATTCTACGCGAAGTAACCGATAGCGCGCGTGTACGCCTGGCCTGGAGCACCGATAGTGGCATCTGCACAGCGCCGGGAACCTTCTCAAAAATTGGTCCGGCCAACGGAATTACCGACCGATCCCTGGCTCCAATCTTGAGTTGGGGCGCCAGCCGCAATGTGAACGCATACGAATACTGCATTGACAATAGCAATAACTCTGCCTGCGATACCGGCTGGCAAAGCGCCGGCAGCCTGACAAGCAAGACCATCAGCGGACTTGCGTACGGCAGCACTTATTACTGGCAGGCTCACGCAGTAAATAACGGCGGCGAAGCTTTCGCAAACAGCGGGCTGTGGTGGTCCTTTACCACCATCCCCGACCCAACGATTTGCTACCCACTGACACTGGTGCATTCCGGTAATGGATCAGACCCAAGCGCCTCTCCCAGCGCTGCCAGCGGTTGCCCCGCGGGACAGTATCATGCCGGAGACCAGCTAACCCTGACAGCCTATCCCGCCACTGACCACCGCGTGGACAGCTGGACCGGCACCAATAACGACGCCAACCGGACAATCACAAACACCGTAACCATGCCGACCCAGGCGATTACTGTTGCCGCCAATTACACGTTAATTGTGCTGAACGTGCCAGCCACGATCTCCCCTACCGGAATAGTGCCGGACGACTATCATCCCATATACAAATGGTATGCCTCGGAATTCGCCACTTCCTACCTGGTTAGCGTGATCAACGTGGATACCTACACCCCCGTCTTTACCAACAGAGTCGTGCCTGCGACAAAATGTACAGGTACACCCGCCATCTGTGTCATCCACCCCTTGGATGTGCTGGGTAATTACAATTACGCCTTCCAGGTGTCGGCCGTACGGACGACGCAGACGACGGCGCCCAGCGCCTGGCGCAGCTTTTTTATTGGCAAACGCATAATTTCCTTCCGTTCCATGCCAGGACTGGATGGTCATGTGCGTGAATCGCTCGAAACAAGCAATGCAGGCGGAGCAATATACCCAGTTGGTCCAACCCTCAATATTGGGGATGACGCACTAAAACGTCAATTTAAACTGATTATCACCTTTGACACGAGCAGCTTACCCGATAACGCGGTAATACTATCGGCTAAATTGATCCTGAAACGTTATGCCATCCTGGGCACCAACCCATTCAGTACGCACGGCCCAATTAACATCGATGTTAAAAAGGGCTTTTTCGGTTCAGTCGCCAACCTGCAGTTGACCGACTTTTCTGCGCCAGCAGATTTGAATAAAGCTGGGGTGGTTGACCCAGTTGAGGTGAACGGCTACTATTCCGCCACATTGATCCCAACGGCATTTCCACGTATCAATAAATTGGGGCAGACCCAACTGCGCCTTAGTTTTCAACTGGATGATGATAACGATTTGATCTCGGATATGGTGAGGTTTTACAGCGGTGAAGCCGCCCTCAGCACAAACCAACCCGAATTAAGAATTAATTATTACATTCCCTAAACCATAAGACCGCCGGCTAGAACTCCCCTGTACCCGGCAGGCGCAGACGTTCGATTAGAAAAATGCCAAAACCACAGACCAACATCAGGATGGTGGCCATTGCCATCGCTTGACCATAATTCAAGCCTCCTGGTTGAGATAAAAAGCGGTAAATAGCAGTAGGCAGGGTGGGGTACTCCGGCCGAGCCAGCAGGGAAGCAGCCCCAAACTCGCCCAGCGAGATGGTGAAGGCAAAAGCGCCAGCCGAAACAACCGCGCGTGAAATAATGGGCCACTCAACATACCGCCAGGTACGCCAATGAGACGCGCCCAACACTGCTGCAGCTTCGCGGTAGCGCTCCGGAATTTGCATAAGGGCGGTTTGCAAGCTGCGAATGACGAAGGGCAGGGCGATGGTTGTATGCGCCAGCGGGATGAGCAGCGGGGAGGTTAAT
The DNA here is from genome assembly GCA_903908605.1 of uncultured Anaerolineae bacterium. Taxonomy (GTDB): domain Bacteria; phylum Chloroflexota; class Anaerolineae; order Anaerolineales; family Villigracilaceae; genus UBA5195. Next base: position 3,901 of record CAIVSQ010000579.1, read on the forward strand.
AGGTTGGGCTGTCCCGGGAAAAGAGAACGATTGAAGGTGAGGATGTAGCCCAACCCAAGCGTAACCGAGGAAGCTCCCAATGGCAACATCAGGATGGGGTCCAACCATTTTTCCAACCGGCCGGGGCGGGCTAGCGCCGAGGCGGCCGGGAAACCCAGCAGCAGTGACAGGCAAACCGTGACAGCCGCGTAAGAGAGTGAGTTGCGCGCCGCCTGAAAAGGGGGGACATAAAACAAGGAAGAACGTCGATTAATAAACAACTCGTTGTAATAATCGAGGGTCAAGGCGGGGGGGCTGCCAATCGCAGCGGCCCGATCGGCTTCAAGTCGTGATACTGAACGCAAGGGCAGGGCCAGCAGGGGCAGGGCGAATAATATCACCAGGCAAATCAACATAGTCGTAACAAATATCCACTGACTGGTTCCACGCGGTACCCGGCTATTTTGCCATGCTGCGCGCGGCCGGGTAGCAGTGGTAACACGGGTGATATAACGAGCATAAATGAGCGAAAAACCCAGGGTGCAGAGCAACTGGATGACCGACAACAGAGAGGCTGCGGGCAAATTCAACATTTGCAATGCCTGGATATATATTTCCACTTCCAACGTAGCAAAGCGCGGGCCACCCAGTAAAAGGATGACCCCGTAGCTGGTGAAATCGAAGAGAAAAACTAACAGTCCGGCCGCAAGAATCGCTGGCCGCAACAGGGGCAAACTGACCTTCCACAAAGTGCGAAACGGCGAAGCGCCCAATGAACGGGCAGCATCCACAAGACGCACATCCATTCCTGACCAGGCATTGCCCACAATACGGATCACAATGGTAGCATTGTAAAACACATGCGCAGCGAGCACCGCCCAAAGAGTGCCCTGGAATACCAGCGGTGGCTTATCGAGCCCAAAGGCTGAGATAAGCGCAAGGTTCAACCAGCCGCGCGGCCCCAAGAGCGCGGTAAACCCGGCCGCCACAACCACGGTTGGGAGCATGAACGGAATGGCGGTCAGAGCACGGAAAAAGGATTTAAGCGGGAAATTGAAATGAGCAAATAGATAAGCCAGGGGCAACCCGATAACGAGCGTCAAACCGGTGGATAAAACCGCCTGGTAGGCCGTGAATTGCAACACGCTGAAAGCACGTACAAGAAAACGTTGGGAATTGGAAAGCGCCGATAAATCCAATCCAAGTGAGAGAATACGCCCCAATGGCAGGAAAAAAAACAACCCCAAGAAAATGGCTGGGGGTAACCAGGGCAGCAAGCGGCGAAAGGATTTAAGATTCAAGGGCAAGGCCAGTGGGCAGGCTGATCAGCCTGCCCACTGGCAAGCAAAATTAACGAAGCACGGCCTGGGTCCAGGCGTCAATCCAGGTATCCCGACTGGTATCCAGGTTAAAAGGGTTGATGGCTGGCTGGTCGGCTGGTTGTGCAAAGCGGGAAAAAACATCGGGCATCACAGCCTGTCCGTTCACAGGATAAACGAACATGGAAAGTGGCATACCTTCCTGGAAGGGGGTATCCAGCATGAAATCGATAAATTTTTCAGCCAGGTCGCGGTTCTTGGTGCCAGCCAAAATTCCGACAAACTCCACCTGGCGGAAACAAGTGCCGGGGGTATTAATTGAGCCGGTCGGTGAGTCATCCAGGGGCGTGGAAGAAAATACTACCTCAGCCGCAGGACTGGAAGCGTAGGAGACCACCATCGGCTGAGGGCCGGCACCGGACGAGGCGCTGAAATTGGTGTAGTAAGCAGTTTCCCAGCCATCCACCACAACCACGCCGTTAGCACGCAGAGCCCGCCAAAAATCCAGGTAGCCGGGGTCACCATAACGCTGAATCGTAGCAAGCAAAAAAGCCATCCCGGGGGAAGAGGTAGCCGGGTTTTCAACAACCAACATGCCGTTGTATTCCGGTTTGAGGAGATCATCCAGGGATGCCGGAACGGTCAGGCCATTTTTGGCAAAAAAGGCCTTGGAGTAATTGATGCAAACATCACCGTAATCCACCGGTAAAGCCCGGTTCTTCAGGTCCAGCTTGAATTCATCTGAAATATTTTTGGCCATGGGCGAGGCATAGGCATCAAAAATACCAGCATCCAGCGCGCGCGAGAGGAAAGTGTTATCCACCCCGTAAAAAACATCTGCCAGCGGGGCATCCTTGGAAAGAATGGCCTTGTTCAACGCAGCACCGGCATCGCCAGACTTGAGAAAAGTTATCTTGACGTTGTTGGCCTGTTCAAACTCACGGATAACACCTTCGGTTGCGGAAAACGAATCGTGGGTCATCACCGTCAGAATCCGGGCTTCACCGGAGGGAGGTATCACCTCGGTAGGTGGCATATCGGTAGGGAGGGGAGAAGCCTCAGCAACAGGTGCCGGAATGGCAGGATCTTGGACGATGGTAGTCGTGCCGCAAGCATTCAGAAACAGGGCAGCCAGCGAGAGGAGCAGTAGTAAACGTTTCATTTCTTTTACCTCTTTTAATTAGTTCTTACGGATATGAATACACAACAGCAAGCCACCCTTTATATGGACTCGGGCAGACTGAGCCAACATTTCATTGCTGATGCTGCGAGTGCGGTATGGAAAAAGCGTTTCATTATCGAGGGGATAGGCAAGGCCGCTGGTAGTGACGCCGTGAACCGGCATTCCCCAGGGAACCAGAGACAGTGTATCGCCTGCCCTCCCCTGGATGACAGCCGCGCCACGCACAAAAAATGCCTCGGTGACACCATCGTCCAGGCGAATATCGGTCTTGATTGTTTCGGGGCCTGCCAGAAGAGCAATATTGGCAAGCGACTGGTCAAGCCGGCCACCAAACGCACCCAAAATCAGGATGGGGGCATAACCGGCCCGTAAAGCATGCAGCACGGCCAATTCAAGATCAGTTTCGTCCTTAGTGGTTGGGAAACGAAGCAGCTGCACGCCCATTTCGTCCAAGGCACGGGTTTCATTTTCCGAGAGCGAATCGAGATCGCCAATCACAAGAGAGGGTATGATACCAATATTGAGAGCATGGCGGGCACCGCCATCCGCCGCAATGACCACGTCATCGGGCAGGATCAGCGAACGAGTCAAACCGGGGTTGCCAAGCTCACCATTGGCAAATATGATCGCTCTGGACATTAAAAACAACCTCCGCCGGGGAGGTTGTTGAAGACAGCCAATTCCCTCCGCCGGTATTGACCGGATCAGGTAATGCGGGTCGAGGGCCCAAGCCCTCCTCTCAGCCCTTAAATGGGCTCCCCGATAGTTCTGGATTGAATTAATGTAGATTGTAACGCAAAAACAGCCCGAGGGCTGTTTTTTAGGTGTGAATCTTAGAAAAATATTACATCAGGTACGAGGGGATTTCAAGAATCCGCCCGGCCATCCACTTCACGGTACTGGCCGGTGACCACAAACTCAGTCCGTTCGCAGATGTTGGTAACACGGTCGGCGAAACGCTCAAGGTTGTGCGCTGCCCACAGCAGCCAGTTGGCACGTTCAATATTTTTGGGATCCGCGAGTACATAGGTCATCAACTCACGATAGATCTGGTTATATAGCTCGTCAACTTCATCATCCTCAGCCGGTATGGAGCGAGCTGCAATTACATCTTCATTGACGAACGCACTCAAAGCCCGGTGGAGCATGTCGGAGCTTTTTAGCGCCATGCGTGGGATGTCAATCAGCGGCTTCAACAGCGGTTGGTCATCCATGCGAATGGTGATGACTGCGATACCCTTGGCATAATCGCCCATGCGTTCAAGCTCGCTGATGACCTCCAGGATTGAGGCGATCACACGCAGATCGCGCGCCATGGGCTGCTGAGTGGCAATCAGGACCATAACCTGGTTTTCGAGCTTGAAGCGGACCTGGTTGATGGTGATGTCATTAGCAATGATCTTTTTAGACCATTCCATGTCTCGTTTTCGCATCGCTTCCACAGAATCGAGCATAGCCTGTTCCACCATGCTACCCAGGATGATAATCTCATCCTTCAGGTTTTGAATTTCGTGTTCAAAATTAGTTCTTACCATATCAGGTCCTCGCTATATTTAACCATAACGACCAGTGACATACCCTTCGGTACGTTGGTCGGATGGGCGGGTAAAAATGGTGGTGGTTTCAGCAAATTCAATCACAGTTCCAGAACGGGAACCTTCGGACAGCATCATCATGGCGGTGTAATCAGAGGCACGCGCGGCTTGCTGCATGTTATGAGTAACAATCACGATAGTGTAATTCTTCTTCAGCTCCTGCATCAACTCCTCAATTTTCAAGGTCGCAATGGGGTCGAGCGCAGAAGCCGGTTCATCCATCAGGATCACTTCGGGACGGACAGAAATGGCACGCGCAATACACAAGCGCTGCTGCTGCCCGCCCGAAAGGGAGAGGCCGCTCTGGTGCAGCTTGTCCTTGACTTCGTCCCACAAAGCAGCCTGACGCAGCGAGAACTCGACCAGTTCGTTCATATTGCCTTTATATCCATGAATGCGCGCACCCCAGGCGATATTTTCAAAGATCGACTTTGGAAAGGGGTTGGGCTTCTGGAATACCATGCCAATGCGCTTGCGCACCTCAACAGCATCCACATCAGGCGCGTATAGGTTTTGGCCCATAAAGTGAATCTCGCCCTCGATCGATGTACCGGCGTACAGTTCATTCATACGGTTGAAGGCGCGTAGCAAAGTGGATTTGCCACAACCAGAAGGGCCGATGATGGCTGTGATCTTATTGCGCTCAATATTGATATTTACACCTGCAACAGCCTTGAAATGCCCGTAACTGATACCCAGATCCCTGGTTTGAAGCACATATTTTTCTTCATTTGTAATGGTTGTCATTTTATTCTTTCTCCTGCAAACACTTGGTCACAATCCAGCCAGGCTGGGTCACAGCTTCTTGCCCAGGCGATTTCTCAAGACAATCGCAACTGCGTTCAAACTAAGCAGCATAATCATCAGCACAAGGATGGCTGCGGCTGCCAGGTTGCGGAATTCGGCCTGGGGACGGGAAGTCCATTGATAGATCTGGATGGGCAGGGTTGTAAATTTCGAAAAAGGCGATGAAGGGTCAAAGGTAATGAAGGTGGAAGCACCCACCACCACCAACGGTGCGGTCTCACCAATTGCACGAGAAACCGCCAGGATGGTGCCGGTCAGGATGCCAGGCATGGCATTGGGTAGCACATGGCTCCAGACCGTCTGCCACTTGGTGGCGCCAATGCCATAACTGGCTTTGCGCAGCGAATGGGGTACCGCACGGATGGCTTCCTGGGCATTAATGATGATGATCGGTAGCACGAGCAAAGCGAGGGTAAAACCGGCCGATAATACGGTGCGACCATTGGCAGTATTGGGATCCACTAAACCAAAAACCGAACCACTGGTAACCGGCTCAAGCACGCGGACAAAAATAGCCAGGCCAAGAATACCGTAAACAATGGACGGGACCCCTGCCAGATTGTTGATGTTAGTCCGGATCAGGCGATTCAGCCAATTATCGGAAGAATATTCTTCCAGGTAGATGGCGGCACCAACGCCCAGCGGAAACGCAACCAGGATGGTGAAAAGAATGGTCCAAAGGGAGCCCAATACAGCGGTGCGAATGCCTGCCACAACCGGGTTGGAAGATTGGGGCCGGTTTAGAAAACCACCCGATATCCATGATTGAAAGACAAGCTGACCCTTGGGGTAATCACTTTTCAGCGTGGCATCAATCTCAGCCTTACGGGTGAACGAATCCCATAGACCCCAAGTTTGCTTGACTTCCAACTTGACAACACGCTCATAAATTAGACCAAGGACATCTGCGGCACTGCGCTCTGCGAATGGGCCATCCTTCTCCAGCTTGGCAAAAGCAGGTTTGGAGATATTCCCCTGCAGGATTTTGATCAATTCTTCCTTGGGCAGGGTATCGAGAGACACCCCGGCTGGCACAAGCGTATCAGGAGATACTCGAGCTTCATAGATTACATAACCAGCAACCTGGTTGATGATATTGAACATCAGCGCAAACAGGGCGATGATAGCAATCAGGGTGGAAGCCCGAAAAACCTGCTTCCAGATACCAGCCATGCGATTGCGAATTGCGACGTTATCGATAAAAACAAAGCGAGGCGTGGTCATTCGTACACCTCACGGAAGCGGCGCACAATCTGCTGGCTGATAATGTTCAATGTGAGGGTAATCGCAAAGAGCATCAAGCCGATCGCAAAAATACTGTTGTAATCGACCGAGTCATAACTCAGATCACCGCCAGAAATACGCACAATATGACCCGTCATGGTCTCTGCTCCGACAAACGGATTGAAGGTGAACTTGGGCCCGGCTCCTGCGGCAACTGCAACGATCATGGTTTCACCAATTGCACGCGAGAGCCCAACAATGACGGCAGCAGCGATACCGGAAATGGCCGCCGGCAGCACCACATGGATGGCCGTTTCAAACTTGGTGGCCCCCATTCCATAAGCCGCCTCACGAAGGGAGCGCGGCACGGCGGTGAGCGCGTCTTCAGTCATCGAGCTAATCAATGGCAGGATCAGGATGCCCATGACAAGCCCGGCCGAACCAGTGTTGTACACTTCAACAACATCACTTCCGAAGAATGAGCGCAACAAAGGCGTCATAAATGTCAGGGCAAAATATCCATAGACAATGGTTGGGATGCCAGCCAGGACTTCCAGGATCGGCTTGAGCGTGCTGCGCACTTTGGGGCTGGCATACTCACTCAGGTAAATCGCCACACTCAAACCCAACGGGATGGCAATCGTCATTGCAATAACTGTGGTCAGGAAGGTGGCAGACACCAGGGGCCAAATACCAAATAAGTCAGCGTGGGGTGACCAGCTCGTACCGGTAAAAAATGCTATGAGCGTTACACCTGGCATCTGAAAAAAAAGCAGGGCTTCCTTGCCCAATTCATAAACAATACCGATTGTGGTGAAAATGGAAAAGAAACCCGCGAAAAATAACAACCCCTGGACAATCACTTCACCAGGACGATGACGCCGGCGTA
>CAIVSQ010000580.1 GCA_903908605.1 uncultured Anaerolineae bacterium
CAGAAGTAATTGCCAACAACCTCTCGCTCATCTTCCGAGCGGATCAAACCGATAATGACAACGGGTTCATTCTTGTAAGTCCATTTTCCTTCGGCATTCTTGATGGCGCCCATCGCTTCCATCTCGACCGAAATGGCTTCATCAGCCTTTTTGAGGTTATAAGCATACTTGCTCTCGATTGGGCGAACCAGATCGGCATAACGCGCATAGTCGGGAAAGGCGCTCAGAAGCGAAACGTAGCGTGGTGTGCCCAGTCCGCCCTGTGCTTCCTGAACGAGATAATCGCGATCCATCAACCAGTTGGTAGCTTCGCGGATTTTCGGATTAATGAAAGGATTCAACTTGCCATTATTGAATTCAGCATCATTAAACAAGATACTGTCCCATGAACCATACGACAGACTGTAGGCAAGGTCAGGATCATTTTTGACAGTCTCGAATGTGTCGGGGTCATCAGCCAAATAGGCGTATATATCAAGTTGATCTGCCTGAATTTGCGCAACAGCATTGGTCACCTCATCAATCGAGGTAAAGACGATCTCATCCAACCATCCGCCCGTGCGGGTGGTTGCAACAGGGGCTTCGGTGGCTGCCACCGCAGGGGCTTCCGTGGGGGCAGGGGCAGCTGGTTCCTCAGGTTCAACGACGGCGGGTGATTCCGTAGCGGTAGTAGGAGTGCAAGCGGAAAGCACCATGCCAAGCACAACCAGAAAACTTACAAACGTAAAAATCTTTTGTGACATTTCAAATCTCCTCATGTTTTTGGTGGAAAAAAAGTTAAACACTGCACGGTTGGTAAATTTGGACTTTAACCACCTCCTTGTCACATGTGTTCATAATCATGAATCCTTCCCATTTCCCGATACTACCATCCCCTTCCCTACTACCGGGGAAGGAAAGCAAACCAGACCGGGAGTTGCCAGAATTACTCGACACAGACAATGACAGGTACAGGCTGCGCAGTGAGGACCATGAAGCACCAAGTTTGAGATCATTTTCACCTTAACGATCAGAAGTAATAAGCAAGTGAATATTACAGAGGAACTGAGAAAAACACACGAGACTTGCAATGGGTTTATCTTCATCCCAGGGGGTATTTGAAAACCCTCCTCAAGAAGCGTATTCTGAAGTCAATAACCATTCTGTGGAGGGAGAAAAATCATCCCCTCAATTCAATGTTTCAGGGCAAAATGTAATAAAATAAACATCAAGTTGTTTTTTCAATATTTGTTTGTGGATATGGATGTAGCGTGCTAAATTTTTTTCAATTTGCCCGACTCAGACTTGCCCCAACCCTGCTTCTAACCATTTTTTTGGTTTCCTGCTCTGGGGCTGTTCCTTCCATCCCCACATCCACTTCACAGCCTAGTGTGCAAACAGCCCCAGACATGGAGCTGCTGGCCTTACGTCCTAATGCGGTTGTCCAGTTTCGACAACTCAGCCTGGAAGACGGGCTCTCGCAAAGCGTTGTCAATGTCATCCTGCAAGACCGCCAAGGATTCCTGTGGTTCGGTACACAGGATGGATTAAACCGCTATGACGGTACCAACTTTAAGGTTTACAAATCCAATCCCGAG
>CAIVSQ010000581.1 GCA_903908605.1 uncultured Anaerolineae bacterium
ACATCCCAGGCAATGTTATCAATCGTCTTCTGGTGAATGCCATCGGCAGAAACGTTGGCTATGCGCATTTCAAAGTCAGCATAATGGTTCGCACGCTCAGTAAGTATCTTTTTTAATCTATTCTCAATATCACCATCTAATAACGGTCGCTGCTCAGGATCGTCGGCCAATAATCGTTGGAGCAATGTTTGATAATCAACATCAAGAAAAATAATATCCCCTGATGTTTCACATATTGACCGATTTTCTTTTCGCAATAATGTCCCGCCACCTAATGCAATTACAAGAGGACCAGAAATCCCATTATTTTGACCGGGCGCCAGTAGTTCAGCAAGAACAGAAGATTCAATATCTCTAAAATAACTTTCACCGAACTTGGAAATGATTGTTTTAATTGGCAAATTCTGGATTTTTTCGATTTCAGCATCCAAATCCCTGAAACCAATAGCCAAATTCGTTGCCAGCTGTTTTCCTACCGACGATTTTCCAGAGCCCATCGGCCCATACAAAAATATATTTCGCATGTTAGTCCCAAAATATGTGTTCGGTATTATCGACAACAAGATCATCCAGGTTCGCGGAACGCAAGGATGCAAATCTAGGCAGCATTTCGGCGAGCGAATCACCGCCAATTTTCTCGATTAATGCATCCGCAATAACAAAAGCCACCATTGATTCAAGAATGGGAACTGCCCTGGGTACTGGACAAAAGTCTGACCTCTCGTAGCGAGTTGGGCCTTGAGTTTGGGTTGCCAAATCGACAGTTACTTGTGGCTTTAGCGTTGTAGCGATTGGTTTCATTGCGACACGAATTACGAGTGGTTGACCATTTGTAATCCCACCTTCCACCCCACCCGCCCTGTTGGTTGGTCGAACCAATTTATGATCCTGTAAGAGGATGGCGTCATGCGCCTGCGTACCAGGCAAACGAGCGTTTTCCCACGCATCACCTATCTCAACACCCTTCATCGCCTGAACCGATAGAATGGCAGCAGCCAAGCGCGCCTCAAGTCGTTTATCCCATTGCGAATAGGATCCCAACCCCATTGGCAGACCCAGCACAATAATTTCCAAGATTCCACCAAGGGTATCTTTTGCTTGCATGGTTTCAGAAATTTTATTTTTCATAGCAATTACTGCCTCTGAATCCGGGCAGCGCACATCATTTTCTTCTGCTGAATGAAAACGTTCCGGGTATGGCATGCCTTCGCAGTTTGCATTAATATCACCAATTGCAACCACGTACCCACCAACTTGAATATTAAATTGAGCCAAAAAATGTTTGCATATCGCCCCGGTCGCTACACGCATCGTAGTTTCGCGAGCCGAAGATCGCTCAAGGGTAGGGCGAATATCGTGATATCCATATTTTACCAATCCGGTCAAATCGGCGTGCCCGGGTCTGGGCGTTGTCAATGGGACAATCAATTTTCCTTTCCACTTGTCGTGATCATCATTTCTGACCAACATGGAAATGGGAGCACCGGTAGTTTTTCCCTCCATAACACCACCAAGGATAGATACGGTGTCTTTTTCAATTTTCATTCTTCCCCCGGATCCATAACCCTGTTGCCGCCGGGATAATTCATGATCAATAATTATTGCAGGCAATGGTAAACCAGCCGGCATTCCATCCAATATCGATACAAGTGCAGGGCCATGCGATTCGCCAGCGGTCAGAAAACGTAACGGCATTTTTCCTCCGAAAATAGATACAAATAATCAATTATTCAACTGCAGAATACATCACTTCACGCGGTGCTTCAACTCCCGTCCAGAGTTCGAACGCCAGAGCAGCTTGCTCAACCAACATTCCTAGACCACCCACTGCACCTAAACCAAGTGATATCGCATCGTTGACAAGTTTTGTTTTCCGCGGGTTATAAACCAAATCATAGACCATTAAACTTTTTGGCCAAGGCAGATCAGCAGGCCAGGGTGATTGGTCAATATTCGGAACCATCCCAATTGGAGTGGTATTTACAAGCAAATTAACCGATGACATGAGCGATGTCATAAATTGCTGATCCAGAAAACCTGCCTCAACGGATTTACCAGAAGGCTGGTTACTGAAATACAGTGCTAAATTTTGGGCCTTTTGAATATCCCTGGCGGCAATCTTTACACACCAGCTTGAGTTTAACAACGCAGTAATCACTGCACGAGCCGAACCACCCGCACCGAAAACCATCGCGGTACCTGGAGAACTCATCACTGTAGGAGCTTTTTTATGTAGATCCGTCAGAAATCCTTGTGCATCTGTATTATCCCCAATCAATCGGCCATTACGAAGATAAATTGTATTAACTGCGCCAATTAATTTAGCGGTTGAAGTTAATTCATCCACCATCGGAATAATATTTTGCTTATGCGGTATGGTCACATTCAGCCCAGCCAGTTCCCCAGATCGAATTTTCTGGGTCAAGTTTAATAACCCATCTGGTTCAGACGGATCGACTGGATATAAATTATATTCGCCATCCAAACCAACTGCCCTTAGGGCAGCGTTATGTAGCCGGGGGGATAAACTATGAGAAACTGGCCACCCAGTTAACCCCAATCGCATCACCTTAACCCCTCCCAAACATCAAAATAATTTGGGAATGTCTTCGAAACACACCCGGGGTTTTCAATCTGAACACCTGCATGCCGGTATCCGATCAAAGCAAATGACATCGCCATACGGTGATCATTATAGGTATGTACCATCGCCGGTTTTATATTTTCGCAAGGGTAAATAACCATTCCATCCCAATTTTCCTCTACGCGAACTCCTAATTTGACCAATTCAGCACATGTCGCGCTGACACGATCGCTTTCTTTTACCCGGGCAGATTGGATACCACGAATACAAGTTGGGGTCTTCGCAAAAGGAGCAATAGCGGCTAGTGTTTGAGCAGTATCAGGAATATCACTCATATCAACATCAATACCGAGTAATTCCTGTTGGGATGCTGGCCCATGGACTTCAATGAAATCCACCCCTTCCCGGACGGAACACCCCATTTTCTGCAATACATCCACAAACAATACATCACCTTGTTTTGAGTTTCGGGAAATATTCATAATTCGAACACTCCCTCCAAGGATAGCCGGTGCAGCAAAGAAATAGGACGCTGCCGAAGCATCTGGTTCAATGGCATACGATTCGCGCGCCTGATAACGACCAGAATTTATCTTA
>CAIVSQ010000582.1 GCA_903908605.1 uncultured Anaerolineae bacterium
ATTCTGCCAGTCATCCAGCTTGCCATCCAGCTTAATAGTTACCGGGAAAGGTACGTAGACCAATTCGCCAGGGATTTCGGGAGGGGCTAGTGGGCCGCCCGCTTGAGCCTGCGCAGGTTGGCCGAAAACCAGAAACAGGCCTGCCAGCAAGGCAGCCACAATCAGGATGGAACCAATGCGAAATTGTTTTAGTGGCATCAAATATTCTCCTACCAATTATTTTTTACCGCCTGGGCAGCCATAACAAGTGAACTAAATTGCCTTCCGGGTCGGTAATATCCAGATAAGCGGATTTAGCCTCTGGCTTTAGGTTGGAATCCTTCAAACCGATACCTTTGGCCTGCAAAATGGCCGCGGCGGCTTCAAAGTTGGTGACGTGTACGGCCAGGTGCACAGGAGCTTCCGCACCAGTCTTGGGGAATTCGATACGTCCCGCCCCGGCCCCGGAGACGAAGAAGGAACTGCTGCCTTCCTTGCGCTTCAGGTCGAAGGTCTGTTCATACCAGGCGCTTAACGCCTCCGGGCTGGACTTGCGCGCGTACAAGCCGATGTGCTCCACGCCGCTGAAAACTGAACTCCCGCGCGCCGACTGCACCCAGCCTACGCACTGCGCTGTTTTGGCGGCGATGCTATCGTAATCCTTGTCCTTTACCGCCTGCCCTGTTATAAGCTTGCTGCCCAGCCCGACCACAGCTGCACCAGCTTTGATCCATTCGCTGATGCTGGCCTGGGTGGCATCCACGCCGCCGGTGGGCAGCAGGCGGTGCCAGGGACAGGGCGCCATCACGGCGCTGATAAAGCCTGGCCCGCCGGCTGATTCGCCGGGGAAGATCTTGCAGATTTCCGCGCCCCATTCCTCCGCCGCGCTGATCTCGTTTTCGGTGGAGCAGCCGGGCAGATATAACACCTTGCGACGGTTGCTCAGGCGCGAAATCTCCGGGTTGAAGCTCGGCCCGACGATGAAATTAGCGCCTGAAGCCAGAAAAAGCGCGGCGGTGGGCGCATCGATGATTGAGCCAACACCCAAAATCACGGACGGATCATCCTTGGCAAAGTGCCTGACCAGCTCGGTAAAAACCGGGTAGGCCATTTCACCCCGGTTGGTGAATTCGATTGCGCGCGCACCACCGCGCACACAGGCGCTGACCAGCTCGATCGCGGCATCGAGTTCCCCGTTATAAAATAATGGCAGCACGCCGGTATCGAGCAGGGCATTGGTAACATCCAAACGCATAAAGCGAGCCATAATGTCTACTCCTATCGAGAAACGCGCCCGGAGGCGTCGCCGGCCATGAGGGTCTCGACTTCGGTAACGCTAACCGCGTTGAAATCGCCCATGATGCTGTGCTTGAGACAGGCCGCAGCTGTGGCAAAGTTGAGCGCTTTCTGCGGGTCGCCCGGATATTTGCGCAGGCCATAGATCAACCCGCCCATGAATGAGTCTCCGCCGCCCACGCGGTCAACAATCGGGAGAATGTCATAGGTGGGGGCGGTGAAAAATTCCCCACTGCGCCAGAGCACGCCTGACCAGGTGTTGTGGCTGGCCGAAAGCGAGCCGCGCAGTGTGATGGAAATGGTCTTGAGTGAAGGAAAGCGCTCGGCCAGTTTTTCACAAACGTAGCGATAATGCCCGGCATCAACTTTTCCTGCGGTGATGTCGCTTTCGGGAGCTTGGATGCCAAAAACCTTCTCGGCATCTTCTTCATTGCCGAGGGCAACATCACACAAGCCTACCAGGTCGCTCATCACTTCTCGAGCGCTTTTCCCCCATTTCCACAGCTTGGCGCGATAGTTAAGGTCAGTTGAAACGGTCAGACCCATCTCGCGGGCAACAAGGATGGCCTCGCGGCAAACCTCGGCCGCGCCTTGCGAGACGGCGGGGGTGATGCCCGTCCAGTGGAACCAGTCAGCACCGGCAAAGACAGATTTCCAATCAATCGTCCCCGGCTGCATGGTGGCGAAGCTCGAACCGGCGCGGTCGTAGATGACCTTGCTGCCGCGCTGGGCAGCGCCGGTTTCTAGAAAGTAAATGCCGATGCGCTCGCCGCCGCGGGCGATGAAGCCGGTCCCGACGCCCAATCCGCGCAGGGTGTTGATACAGGCTTCACCCAGTTCATTTTTGGGAAGCCGGCAGACAAAATCCACTTCTTCACCATAGTTGGCCAGCGAAACAGCCACATTGGCCTCGCCGCCGCCATACGTAGCTTCGAGAGAGCGCGCTTGGCTAAAGCGCTGAAAACCGGGCGGAGCCAGGCGTAACATGATTTCGCCAAAGGTAACAACTTTCATTAATTAATCTCCGATCATTTTTACATTGTGCAGAGTTGAGCCTTGGGCCGGCCCCTATGTGGGTCTGCCCCTATTTTAAATTGACCCAGACATTCTTCAAACGGGTGTAGGCCAAAATAGCCTCCGGCCCACCCTCACGGCCAAGACCGCTTAGCTTGACACCCCCGAACGGGACTTCAAAACCAAATGCGGCGGAACCGTTGATGGTTACATGCCCAACATCCAGCCTGGAAGCCACCGAATGAGCGGTTGTCACGTCGCTCGTCCAGATTTCGGATGAAAGCCCAAACATGTTGTCATTGGCCAGGGCAACAGCCTCATCCAGGTTGTCCACCGGGATGACCGAAATGACAGGGCCAAAGATTTCTTCTCGCACGATGCGCATACCGTTATGGCAATCCGCAAAAACGGTTGGTGCCACGAAATAGCCATGTTCGCCAAGGTTTTCCGGCCGGCCGCCTCCGGCGATCAAGCGAGCGCCTTCTTCAATCCCGGTGTGGATATAGCTCATGACCTTTTCGTAATGTCTTTTTGACACCAAAGGCCCAAGGCTGACCCCAGGCTGCGTTGCCGGGCCGACTTTCAGGCCGCGAACACGTTCGGCGACACGCTCCAGAAAGGGCTCGTAAAGATCCCGGCGCACATACCAGCGCGAACGCTGTCCACAGGATTGACCAGCATTCCAGGCCATGGCTCCAGCCGCGCCACCGGCCGGGCCATCAAGTTCATCAGCATCCCCGACGAAGACCAGTGACGCCGCTTTTCCGCCAAGTTCCATGGAAATCACCGGCGTAATGTTGCGGGCCGCTGCCTCGAGCACCTTGCGCCCGGTTTCGACCGAGCCGGTAAATACGATACCGCGCACCCGCGGGTCTTCGGTGAGCACCTTGCCCAGCTCTGGCCCTCCGGGGATCACATTCAGCACACCTGCTGGCAGGCCGGCTTCTTGAAACAGGCTCGCCAGAGCAAGCGTGACCAGGGAAATTTCAGGCGCGGGCTTGACCACGCAGGTATTGCCCGCCGCCAGTGCTGGTGCAACGCTGCGGCAAAAGATGTCCAGGGGATAGTTCCAGGGCGCAATATGAACTGTTACGCCCAACGGCTCACGCAGAACATAGTTCATCTGCCATGGGCCAAGATCGATCGTCATGCCTGTCAATTTGTCGGCCCAGCCACCAAAGTATTCCAGATAACGGGCAGCATCCTCCACCTCGCCGGAGGCTTGGTGCGGCGGTTTTCCATGCTCAAGGCAAAAAAGCGCGGAAAGCTCTGCAGTGTTCTGACGGATGAGTGCGGCGACGGAAGAGAGGAAGCGGCCCCGCCGGGTGGGGCTCCAGCTGGCCCATTCACCGCCTGCGACAAGCGCCTTTTCGGCCGCTGCCAACGCCAGGGAGGCATCATGGGGTGTGCCCCAGCTGACCTCGGCAAAGGCTTCTTCCGTGGCGGGGTTAACGACCGGCACCCTGGTTCCATCCGAGCCTTCACGCCAGACTCCGTCAATAAAAAGCTGATAAGAAGTATTCATAACACCCTCTGTTGAAATATAAATGGAATTATCCTGGTTCTTAATCTGGGCAGACAAGATGCCGTTTACGCTTGTAGTTGTGACGATTTCTCAGGCCTTGTCTTATGAGCGTTTTCTGCCAGTTTCAGGCCGGGACACAATTCATCAAGTTAAGCCATCTGCTGCGCCAATGACAGCGGTATGTCTCGCTGTACCGGGTAATCATGCTGCGTGTAGTAGTAATGCTTTTCCTGTGGTGCAGTTGTCATCAGCGTGTCAGCCAACCGCCATCCACCGGCACAATAGCGCCGTTCACATAATCGGATGCGCCGGATGCCAGGAAGACCACCGCGCCCATCAAGTCGGCCGGCTCTCCCCAGCGCCCGGCGGGGATACGGTCCAGGATGGCCGGCGCGCGGTCGGCATCGGCGCGCAGGGGGGCGGTGTTATCGGTGGCCATGTAACCAGGGGCGATGGCATTAATGTTGAGCCCGCTAGCGGCCAATTCATTCGCCATCAGGCGCGTAATACCCGCCACGCCGCTTTTGGACGCGGTGTAAGATGGCACGCGAATACCGCCCTGGAAAGAGAGCATCGAGGCAATGTTGATGATTTTGCCTTTGCCCTGCTTGACCATCACTCGCCCAGCAGCCTGCGATAGCAGAAAGACAGCCTTCAAGTTTATCTGCATGACGTCGTCCCAGTCCTTCTCGCTGAATTCAAGCACCGGGGCGCGGCGGATGATGCCGGCGTTATTAATGAGAATATCCAGGCTACCCAGACCTGCCAGCACCTGGTCAACCAGGCTGGTCATATCTGCAGCGTGCGCTTCGAGCAGGTTAGCGCTGATCGGCAGGAAGCGTCGCCCGAGAGCCTGCACATGGGCAGCGGTCTCGTCGAGCGGGAGAACATCCAGCCCGGCCACATCCGCCCCGGCTTCTGCCAGGGCAATAGCCATGGCCTGGCCCAGCCCACGCCCTGCGCCGGTAACCAGCGCAACCTTGTTGTTGAGTTTGAAAAGATCAAGAATCATGTTCAGTCCTTTGCTTCGCACTTACCGGAAACTTAGTGTCCCAATTCCTTTAACATGGGGACCGTCTTTGCAACCCAACTCAGGGTAGGATCTTCCACCGCGGCCTGTACTCGCTGGTTGCCCGCCAGAAACCACAGGTAGTATGTGGTATAGCCAGGGGCGCTGACAACAGTGTGATAACCGCGCGGCAGCATGTGAATGCTGTTATCGCGTACGGTAAAATTTTCGTCTTCACCCTCCTCGTTGTAATAGTGGCAGATGCCGAAACCATCGCCTGGGTTAACCCTGAAGTAGTACATTTCCTCGTGATATGCTTCACGCGGCAGATCGTCCACCTGGTGTTTGTGCGGTGGATAGGTGCTCCAATTACCGCTGGGCGTAAAGGTCTCGCCAACGATCAGGCGTCTGGCAGGCAGTTCGGGCTGGGCAGCCAGTGTCAGTATCTGGTGAAAGTAACGCTTGAAATTGGCCGCTCCCCAGCTGCCGTTGGCTACCTGCGAAGGGGCAATCACGTATGGCGGGATACTGGTCTGATCACTGGGTGCGTTTGGCATGGCAATCTCCACCGCGCCTTCAGCCTGGATGCTGTAATCCGCCCCGGCGGGGATATAAACCGAATGTGGTTTGCCGCTAAAAACATTCGGCCGCCCGCCAACCTTCTCGAAACGCTGGCCGTTGATTTCAAAGGTGGCTTTACCACCCAAAATAACCGCCAGGATTTCGCGCTCCCCGCTGTTGGCACTGTATTTTTCACCGGCAGCCAGCTTGAGAAAATTGAAATCGAGCAGCAGGCACGGGTTGGTTGGCAAGGGATTGAGACCTGGATTGGAGGTAAGCAGAGAATGATATTTCATGGAGTGCTCCTAAAAGGGTAAATTAGAGACTTAAGCCGGGTTTTGACAGGCGCATGAGCGCTTCGACAAAATAATAATCGCCATAGATCAGGCCATGATCCATCAGGTTGTGCGGTTTTGAGCGGGTGCCGTGCAGCAGCAAGCTGGCCTCACCGGTTTCCCGACTGGTGTAGTTTTTCCAGAGCGATTCAAGGATGCTGATGGCCCGGTTTTGCCAGATGCTTGCCAGGTTGGGGTCGTTTTCGATGGCTGCCAACGAGAGCAAGCCCGAGGCCAGAACCGAAGCCGCCGAACTATCGCGTACATCGTTGGGGATGAGCGGGCTGTCATAGTCCCAGAAAGGAATCAGGTCGGCAGGCAAACGCGGCCAAAGATACACCATCAGTCGCCGGCTGGCATTCAGGAAGACGGGGTCGCCGGTGGCGCGATAGCAATCGGCAAAGCCATACACGCCCCAGGCCTGACCGCGGCTCCAGCAGGAAGTGGCGCTCAGTCCCTGATGGGTGTCCTGCTTGATAAACGCCCCCGTCTCCGGATCAAAGTCGCAAACGTGAGAAGTGCTGCCATCTGGCCGGAGATGATGCGAAAGTGTGGTTCGCGCGTGGGCGGCGGCAATTTCAGCGTAGCGCGGGTCGCCGGTTTCCTGTCCGGCCCAAAAAAGCAGGTCCAGGTTCATCATGGTATCCATGATCGTGCGGCCACGTAATTCGGGCGCAGCGTCGAGCGCGCCCCAGGCCTGAATAAATTGACCGCGAGGATTATAGCGACGGCTGAGTATCCCTGCGGCCTGCAAGGCCGTGGGTTTGATACTGGCATCACCGGTCAAGCGATGGCCGAGTACATATCCGAGCTCAAACAGAAACCCCAGATCATGGTCGGCCTGATCGTTCAACTGAGGCAGCAGGCGGCTGGCCCATTCGCGGGCCGCCACCGCCAGTGATTCGTCGCCGCTGGCAGCATAGGTCAGCCAGAGCAGCCCAACCCAGTGCCCGCCCACCCACCAGCCATGTAGTTCCGGAGCAGTTTGCAGCCACTGGCCGCCGTCTGTTCGTTCGGGAAAGCTGGTCAGGTTGGATAGATTTTGACGTGTTTTGCCGACACAAAATTCGAGAGCGGCATCGAGCCAGGATGGAGCGGTTGTGGTTTTGGTCATTGGGTGTCCTTCCAGGGTACTGTCCATTAATCGATCCGTTTTTTCAACCGCCGCGAGAAGAGCTCCATTTCGGCCTGGAGAGAGGGAAATGGTCGCGCCGAATTGGCCATGCGCACAAAATCATTCAAGAAACGAGTCCGTAGAAAAGGAGGCTGGTTGAGCACTTTTCTACCAGGTAGGTAAATGATAGGTCTTCAGCGGATAAATAGTCATTGACTACGGGCTCTCGTCTTTAATGTTTGCATAATCATGACTTCCCGCTCGCGTCTGCATACTGAAAATTAACACGCGATATGCTCTTCCTGCGCATTAATGGCCGTCTTTCCAGGCGGCTTCCATCAACAGGAAGAAGGCCTGTCCTTCCGGAGCTGTGCCGGCTCGATCAAATGCAGGTGCTCCGCACACTCCCCGCACATAACCATCAGCATCCACTTTTTTATGAGCCGCTGCACGCATCCTGTCTGCATGGATTTTATAGGCAGGGGGCAGCCAGCCACCAGCAGCGCCGCGATAGATTGAATACGCCAGCATTTGTGCCAAATTGGTTTCCACAAAGGATTCTGGGTTGTCGAGCACATCATGGAATAATCCATCCGGACGCTGATACGCAAGGCACCCGTCCAGAAGATCCTTTAGATGTGTTGCCAACTCCTGCTTTTCGCCGGCCCGGGATTCTGGCAATATCCGGATAACCCGGGTCAGCCCTGCCGCCGCCCATCCGTTACCCACGCCCCAATGCGATGCCCGTTTGAAAGCCTGGCGGCTTTCATCCCAAATATGCGCATACAGCTTACGTTCTGCATTCCAAAGACGGTTTTTCATCCCCTGGATTTGCCTTATTGCTTCGTCTATCTCACCTGCTGCTGCCAGAAACGGAGGCGCCATATACAGCGAATCCACCCAGACTTCTTGCGCGTCTGATACATGAAAGAATGTGCCATCGGCTGCGCGCGGAGCTGCCTTCAATAAGTAATTCAGCATGGCTTCACACGCGACCTGCAGCGCAGGTTCCTTCGTTAGACTAGCTGCAATAAATAATGCTTCTCCATTGGCAGCCGGATCGGTGACACTCTCGCCAGCATGCATCAATGCCAGTCTGCCGTCCGGGCCCTGGCGCTGAACCGCATCCCTTGCGAGCAGGATTGCTGTCCCGATTTCGCCCAGTTCAAGGAAAGCTTGGGCCGCCACGCCTTGCTCCCACGAATATCGTTGCATTGTTAGTAACACCTGGCTGACTTGTTTTAGTATTTGCATACGCCCTGTGGAGTAATCCGGGTTCTTGCCCGGGATGGTTTTGGTTCGCGATGAGGCTAGCTGCTGCGCCGTCGCAAGCGGCTGGTAATTAAGTTCAATCGTCACCCGCGCAAGCCTGGCCGTTACTTCGGGAGAAACCTGGACTTTCTGGTTAAGATAACGGCTAACGGTTGCAACTGATACACCTGCCTGCGCCGCAACCTCGCGGATGGTCACTGAGGTCTGTTTTTTCGTCATAAAATTATCCGGGTTACGTTAGCCTGTAGCAGGTGGCGTAATTTGAATTTTTGGCCCGAGAATGCCTATCCGTGAATATGAATTCTTTCTTCTGTCCCACGCCAATGCAAGAGGAGGGCGCTAAGGAGATTAGGTTGCCACATAGATCGATGATTAGTAGATCTAGCCTGCGTATAGTCACTGAGCAGACAAAGGTAAAATATGACAAATAGTAAAAATAATAGGAACAACCAACTATTCTTTGACTGCGCCCATGGCGATGCCGCTGACAATGTACCGGGAAAAAACGGTATATAAAATAATGATAGGCACAACGGTGATCGCGAGGCCCAAATATATCGCGCCGTATTCAGTGCGATACACATCCCCGCGCAAGGTCTGGATCAGCATTGG
>CAIVSQ010000583.1 GCA_903908605.1 uncultured Anaerolineae bacterium
AGAAATTCCTATATAATCCATGCATGGAACCAAAACCAATTGGAATGATGGGAAAACTGCAGGCACGGGTGGAGATGTTTATTATGACGCGGCTTGTGCCGATGAATTCACCTGGGCCTGTGTTTGGCTGGATATTTAAAATTCCAATCATTTTTTACTGGGCTGGTCTCGGTAACCTGGTTGGGGGGCATATTTTACTGCTTACAACCATTGGGAGGAAAAGCGGGAAATTGCATGCAACGCCATTGGAATTCAGCTTAGAGATAGTGAGCGGGGATTTGATTGTGTGCGCTGGCTGGGGTGGTAAAACGGATTGGTATCGAAACGCAAGTGTCAATCCGCAGGTGGAAGTTCAAGTGGGGCGGGTGAGAGAAAATATGATGGCCACGCCGATGACAGATGCGGAAATTGGCGATTATTTAGCGGAAATTTCACGGCGCGCGCCGGTGATGATGCAGGTGTGGCAGCGCTGGTGTGACAAGCCGATTGATGGAAGTGCGGAGGCATTTCTTTACGCTGCGCGGTTTTTCCCTTCGCTGCGGTTGAAACGATAGGCGAAATTGAGCAGTGTTGGCAGGCAGCAGGCGTAAAAACATACTTGAGATTGAGGCTCAATTCGTCGAACAGGTTTGGCGGTTTATATATGGTAATTGTTGAAAGCCGGGCGGGGTTCAGGCAGGAATAACTTTTTTAATTTCCGGGAAAAATTGTTTGACGGTGCCTTCGACCCAGCCGTGCAAGGTGGATGGCGAGAGCGGGCAACCGAGGCAGGCTCCACCAAGGCGGACCTGGAGGGTTTCGCCATCAAAGGCGATAAACTCTACTGAACCACCATGAAATTGTTCGATATATGCGCTGAGTTGGTCGAGTAAAACTTTGAGTTGTTCGGTATGTAAACCATTATTTTGTGTATCCATATAAAGTCCCTTTCTTAGGGAAACGACCTGATATTAAAGACTCTGGCTGATCATGGAAGCGACCTGGCGTTGAGCGCTGCTCCAACGGGTGGAGACCGAGCGAGCAAGCCGGTCCATGATCAATGCGCTGATGCGGGGGTGTTTTTCCTTTAAATCGCGCAAATCAGGACCGCAAACTTTAAATACGTCTACTGGACTGACGCAGATAACCGATGAACTATATAACTCACTGCCAAGCACTGCCGACCAACCAAAGGCATTTCCCGCAGAAAGGCTGGTTAATTTTATTGGTTTACCATCATAGGGTTTGTAGATAATATCAATTTTTCCGGCCAGGAGCAAGTAGAGGCAATTGGCTTTCTCGCCTTGCTTCAGAATTATTGAGCCTGGCGTATAACTGGCAAATCTAAATATAGGCGCGATAACTGCCAGGTCAGCGTCATTGAAATCAGAAAAAATTGGGTAATGAATTAAATTTTCTAGCATTAAATAGATGATATAACAGCTTACGCTAAGTTGATAGTGGCAAACTTCCTATTATTAACCGAAATTAATTCCTGAAAAATATGACATTTGTTTTCCAGGTGTCACATAAGATCAGTTATACTATCGACTTATTATGATAGTTAATGTAACTTTTTCCTTTCTGGAACATCAAATATGACAGAGACAAGTACAGAGATCTCCATCGAAGCGCTTCGATCTGGTGACAGGATCCATTTTGCCAAAATGGTGGATTATTATTCCGCACCGCTATACCGGCTGGCGCTGAGAATGCTGGGTGACCAGCAGGATGCGGAAGATGTCTTGCAAACCACGTTCATCAAAGCTCACCAGCATTTGGCCGAATTCGAAGGACGATCGAGCTTAGCCACCTGGCTTTACCGGGTGGCTTCCAACGAAGCTTTGATGTTGATACGGCGAAAAAAGCCAGTGGTGCCAATTGAGGAAGAGCCTCAGTCTGATGATGGCGAAGTGGTATTGCCTGTTCAATTGGCCGATTGGGCGGGAATTCCTGAAGATGACCTGCTCGATCATGAGGCAAGGATTCAACTGGATCGCGCGATTGAAAAGCTGCCGGCCCGGTTGCGGGTGGTGTTTTTGATGCGTGATGTGGAAGGACTTTCGATCAAGGAGACCGGAGCTGCACTTAGCCTGACAGACACCGCGGTGAAGACCAGATTGCTACGGGCACGATTATTTTTACGAGAACAATTGTCAGCCTATTTTTCTGAGAGGTTGCGTAAGGAAAACCAAAATGAAGCATAATCATGATCTCAGGTGTGAGGATTTATTAGGAAATCTGTCCAATTTCATCGATGGAGAATTGGATGAGGGCTTGTGTGACCAATTACGCCAGCACATGGTGGGGTGTGAAGATTGCCGGGTTGTTTTTGATACAACCACCAGAACTATATATCTGTACCAGACGACCGCCATGCGACCTGATTTACCCAACGATGTTCGCGAACGTCTTTTTGATAAGCTTAACCTGGATGATTTGAAAAACAAGAATGCTTAAGGATATGAACCCCGCTGCCAGGGAAGATCAAGCGAATTCAATCGCTGTTGTTGATCTGAAGCCTATTGCGAAGGGGCCGGTTCGACGTGGTGAGCATTGTCCACAGTGCCATGCAGGCATCCTGGATTACAATGGCATGCTGGATTTGGAGTGTCCTGAGTGTGGTTATTACGAAGGCACTGGCGGCGGATGTACCTGATAACGAGAAGATCCATCCAGTTTGGATGACCCCAAAAACTTAAAAAGGAAAGTATATGGAAAGTTTATTATCGGTTGACCTTGTTAAGCAAATCCGACAGGTTTTTGAGAAATTGGAAAACCCGGTTCAGTTATATCTATTTGTATCTTCGGATCAGGAGGACGCCTGTGCTCCAACACGTCAATTGTTGGAAGAGCTGCTGCCACTTTCGGATAAATTGAGCATGCAAGTGTATGATGTTGAAGAAGATGCCGAGCTGGCCAGGCATTACCAGGTGGAGGGCAAGGCCCCGGCAATCGTCATAGCGGCACGCGATGGTGAGCAAGTGATTGATTATGGGATTCGCTACCTGGGTGTGCCCGCTGGTCATGAATTTGGAACATTGATCCAGGATTTGATCCTTGTTGCCAGCCGTGATTCGGGCCTGTCTCCGCAGCTGCGAACTTACATAAAGTCATTGACGGAGCCATTGCATCTGGAAGTGTTTGTCACCCATACCTGACCGTATTGCCCGCGAGCCGTGCTGCTCGCTCACCAGATTGCGATGGAAAATCCTGCCATGGTTTTGGCAGAGGGTGTCAGTGCAACAGAATTCCAGGAAATTTCGGCTGAGTATGGAATTAGCTCGGTCCCCGATACGGTTATCAATGGTGGTGCTGGCAGAGTAATTGGCTCAGTACCCGAGCAGAACATGCTGGCTGAATTGATGCGCCTTGGTGTAAAGTAGGGAGAAGTATGACTGTTGAAGGATCTCAACCGGAGCGACCAAAACCACAGGGATTTATCTTGTTTGTGGTTGGCCTTGGCTTGATACTCGTTGCCCTGGCTGCGTTTTTGGCGATTCCACAGGCTAAGGCAGAGGTTGCGCAGGTCAGCAGCAGCGTGTCATTGCAACCGAAGAGCGTCAATTATCCGGCCCCGGATGTTCAGTTGACGGACCTGGATGGCAAGCCCGTGGCGTTAACTGATTACCTGGGACAGGTTGTTTTATACAATGCCTGGGCGACCTGGTGCCCACCCTGTAAAGAAGAAATGCCGACTTTGAATGCCTATTACCTGGATCACAAGCAGGAGGGTTTTGTGGTTGTGGCCATTGAGGATGGGGAACCGGTTGAAGAGGTTCGGCAATATGCCATTGATAACAACCTGGCTTTTCCGGTTTGGCCCGACCCAAAATGGGTGGCGACAGTTACCTTTAAGACCGATGTTCTGCCAACTTCATTTGTGATTGACAGGAGCGGGCAGGTTTTACTGACCTGGTCTGGTCCGATCAGCCGGGCGACGTTGGAAAAGTATGTGACTCCGATCATCAGGCGTTAGCCCCAGTGGAATGAAATTTAACCATAATACGTGGAGAGAAAAATGGACGCAAGAGTAACCTGGAAAGAGGGTATGAGTTTCACCGGCAGCGCAAATACTGGTTTTGAGGTTCCGCTGGGGAGTGACCCGTCGGTTGGTGGCAATAATGACGGTTTTCGGCCTTTGGAACTGATGGCAGTCAGCCTGGCTGGCTGCACGGCCATGGATGTTATATCCATTTTGCGGAAAAAGCAGCAGGCAGTTTTGCAATTTGAGGTGGGTGTTGATGCCAGTCAGACGGATGGACACCCGCACGTTTTCACTAAAGCGCAGATTATTTACAAAATTGTGGGGAAGGATATTGATGAAGCTGCGGTGATCCGGGCTATTCAACTTTCTGCCACAAAATATTGCCCGGCGCAGGCGATGCTATCCAAGGCTTTCCCGATGGAACTTATTTACCAGGTTTCCAATGAGGATGGCAGTCTTGCGTATAGCGGCGAATGCAAATTGTAAGGTAACCAGTCAACAATAAAAATCGCCCGAAGAACCTGCACTCAGGCTCTTCGGGCGATTTTTATTAGCGGTCTGATTTTATGTACGATTTTCCTTCGGCCTGGTCGGACGCTATCACTATTTGGGAAAAACGCAGCATGGTGCCCTGGTAGACAGAGTCTCCATTGTGAACGATCCAACCTTCGAGGTTATATGGAATGGGGCTGTCGGCCAGCATCCATTCGCCATTGTATTTGCGGGCCATATGCAGGTGAGTTCCAGATGATTCGCCGCCTTCACATGAGGGGTGACCGAGACGATCGCCAGCCGATACTTTACTGCCAAGCGGGATGCGTCCATCGGTGGCCATGTGCAGGTAAAAAACCACCCAGCCGGTTTGTTCTTTACCATCCCCGTCGAGGTCAAGAAGGATTTCGCCATAATCCGAGCGGGCAATGACACCATCTGCCACGGCGGTAGCCCAGTCATTGGTGCCATTGCAATTTTGAATACCATTGGGGGCGAAATCGATGGCTGCCAGGGGTTCACCTTTACCCCAGCCGGTATGCGGACCGCCGGTAAAATTCCAACCGCGGCCAGGTTCAAAGGGCAGAATAAAGGCAGGTTGGTTAAGGCTACCAGGAATGTGGGGTTGAACATTGGCCCAGGGATCACCAAATAGCTTGAGGTAAGTTTCCGCAAGCCCGCCGGGGCCGATCATTTGGTCATAGGTGGGGGTGGAATAGATGCGTGAAAAAGCGTATTGGATGGCTACTGTGGCGGCATTTTGCCAGGGATCGGGGCGTTCTATGCGGCCATTGGGCTGGTCAAATTCGATCAGGCTGCCTCGACGCCAGCCATAGTAGCCGTTGTTGAGGGTATTGGCCATCCAAACAAGCTGAAGATAAACTTCGGGATGAAACTGGTCTTTATAACCAAAGATGTACTTTGTTTCCGGTTGGATCGGATTGCTGAGGGCCTGGCCAAAATATTCCAGCAGGGCTAACTGCAGGCGGGGACTGACGCTGAAATTTTTTGCCACCAGGGTAATAATCTCCGCGCCGGAATAGTTACCATCGGTGAGCTGGGCGCGGTAGGATTTTAACCAGCCGGGTTGTGAATTGATAAATGCTTCCACATCAAAATCGGCCTGGGCTGGGCCATTGACAAATAAACTATCGGGTATGATTTGGTAGGGGCTGCCCCAAAGGGGGCGATTGTAAATAGGGATTTTCATTGGCATGCCGGGTGGCATGCTGCTGGCTGTTTGCGGAATGATGGGATTGGCGGCCATGATTTCAGCCACGCTGGTATTGAAGTGACTGGCCAGGGCTGGAAGGGTATCACCGGTTTGGGCGAGGTAGTCAACCAGCTCGCCTGGGCCAAAGGGTGGCCGGGTGGGCAGGGGGGTGAAGGCAATTTCCGGCGTAGGAAAGCTCAGTTGCTGGGATTTCGTGGGTGTTGCCGGGGATGGGTTGAAGGTGGATTGCGGTGCGCAGGCAACCAGAGCAACGTTAAAAAATATGACCGCTTCGGTCACAAAAATCGCCACCGAAAATAAGCCGGATTTGCTTGGTTTCATTACTTTTCTCGCGTAATATTTGTTTCAATTGACGAACAGGTACATGCAATGACTGTTTTATCGCCACGGGTGAGGGTGCCTTTGTAAGGAGCTTCACCATTGTGAGCAACCCAACCATCCATATCAAATGGAATTGGCCCATCTGCCAGTATCCACTCCCCGTTATATTTGCGTGCGATGTGAATGTGGGTGCCGGTTGATACACCGCCTTCGCAGGAGGCGTGCCCGATGTGGTCGTCTTTTGCTAATTTTTGTCCGGCGACGACTTTTTCGTCACTGCGAATGTGCAAGAAGAGGATGACCCAACCGGTTTGCTCGTAACCATCTCCGTCAAGATCGAGCATCACCACGCCTTTTGCGGTGCGGACTACTTCTCCGGCGGCAGGGGCGAAGACCCAGGCGTTATTGGTAACGCAACCCGAAAACATTGCGCTTGGTGCCATGTCTAATGCGGCAAGTGCGCCTTGTTTTTCCCAGGCGGAGTGCGGGCCACTGATAAAGGCCCAGACAGTCCCGGGAGCAAATGGAAGGCTGAGGGGGGGTTGTTGCAATCCATTTCGAATGGTTGGTTCAAAGGCAGAAGCACGTTCCCAGGTGGGGCCAAACATCTGCGCGTAAAGGGCAGAGAAACCATTGGGACCAACCGCTTGTTCCCACTCTGCGCGAGTATGATTTTGCGCGAAATAATATTGTAAGGCGGCGGTGCCGGCATTAAGAAATGGGTTGAGCCGGACGGTGGTGCCATCCAGAAAAGTGATTTCATTTAAATCACCTGATCGCCAGCGATAATAGCCTTCAGACAATGAACCGGAGGCCCACATTAATTGTCGAAAAAGTCCCTTCCAATGGTAATCAATTTTCCCAAGGGGGTATTGGTTTTCGGCGATGTTGGTAGGGTTGCCAAGGACCCAATGACTTTCGTACTCAATGATTGCAATGACCATGCGAGGATTGAGCGAGTTTTCGAGTGAAATTCGTTCGACGGCTTCTGCACCGGAAGTCCAGCCGCCGCTTAGAATGTATTCCTGGTATTTTTCGAGATAGCCAGCATTGCTTTGTACATACTCTTTGATATTAAACCCAATGCTAGACGGGCCATAGACGATTTCGCTATCTGGCATGAGGCGGTCGCCGGGTGTACGAAACTCGCCCTCGGCAGCTTTGGGGACCAGTAAAATTGTGCCAGGTACAAGCAATTCATCGACGGGGGGCAAGGGCGATTCTGACATGATTTTATCTTTGCCAGTTGCAAATCTTTTGGCAACGATGGTGATGGTATCTCCGCCCTGGCTGGTATATTGTTCCATTGAAGAGGGGCCCTGGGGCGTGGAGGGAGTCTGTTGAATATCAGCAGGCGAAGGGGTTGCGCTCAAGCTGCCAGCAACAGGAGTGACCGGGGTAACAAGTTGCGTGCCAGATGCACCCGGCATGGGAATCACTTTTAGGGGCGTGATACTTGGAATTGGTGTCTCGCTGGGGTCAGGCAAACGAGGCATTGGCTGGTCTGTTTGAATCACTGGCGGTTTTGTGACGGTGATATCGATTGAATCACCGTCACCAAAGCTGCAAGAGGTGAGTAAAACGAAAATAATAATCAGGTTGATGATGGGCGCAAGTTTATTCATAAGTTATTGAGAACGATTATACCAGCAGGAAGGTAATGATCTTGTCAGCGGCTTTTTTGCCCGGCCGGATGAGTTTGGTTAATGAATAATGGGATTTGTTTTTTTCTGGCGAGGAAAACAGCAATCCTGGTATTGTTGCCGGTTTAATTAGGCTGATATTTCCCAACAGTAATATATAATCGAGACGGTTTTTCGGCATCGTTGCTGCGGTATCGTACGGATCAATCATGTTGCAGCGGTTGTTGTGCCTGCCTCAGGGTTGCCGTTATCTGTTATTTGCAGGTGGTAGTCTTGAAAACTTACCTGGATGTGAAACCTCTTTAAAGGAAAAATGATGTATCAGGCGTTTATTTTTGACCAGGACGGCACAATTTACCTCGGGGATCAAATATTACCAGGCGCGGTAGATTTAATATCTCGTTTGCGTGAAGCCGGTTGTAGAACGTTTTTTTTGTCGAACAACCCAACCAAGACACGCGAACAGTATTCGAGCAAGTTATCTGCGATGGGGATTGTTACGCCGGTGGAGGATGTAGTTAATTCCTCTTATGTAATGGTTCAGTGGCTGCTCGAAAACTGCCCGTTTGCCAGGTTGTTTGTGATTGGCGAGGATGCGTTGAAGCACGAGCTGGCGACGGCAGGGTTTCAATTATTGGAAAGCGCTGCGGGTGTGGATATTGTAATTGCCTCGTTTGACCGGGCTTTTGATTATGCCAAATTGCAAATCGCATTTGATGCCATCCGGGCGGGCGCACGGCTGGTGGGGACCAATCCTGATCGATTTTGCCCGACCCCGAGCGGTGGGCAGCCTGATTGTGCAGCGATTATCGCCGCAATAGAGGCCTGCACCGGGGTTAAGTGTAATCCCATTGTTGGGAAGCCATCGCCGATTATGGTGGAGATGATATTGTCGATTCTGGATCTAACGCCTGAAAAGTGCCTGGTTATTGGTGATAGATTGGAAACCGATATCCAGATGGGGATTGATGCGGGTATGGGTACCTGCCTGGTGCTTACCGGCGATGCAACCCGCGAAACGCTTGCGCTTTCGGGGATTTCGCCTACATTTGTGGTGGATAACCTGGGTGGTTTACAGGCCGCTTTGTTTGGAGCGAACCAATAATTTTTGGTTTGGGTAATTGTTGCTTCGTTCCACTTTATTGATTATTGGAGAGTTATGAAATTAGCGAGCCATCCGTTATTTACCACCTTGCGGGAATTGAAGGGTAATCCCAGGATTATTGTCCTGACAGAACCCTTGTTTGGCATTCCTTACAATTTGTTTATGCCTTTTTTTTCAGTTTTTATGCTGGCGATCGGG
>CAIVSQ010000584.1 GCA_903908605.1 uncultured Anaerolineae bacterium
CCCCCTGCCGCTGCGCTGCGGGGGAAGCGCTGCGGCGATCTGGCGATCATGGATCAGCCGTCCAAGCCGCGCGCGTAGTGGTATTGGTTAGAGATGTTCCAACGTCCCGCGCGTGAACCATAAATATTTTTTTGTGAATTTTTTCGCGAAAAGGCATCGCGAAAAAATTCACTTGCGGTGAACCCCTTGCCGCTGCGCGGCGGGGGAAGCGCTGCGGCGATATAGCGATCATGGATCAGCCGTCCAGGCCGCGCGCGTAGAGGTATTTGGCTAGAGATGTTCCAAGGTCCCGCGCGCGAACAATAAATATTTTTTTGTGTATTTTTTTCGCGAAAAGGCATCACGAAAAAAAACACTTGCGGGGAACCCCGACCGCTGCGCGGCGGGCGATGCACTTCGTGTTAATCTCGCGAAACTGGATCACCCGTCTTACCCGCGTGCGAAAACACGCCGGTTGGGAAGGGCGTTGGAGCAAAAGAGCCGGGCTGAGATGACGGTAGGGTTGGAAATAGTCAGGTTGGCGGGGCAAGATACGTAAGAATTAATACGTAGGTATGTGAATAGCATAACAACCAATTGTCAATTATTAGTCAATATAGTGTCCAGAAATGTTGTACGAGTTGGGGCAATTTGGTGCAGATTGGGTTGGATGGCAGGTCGCTTGACATCCGCGCTCGCTAATAGTATACTGTGTTTAGAACATACTAAACGATAACAACAAGAGGCGCCATGAGTGATGATTTAGTGCAAATCAAGCAAAATTTTATTGAAGGTCTGAGCAGCATCGGCCAGTTCTGGGGCTTGCCCAAGGGCATGGGCGCCATCTTCGCCGTGCTTTACCTTGCCCCAGGGCCGCTCTCGCTGGATGAGATCGTTGAAAAAACCGGGCTGACCAAGGGCGCCATCAGCACCAACGTGCGTGGGCTGGCCCGCATGGGGCTGATCCACCCGGTCACCCGCTTTAGCGATCGCAAGGACTACTACGAAGCCGAGACCGATTTTTACAAGGCCATCCGCGCCATCCTGAAGGAACGCCAGAGCAGCGAGTTTGACCGCGCGGTCGCCTCGGTGCGCGTCACCCAGGAGAAACTCGAGGCCGGTCCGCCCGACCCCGAGCGTGACTTCCTGCTGCAGCGAGTGCGCGCGCTGAATGCCTTCTTCAACACGCTCGATTCCCTCACCGCTGCCATCACCCGCCTGGAAAGCCTGGGTGCCGGCACGATCAGCCTGATTGTGAAACTGCTCAAATAACCCTGGCCGTTTTGGCCGTTCCCAACCGGGGCAGATCTGCCCACGGTCTATTCAATGCGCCCTGTGCGCGAGGAGATGATTATGAATGCCATGCTTGTTTACATCCTGCAATTGGTGGTGACCGTGCTGATCAGCCTGGCGGTGCTGCTCTGGCTGCGTCCATTCCTGCGGAGGGTGCTGCTGGATTTGTGCGGCACGCCTGAACGGGCCGATTTCTGGCTGGTCTTTGCCAGCATCCTGCTGGTGGGCATGCCGCTCATCTTTGGACTGGGCTACAACCCGCTCGAAGGCGAGGCGCGTATGCGCTTTTACGATGCTGCCAGCCAGGTACGAACCAATCTACTCGGCTTCTTGCTGGCCCTGCTGGGGATCGGTTTTGTGGTCTCGTTTTTTGCCATGGTGGCCCCGCGTACACCCAGCCGGCCGAATTAATCCGCCTGGCAGCCTGATCCCTAAAATTGGTCTGAATTTAACCGTAACTTTTTTGCAGCCGCTGCGACTAAATAAATGTACCCCGCAATACAGCTCCTTAATAAAATAAATAGTAGTACCTTTGACGGATGGTTTGCCTGTACTTTATCGGTAACAATAAGATTACAGTTCGAACAGGCAAACCCGGTTAAAGCCGGCGACGCAAAGCCACGGGTCTACAACCGGGAAACCGGTCAGGATAGCCAGGTTACCGAAGACAGGATGATACGTGTAAAGCATCCCTCTCAGGCAGGGCTCTCCACCGGTCTGTAGGTTGTTTCCGTGGCTTGCATTCCTGGCAGAAACAAAAAAATTCGCCAGAAGCACAACATGCAAGACCTTTATCCGGAAGTTGTAAGCTTTACAGGTACCAAGGAGAACAAAATGAAAGTAAAGAATATTGTAAACGTGATTGTCAGCCTCTTGGTTGTGGTGGGCCTGCTGGCCTCAGCCGCACCCGCTTTTGCCGCCGGGGTTGGCCCCGACGACAGTCACCACGGCGAAGTCAAAGGAACCATCAGCGCCGTGGATGCCGCAGCCGGCACACTGACCATCACCCCCCGCACCGGCAGCCCGCTGGCCCTGACCATCGGCGCAACCACCCAGATCAAACGCGTTGGTAAAATGGCCACCGCTGCCGCTCTGAAAGTCGGGGACCTGGCCCAGGTGAAGTACGACACCACCACCAAGCTGGCCAGCAAGATCGATGCACGTTTGAACATTGCCAGCCTGAAGGGCACCATCAGCGCCGTTGACGCGACCGCTGGAACCCTGACCGTCAAGAAACTGGTCGGTGGGGCCGAAGTGTCCCTCTCCATCGATAGCGGCACCGCCATTCGCCGCAATGGCAAGCTCGCCACCAGCGCTGACCTGCGCGTGGCTGATATGGTCGAAGTCAAGTACAACCCGGTCACCCACCTGGCCTACCGCATCCAGGCCAAGCTCTTCCTGGTCAACCTGAACGGCGTCATCAGCGCCTTGGATAGCAGCGCGCGTACCATGACCGTCAAGGGCATGACCGGCACCGAGACCATGCTGACCGTCGACCCGAGCGCTTTCATCAAGCGTCTTGGCAAGACCGCCACCCTGGCCGAACTGAAAGTCGGCGACAAGGTCGAGATCAAGTACAACCCGATTACCAAGATCGCCTACCGGATCGAAGCCAAGCTCAACCTGGTCAGCACCTATGGCGCCATCAGCGCAGTGGACGCGGCCGCCGGCACCATCTCGGTCCTCAACCCGATCACCAACGTCAGCCTGGCTCTGGCAGTTGACCCGGCCGCAGTGATCACCCGCATGGGCAAGATCGTCACCCTGGCCGAACTGCAGGTCGGTGAGCGCGTGGAAGTCAAGTACAACCCGCTGACTCTGGTGGCCTACAAGATCGAAGTCAAGCTGGCTTCCTTCAAGGGTGCCGTCACCGCCATCGACGCCACCGCCCGCACCATGACCGTCAAAAACGCCCTGAGCGGTGTCCAGGTCTCCGTGACTGTCGACCCGGCCGCCGTGATCACCAACCACAGCGCGCCCTACACCCTGGCGCAGATCATGGTCGGCAACCTGGTCGAAGTGAAGTACAACGGCGCCACCCTGGTGGCCTACCGCATCGAAGTTAAATAACCTCCTTAAAGATAGACTCTTTATTGGTGCAAAACCAGGCGGGGCTCAAGCGAGCCCCGCCTGGTACGTTAATGGGGGAGAAGATGCCAGGTCCACCGGCTAAAAATATCGTTTCTGCAACCCATGGCCCGTTCCCGCGTAAATAAAATAATCGGATGTAGAAATTGCCCGTAACTACCCGTAACTTTTGATAGGTTTTTACGACTAATTCTTTGTAACACATTCAGCGCATGCCTGGGCTGTTCGCCCGGGTTCCATCAAGGAGGTTCGCAGCGTATTCTTATCATTTTTGTCAGATATTAGGAAATGATAGTTGAATATGATATAAATTGGCAACAACTTGAAACGAAAAGGCAAAGCTGGTCAAAGCCAGCGACGCAAAGCCACGGGTCTAAAACCGGGAAACCGGTCACGATCGCCAGGCCACCGAAAGCGGGAAATGCAGTTCAGCTCATTCCGCAGGCCTGGTGCAGCTCACCTGGTCTGTTTTTTTTATTGTAGCCAGGCCTGCAGCCAGCCAGACAAATTTATCCTTGTGTCACCGGAAAAAACCGGCCCATATTTTGTGATCATCGCCAAAAAAAACAGGAGAGTACCATGCAGCGAAAGCACGTCCTTAACCTTGTCCTCAGCATCCTCGTCATCTTCGGCCTGTTGGCCAGCGCCAGCCCGGCCTATGCCAGCCCGGCCTCGGGCAGCAGCAGCTCTGCAGAACTTAAGGGCCAGATCAGCGCGGTGGATGCCGCCGCTGGCAGCCTGACCATTACCCCCCGCACCGGCAGCCCGGTTTCGATCACCTATAACGCCGCCACCTATATCAAGCGCAACGGCGTACGTGTCACCGGTGATGCTTTACAGCTCGGTGACCAGGTCGAAGCCAAGTACAACCGCATCAGCCGGCTGGCCAGCAAGATCGAAGCCAAAGTGCAGCTTTCCTCCGCCCGTGGCGTTATCAGCGCGGTGGATGCCGCCGCCGGCAGCCTGACCATCCTGAAAGCGGATGCCAGCAGCCTGACCCTCTCGGTCAACAGCGCCACCGCCATCAAGCGCATTGGTTTGCGCGCCACCCTGGCCGACCTGCAAGAGGGCGACCTGATCGAAGTCTCGTATGCCACCGTCAGCTTGCTGGCGGTCAAGATCGAAGCCCGCCTGAACATCGTCACCCTCAAGGGCAGCATCAGCTCGGTGGATGATTTCACCGGCAGCCTGGTGGTCACCCGGCAGGTGGGTGGGTTGGATGTCAGCCTGGTGATGGACGCCTCCACCCAGGTCAAGCGCAACGGCCTTGTGGCCAGCACTGCTGACCTGCGCGTTGCCGACCTGGTTGAAGTGAAATATAACCCGGTCACCATGTTGGCCTACCGCATCGAAGCCAAAATTGAGCTGATCAGCCTGAAGGGTGGCCTGAGCGCCGTGGATGCCCTCGCCGGTACCCTGACCATTACCGATCTGGCCGGCGTTGAAACCACCCTGGACGTGGACCCGACTGCCAGCATCAAACGACTGGGCCTGCCCGCCACCCTGGGTGACCTGCAGCTCGGTGACCTGCTTGAAGTGAAATACAACCTGGCCAGCCTGGTTGCCTATAAAATTGAAGCCAAGCTCTACCGCGTCAGCCTTAACGGCTCCGTCAGCGCGGTTGACTCGGCCGCCGGCACCCTTTC
Organism: uncultured Anaerolineae bacterium; assembly: GCA_903908605.1. Lineage (GTDB taxonomy): Bacteria > Chloroflexota > Anaerolineae > Anaerolineales > Villigracilaceae > UBA5195. The sequence goes on from CAIVSQ010000584.1 coordinate 5,007, forward strand.
GGTGCTGAAAACCGGCACCGCCCTGACCGTTGACCTGAGCGTGGACCCGGCCGCTGTGATCACCCGCGCCGGCCTGCCCATCACCCTGGACGACCTGCAGGCTTCTGATCTGCTGGAAGTGAAGTACAACCCGTTGACCATGGTGGCTTACAATATCGAAGTCAAGCTGGCCTCCTTCAAGGGTTATGTCACCGCCATCGACGCCGCCGCCGGCACTCTCTCGGTCCGCAACGCCTACAACGGTGTGACTCTCGCCCTGACCGTCGACCCCGCCGCCGTGATCACCCGCTACGGCCAGCCCTATACTCTGGCGCAGATTGTGGTGGGTAAACTGGTGGAATTGAAGTACAGCGCTGCCAGCCTGGTGGTGTACAGGTTGCAGGTTAAATAAGCGCGCCACACAGCCAAATTAAGTGCATTATCCAATCACAGCCGGAGCTCAAACGAGCCCCGGCTGTATTTTTTTGCCGGTGGGGAGTGATTTTGACCAAAAGACGGGTGAATATGAAATTCACCCTCAATATTCAGTCGTTGAATATTGACAAAACCAAAATGACATAATATACTTGCAAAATATATCCTATTGAATTAGTAGTATATGGCGAATGTATCTTTCAAAATATCAGGAATATGGTCTCAGGTCGATGATTTACCTGGCGAGCCGCTCAAGTACGGCGGCGCCCGATATGCTCTTTGCCGCCCGCGATATCTCAGAGGCGGAAAACATCCCGCAGAAATTTCTTGAACACGTTTTGTTGGTGCTCAAGAAGGCCGGGTTGTTGGGCAGCAAATTGGGCGCGAGTGGGGGCTACTTCCTCACACGCGCCGCGACCGAGATCAGCCTGGGGCAGGTCATCCGTGCCCTGGATGGCAAGCTGGAACCTATCCCATGCGCAGGACCGGGAAGCCCGTCCCTGTGCGCCTGCCCTGACCCACTCACCTGTGGGTTGCGCATGGTGATGAAAGATGTCTACATCTCGTTGGCCGGTATCCTGGATCGCACCACCCTGGAAGACGTCTCCAGGCGCGTGAATGAGGTCAGGGCGCTGGCCATCGGGCAGCCGTAGGATATTTAGTTTTTCATCTCACCGATTGCACTACTTAAAGCGCAATCGTGTGAACCACCTGGCTGATCAGGCTGACGATGAACCCACCCGGCAGCCTGATCTCGAAGCAAGGTTTCAAATTATATTTAGGAGAACAACATGAACACCAAGAAAATCAATTTTGTCCTGGCCCTGGTCATCGTCAGCTCGCTGATCCTGTCCGCCTGCGCCAGCCCGGCCGCCCCGGCCACCGCTGAAGCCCCCGTCGCCCCGGCTGCCACCGACGCGCCCGCAGCACCTGTCGCCACCGAAGTCCCGGCTGCCCCCACCGAAGTTCCGCTCAAGGGTACCATCAGCGTTTCGGGCGCCTTTGCGCTCTACCCGATGATGACCGTCTGGGCCGATGAATTTCAGAAGCTGCACCCGGACGTCCAGTTTGACGTGCAGGGCGGCGGCGCTGGCAAGGGTATGACCGACACGATCGCCGGTGCAGTCGATATCGGCATGATTTCCCGCAAGATTAAGGATGAAGAAGCCCAGCAGGGGATCTTCTGGGTGGCTGTCACCAAAGACGCCGCCTTCCCGCTGGTCAGCGCGCAGAACCCCGTCCTGGCCGACCTGGTCGCCAAGGGCATTAGCGCCGATAGCTTCAACAAGGTCTTCGTGACCGGCGAAATCAAGACCTGGGGTGAGCTGGTGGGCAAGCCCGAGATCACCGACGAGATCCATGTCTACACCCGCTCCGATTCCTCCGGGGCCGCCGAAATGTGGGCCAAGTTCTCTGGTGGCAAGGTGCAGGATGACATCAAGGGCATCGGCGTGAACGGCGAGCCTGCCCTGGTCAAGACTGTCTCTGACGACCCGCTCGGCTTTGGTTACGCCAATCTGAACAGTGCTTTTGACCTCTCGACCGGTGCTGTGGTGGCTGGCCTGGCCATCCCGCCCATTGACGTGAACGCCAACGGCACTGCCGACGCGGAAGAATATCTCGAGACCCTCACCGAAGCCGTGCAGGTGGTGGCGGATGGTGTCTACCCCTCCCCGCCCGCCCGCTTTGAAAACCTGGCCACCAAGGGCAAGCCCACCGGGCTGGTGTTGGCCTTCATCGAATGGATCCTCTCGGATGGCCAGCAGTTCCTCAACCAGGCCGGCTACGTCCCGCTGACGCCCGACCAGCAGGCCGAATCGATCGCCAAGCTCAAATAACCCGCACGCCCACAAGCGCCCTTTATAATGAAGAGACCCAGGCAGGAGAACGTAAACATCGTCCTCCTGCCTGTTGTTTTAAAGGGTGATAGGCTGGCTTTTGCCCGCGCGCAAGGGATTATTTTTATGTCAATTTTTCGTGGAAATACACCACGAAAAATTGACGTGCTGTGTCCGCCCGGCTGCTGCGCGTCACGGGCGTGCGCTTATCAAGCCCTTGCACAGGCAACTCCTGCGGCCAAAATCGTAGTAGCGGATTTATCCGCTGATCTTGCTCTACGGCCATCACCCAGCCCGCGCGCGAAGAAATTATTAGACGTCTCATTTTTCGTGGAAAAGCACCACGAAAAAAGAGACGTGCGGTGCTCGCCCGGCCGCTGCGCGTCACGGGCTTGAGTCATTGCGAGCGAGCGTTCTCCAGCGAGCGTGGCAATCTCGCCTTTTGTCGCCAAAGAAAATGTTGTTATACATAGTAGCCCTAACGCTCGAAAAAATAGAAGTGCGGTGCTCGCCTGGCCGCTGCGCGTCATGGGCGTGAGTCTGCTTCTGCCAGGGTTGAGACACGAGACAGGGACGCGCCGCGTCCCTGTCTCGTGAACTTATTTCACCCCCGCCCGCGCGGTCTTCTGATGGCACTGGTGAACATCCACTTCGCGGGCGGGGGACGGGGGGTGGGATTGGGGGATTGGTCCGGTAATATAAAAGCCTACGTGCGGTGAGGCCGTTGACCAATCCCTACTTCGATCCGCAGTCGCTCAGCCCGATCGGGACCACGCGCCTGGCGAGCTGGGCGTAATTTTTATCTGACACACTATTGGTCAAATTCAGATAGGCCGAGATCCGGCGCCGAATTTGCTTGCAGGAGGAGAGCGGGTCACCATACCCGGCGGGAAAGTTACCCGAATACCCATTCATAATGGCGAAACCAGATTCCTGCCCCAACAGCATCGCATCCAGCTCCGTCAGATACCAGGCTTCATTATTATCCGTATTGAAAGCCAGGATCGCATCCGGCGGCAGGTCGGCGGGAAGTTTGGCCTGCAGCGCCGCCAGGCGTTCCACCCCCAAGCTTTTTGGATAGGTCACGGGCTTGAAGAGCATCGATTCGGACGCCAGGAGACAAAAAATAATGATCGCAAGGCTGGTGGAAAAAACTTTCCTATGGGGAGAGACGACCATTTGGTGCAGCACAACGGCGATAAAGACCGACAGCGGCCAAAGCATGCACAGGATGATTCGTGAGACAGCACGGATGCTGTTAAAGCCGGGCAGCGAAAACGCCAATTGATAGATCGAAGCCCCATTGATGCTGAAGGTGACTAAAACCAGAAAAGCGGCTGCCCACAGGTTGAAAAATGCAATCTGCCTGTTTTTGTTGGGCGTTTTCCAAAAAAGACCGGTCAAAATCAGCACCCCTGCGGCAATGCCAGGGAAAAGCTGCTGTTCGTGACGCATAGTCTGATTGGGAATTTGGCGTGAGACCGCTGCCCAAAAGGGCGACCTGTCTGCCAGCAAGTAGCTCTTCCAACTGGGCAGCATGGTGATAATTTCAAACCATTGTCGGCGAAAACCGTATTGCGCGGCCACCCGCATGTAGGGAACGAGCACCACCATCAGGCCCGCCGCCGCAGCCAGCAGTCCCAGGCCGTTCAACACTCTTTGCGACCCGCCCGCGTTGCTCCAGGCCTGCTTTAGTTTGGCCGGCCAGAACATCAGGTATGGTTTGAGCTTTCCGCGCGCTTCAGTCAGTGGAAACATGACCAGCAGTGGCATAAGCAAAAGGCTGAGAAAGAAACCCTGGTAGATGGACAGCGCAAATTGCCAGGCAAACCAGCAGACGGCCAGCGTCAGGGCTCTCAATTTCGGCCGCTGCGAAAATTCCCACATGTAATAACAGGTCAGCGGGATGCCAAAACGGTAAAACAGCTGGGCATGTCCGGCCTGGGCCAGCACGGGCAGACCGAAGGTGAATAAAAATGCGCCCGCACTGATTGCCAACGGGTGAAGTTTTAATCGTTTGAGGACAAAGGCAGCTGCCAGGTAATTAAGCACAAAACCGAGAAGATACCAGCCCTGGAAAGCGCTATCGCGGTCCAACCCGGCCAGGCGCAGCAGGACATAAAAGGGTGCCGAGCCAAGCATCGCGTCACTGAAGGCGAAGGTATTGGGATTGGGATAGAAAATCGGTGCATCCCAATAACTGCTGATTCGCCCGGTGCACCATTGGAAAAAATGCTCCAGCACAAAGTTGTTGAAGCGTGCGTCACCCAGGTCGCCCGGCATCAGGCTCATTCGCGGACCGAACCAGCGGATCACGACAAAATACAAGCCCACCACCAGCACCGCCCAGGGGATAACCCTGGGGAACCAGTCTTTGACAAAATCCCTCACTTTTTTATTCATGGCCATCCTATCGGTAAAGTAATATCAACCCGGTTTTTGGGTGATTTTGAACACTGCGATGCGTTGTTATTATACGCTTTTGTCCCCGGCAAGGATATCCATAATCCCTGCCGGGCGAACTATTTTCACCCGCGCGCGGTGGAGCAGTTGGGTAATTTCATCGTTATGCCCCGCGCGCGAAGAAATTATTTTATGTCTCTTTTTTCGTGGAAAAGCACCACGAAAAAAGAGACGTGCGGAGATAGCCCGGCCGCTGCGCGTCGCGGGCGTGGGTTTGCGCTCATCAAGCCCTCACGATTCGGGCCCTCGCACAGGCAACTCCTGCGGCCAAAATCGTAGTAGCGGATTTATCCGCTGCACTTGATCTGCGGCAATCATCCAGCCCGCGCGCGAAGAAATTATTTTACGTCTCTTTTTTCGTGGAAAAGCACCACGA
>CAIVSQ010000585.1 GCA_903908605.1 uncultured Anaerolineae bacterium
AATTTCAGATAGATGGTTTTTTCGTTCTCCACCATATCAACCGTAGCGAGCAGCTGCATGCCGGGTTTAATTTCCAGCGGCTGTTTTGGTTCTGTTGCTTTGGCCGGCCTGTTTTCAGACCCGGCCTGGGCTGCCTGGCCTGGTTTTTTGTTGTTGAACAAATCCACCACTCCGCCAGGGGTGGGCAGCACCGGGCGTTCCTTGTATTCATTGATCTTGCCGGGTTCGTGTTCAATCTCCATGTAGCGCGTCCATTTATTCCATTCAGCAGACCCCTCGCGCCATTCCAACATGGTCAATAGATCTTTAATGCGGGCGTTACCGGCCAGTGACTTTTCATTAATAACCCCCTGTTCCGCCAGGAAAGCTTCAAAAGTCTTTATGTAATCATCCATCTCTGCCGCAGAGGCTGCGCTTTGCCATTGGCCCTTCCCGTCAAACAGGCTGGCATAGCGCTGTTTGCGATCGATGGTGACCAGCCGGGGTGTCACCTTTACTGCGCCCATGCCCAGCGGTTTGCCCATGCCCAGGCGGTAGACATACTGCTTGCCACGCTGACCCGGCAGGGATAATGCCCAGCACAGGGCTCCCAACTCTTCTTTTTGCAGGTTGGAGAAGTGAATTCGAAAGTGAAAGCTGACGCCGGCCCGCAGTGGGCGGATGCGGGTCAACTGCGATTCGTGTTTGTAGGCTGGCGGGCCATTTTTGGCACCGATTGATTCGCCCAATTCTTTTAAGCTGGCCCGGATCTCGGGGTCGCGGCCTTTAACCCAGTAAAACTTACTGCCACGGATCTGGGTCTTTCCTGGGGCGGTGCCGTAGTGCGCGGTGGATTTCTTATCATCCGGGTCTGCCCCCAGGGTTCGGTCCTGAACCAGGTAATGTTGAAAGGTAGTCACCTTCGGCCCGCTCAGCACATGCGGGATGAGCGACTCGGTTGAATACCGGGGATCCTGCTGGTTTTCCAGGAAGTGAGCGTCTTCAAAAGAGACATGCCCGGCATGCTGATCGGCCGGGCTGAACTCATCCTTCACCCAGCCAAAGATATTGTCGACCATATCCGGGTTGGAGGGGTCGATGGTGTGAGTTGGAATATGATCGAGCGGCGTGGCTGCGTGGTTGCTGCCTGGCTGGATGGCCGGGATGCGGAAATTGGGACTGTGGCCGAAGTAAGAAATTTCTTTACCCATCCCGGGTTCCACATAAAAGACCGGTGCGCCCGATTTGAGTACCCCGTGTTCGCCGCCCCAGGCTTCAAGCCCGGTGGCAAATGTGCTTAGGCCCATTTTGTAATCCTGGACGGCCTGGTCAGCGATTTTTAACAGGGGGGCATTCTTTTTTCGGTATAACACCACGGCATGTTTTTTGCGCGGTGATCTCCTCGAACCTGAACCTGTCTCGAGCATATTTCCACTGCAGACCAGGGTTCCTTCGTATGGATATTTTCGTTCAGGTTTCCCAATGGCAGTCACCGCAGCGTATTTGCCTTTCGCACCCTGTTTTGTGCCAGCATCCAACGAAACCGGGAAATACCCAGGCGTGTAGCGTGAAAAATCATCAAATCTTGCCAACCCCGGAAATTCACCGGAGGGAAGTGCCCTTTCTGAAATCTTCAGATATCCGCCTTGCTCTGGCAGCCCGAGTTCTCTTGGCAGGGTGGCGGGTTCGACATACCATGTCTCTTTGCCCTGGTTATCGCGCTGTTGTTTGAGGTACCCGGCCCGAACGTTTGCCCCAAAAGCTCCCAGAACTTTACTGTAAGGCTCACGCAGTGGATCTTCCCTCTGGGCTGCTACCGCCCGAAAGGTAAAGACCGGCTGTTTGGCCACCCAGCGCATGCGTGAAAAGGTGATGACCTCGACCACGCTTCTCAACATACCCCGCAGGCTGCTGCCGGGGATGGATGGCATGGCGTTGGTTTCACCTTCTTTCTTGCTGGTGGAGAAAAACCCCGAGGCCGCTTCTTTTTGGGCCAGGGTTAACTGGTCGACCTTTTTATCACCAAATTCGGCAAATTCGGTACTGGTTAACATGCCACGGATGTAGGTTGGTGAAAGCGTGGTCAGTTCGCAGTCAAACCAGCCGCTCATCCCTTCTGCGGCATAGCGGGAATGACCGAGGTTGGCAGATGCCTGTGTGACCTGGTCTGGCAGAGGGACAAAATTATATGGGGCGAAGGCCTGGGACTCATCCCCCTGGCGCCCGATCCGTGGTTTGGTTGGATTGGTATGGTGGGGTGTCATGCTCTTACTCCTTGCTGGGCTCAATGCCGCATAAACGACTCATCGATACAAGTGCCTGGCCTGGTTCGTCATACGAAATGTAGTGCCTGACCTTTAATACCGCTCTGTTGCCGCGGGTGATTGGCAGGGGAATGGCATGGTTCATCCCATTTGCGCCATCCTGCATCATCGTGAAACTCCCGCTTGTTTGCTGCGCCGTGCCCCACAGCAGGTAGTCTTCATCGTAATACTCGCCAGGTATTTCTGCGCTGGCAGGTTCATTGATTACGCGGAATGAGAATTTCTCTTCACTTTTCCATAAGTGCAGCTCGCCACTTTGGCTGAATAAGCGTAATTCCTGCAAGCTGTTGGGGTGCAACCTGGCGGAGTATTCAGGAAAGACCTGGCCGGCCAGGGTTAGTCGGGCACCAGGAGCAAAGCCATCCCAAATGACACCATCAACAGCATGCCCGAGCAAAAACAAAAAATTGTATTGACCGGCTTTTTCTTGCAGCCATGCCACCAGTGCAAGCTCGTCTGAAAATTCCATCTGCGTATCTGCCTGTAACAGCCATCCGCTGCCCGTCATACTCATCTTGCACCTCCGTTAAGAGCTGTTACAAAGCTTTCCAGCTCGGCAGCATCGCCAGTGATGGCCAGTTCGCCGGTAGCACTGCCGGTGATGTGCCAATGTGTGTTTGACTCTGGGGTATGTAAATCTATTTTTAGTTCCTGGCCAAGTAAACGCCCGCGGCCAATGCTGCTTTCGCCACCCAGTGGCAGATCGGATAACCACAGGTCCTTTACGGCAAGTAGTAGCAGGCCGTTTTCCGCTGGTGTCGGGTTTTCAAGGCGCAGGCTAATTTTTAGGTCTGTTTTTTCAGCAAAAAGGGGCTGCTGGTTAAACAGCGCTGTGGGGTAAGCGCCCCCGGTAAAGCGGTCAATCTTCACCCTGTTCTGAACCAGGGTATTGCCCGGACTCAATTTGCTTTCCTCAACCCAAATGCGGCTGGCGTGGGTCTCGTCCTGTTCATCCTTGCCCAGCTTGCCAAAGATACCGTCCACCAGGGCATCCGCATCCGGCAGTTCCAGCGTGCGCGCAATGCGGGTCATCTGGCTGCGTAGAGCGCCGGCAATGCTGGTGCCGCTGATGATTGGGGTGCGTTTGCCATTATGGATGGTGGCTAAATGGACCGAGTCTGGCGCTTTGGCATCGGCCGGGTTGGACCTGATCAGCAGCGGACCGGCCAGTTTAAAGGTTCCTTCCACCTGCAGCGATCTGCGCGAATCGAGGCTGGTCTCAACATCCAGCAAACCGGCAATATGATCGCCATTTTTTGCCAGGCGGGTATCCTGGTTTAGCCAGGCGATCAACCCGGCCGGGCGGGTCAGGTCGTAATCGTTCACCTGCCAGGCGCTCACCTGGCACTTACCAAAGCCACGATGCTTGCGTGCTCCCAGCGCAATTTCACCCCTTTCCAACCCCTGCAAGGCAATACAAAAAGCCTGCAAAAGCCTTGCCTGGGTCTTGAGGTTGGTGGGTAAAAGCAGTTCAAAACGCAGCGGGAAAACCAGGCCGGCCTGCAATACTTCAAAATCGAACTTCATATCATCCTTGGCCGTACGGCTGTCCAGTTCAAGCATGACCCCATCACGCAGCTCAATGGCGGGTTTGCCGCCAATTGAGAGCGCATTGGAGACAATCAGGTAACTCTGGTCGCCTTCGTTATCAAAGATGCTGCCAAAAAGACCCTGGTCGAGGCTGGTCTTTTCGCTGGCGGTTGAATAACCCAGCTCACGCTGCCGTAAATATGAGCGCAAGGCACCCGCCAGGGATGTGCCGGGCAGCAGGGCGCGCTGCTCGACTGCATCCAGCGAGAGAGGCATATCCGTAACCAGGCCCGGGTCCCCACCCATGTGGGCCGGACTTTCGAGGATTAAATTTCCTTGCACAATGATCCTGCGCTGAATAGCGCGATTCATATTCCATACACTGCTTTCCATCGCTACCCTCCCTTGTTTTTCAGGGCCTGGTTGAGCATGCCATCCAGGAACCGGATGCTGAATTCAATTTCCAACGGTTTCAGCAGGGGTTTAAGACCACCCAGGCTTGGCAGCATCTCTTCCGAAACATTCAAAATAACCCAAATTTTCCCGGGTTTCGCGGTGATTTCCAACAGCCAGTCATACAGGGGGCTGTTATCGATGCGCGCATTCCTGAGTTGATTTCGGGCTGTGCTCTTCACGTCGCCCAGGTATTCGGATAATTTGTCCAGCTTGTTCTCCTGCCAGGCGCGCTGCAGGATGCTGCGCAGGGTGGAGAGCTGGGAATTCTGGATCCCGTGGCGCTGCAAGGTTACCTTGCTGAGTGCTTCATATAAATGCACTTCCATGCGCTTGTGCAGAATTCTATCGAGGGTGCGGCGGGCTAATTTTTCGACCGGCGTGTTGGCCAGGTCGTAATTCCTGAGGTCTGCATCTTTCTTCACACCCGGTTTGGATTGGATGGTTTTTGCCATGTGCCAGTTGAGTGCGATCCGGCCAAAGCCTTCAACCCGTTTTTCTCCCAGGCCCTGGTTTTCGTAGGCCTGCAATTTCTGCAGCAGGCCTGGGTCTGCGCGAAAAACAAACACGCTGCCGGACTGAAGCACGGGCACCTGTGGTGTCGGCAGGTTCCATGTACGGTTGAAACCACCCGCCACCAGTGTCCGAGAAAATTCGCACAGCACATCCTGCTTGGGGATGCCAAGCCAGGCAGGCAGGTCGGTGGTGAAGGCCCCCGTGTGCCTGTCCCGTAAAAGCAGGTGACTGAGTAAGGTAACCTGGATGCTTTCGGCTGCGGTGTTCGTGCTGGTTTGCTCCTGGGCGAATTCCCCGCGCCAACGCTTGATACGCACATTCAAGACCCGGGCTTTGCCATAACCGGCCCGGGCGGATTTGCCAATGCGAATGAGGGAATCGTTGGGCAGTAGCGCGGCGATCTTCTGCAGCAGCGCCTGGTCTTCACTGAGAATAATCCCGCCAAAGGATTGGTCCCTGGAGAGGGCTTCGTAACGGTAAATCGTCGAGCCATCGCGAGTGACCTGCTGCCGGTTGGAGCGGGCGATGTGAATATTGAGGCTGCGCATATTCTTCTGAAAATATACTTCACCCGAAATTTCATCATCCGTGTAGGAGTGGGCTTCTTCTTCCGGTTCATCTTCCCCGGACTGGTCAATAACCCGCTGGTGTTTCTCGTTGTAACTGCAAAAAACAGCATCGCCGAAAGTTTTCCATGTCGCCGATGGGTAAAAAGTATCCCAGGCAAAATTATGAACCAGGGCTGTCTCAAGGCTGCCGGCGTTTTCTTTTAAAACTTTCCAGGAAAGCGGGGCCGGCAGCATGCGCTCACCGAGCAGGTTGATCGGGTAGGCGTGCAGGTATTGGAGGGTGCCATCCAAAAAGAGCTGGCGAAATTCACCGACCTGGTCTGCTGGAGAGTTACCGGCATTCTGCCAGGCCGCAATAGCCACACCCCGTATGGAACTGCCCGGCAGGTAATTGAGCGAGGTGGCGCTGTTTGGGTCGCCGCCGCCAACATCCATTACGAGTACGGGTTCCAGTAATTTAATTTGATATAGCAGAGCAAACATTAGTCCCTCACCAATTCCTGCTTAAGAATGTCAAATTGGGTTTGTGTAATATCCCGGCCGCCTGCATCCCACAGGCTGGCTTTTAATTCGCCATTGCCACGATTTCTACCCAGCCCTGCCCGCCTTAATGCCAGGGTGCATGCAGCCAAAAGTGGCAGGTCCAGTTTGCCCGGCGGTTGTTGGAAAGAAACCTGGGCTTCAAAGCTGGTTTCACGCAAAATCATGCGCATCGCGCGCAGGCTGGTGTCCTTGGGGGCGCCGGTCAGCGGGTTGACCGATGTTTGCCGCCGGATGGTGGTAAAGGCTTCCAATATTTCCTGGCGGGATAACTTGTCGGGATCGTTTTCTAGCAGATCGGTGGCAGCCTGGCGCAGCCCGGCCGGCAGGCAGGCATCGGATATGCTCAAGGCAGATTGTTCTTTGAAGCCGCTGCCGGGCGCACCAAAAAGACGCTGGGCTGAATTTTGCAGTTCTGCGTAAAGCCGGTGATTCTTGAGGGCGTACAACAGGTTGGCGCATTCCTCCACCAGCAGGCCGCGCAGGGTTCGTCCGTTGAGCACCGGAAAACCAAACTCATCATGTTGAACTTCGACATCAACCAGACCGGCCAGGCCTTCACCGCTGCCAAAGATGGTATCGCTCAGCAAATCCAGATGAATACAATATTCATTCATAAGTCCCCTCTCTCATTTGAAATCCACAAAGAAATCCATGGCTTCAATGGCATCGAAAAATGTACAGTGCTGCGAAATCCACCCGTTTCGCTCAGAATCCTGGTAGCCTCGCACCGGCACGAGCAGCTCGGGGCAGCCCCCAACCTGCAAGAAGTTGGAAACCGCCTGAGGACCATTGCGTGCGATTTCGCGCAGCGCCATGATTTTATTTTTTTGAGTCTTGCCTTTCTCGAGCAGGTTTTGAGTGATTTGTGAGAAAGTTTTCCAGCTGCGCCATTGTGCCTGGCTGCCAATTTCAACCGGCCGCATACTGAGCTCGCCGAACGTCGTTTTGTACTCCCGCCTGCGGATTTCTTCAATCTCCAGCAATGGGCCGCTGCCTGCAAAATGCCAATCCATGGCGCTCAGGTTTCCACCCTGGTCCTTGATGAAGACTTTGGCGGAATGCTCCAGGCTGCTGGCTAGCTGATAAGCCTGGCTGAATGGGAAATGTGTCTTCACGATGGCAACGCCCGCCCGAGCCGTCATGGCGGGAAGATTGCCCAGGCTGCTGGCGGGGTCGCTGTTCAACGGGTAGCTCGCCAGCTTTTCAAGGTAGAGCCGGGCCAGGCCAATCCCAAGCCGCCCGTCGCACACAAAGGTGACATCATCGCCGCCGAAGACGATCGGGCGAAACGGTACGACGTTACCCTTCACCGGAACCACGCCGCCGATCTTGCCACCCTCATTGCGTACCACTTCGATGGTGATGGCCCGCAGGGCTTCCTGGGCTGCGATCTGGATCGAGAGCGAAAATGCCCGGATGGTGTTGATGTATACCCGGTTATCCAGGCAGGCCGGGTTGGCCACAATATCTGCCACGCGCTGGCCCATGCCATTGCCATCAATATGCGCTACTGCCAGGAAACTGGACGAGTTTTTCTCCCCCACCTGGTCAAAATTGTTGGCAAAGTCTTTGTAATTACGGAAGCCGCTTGGGATGGCCTGGTCCAGCCGGGTTTCGGCCTGGGGATAGGCCTCAATTTTTGCTTTAATCTCAGCCGAAACCAGCCGGCCGTCATTATTCAGCCCTACCGCTGGCTGGCCTGTGAACTGGCAATCTGCTGTGACCGAGATCCCCAGCAGCGGCGTGGAATGCGCACGGGCGTATTTGCGTTGGTTAACCCGCGTAATGGTCGCCTGGACTGCATCGCGCAGGGACTGCTGGCTGTCATCCCAGGCATACAGGGGGCTGTGCGCAACGACAATCTCCAGCCCTGGAGCCTTTAGCAGTACTTTTTTGCTTAACACCTGGGTAAATCGAACCGCCTGGGCCGGGTCGCGAAAGAGCAGGACGGTATTGCCGCCCCCGCTGTAAACCAGTTCCGAGTCCAACTGGTCTGGCAGCAGCTGTAGGTCGTTAAAATCTCCGCTGGCAGAAACGTTGGTCTTCCCGAGTGCCGCCAGCGTTTCGTAGACCCATTCGTGGGTGGCAAAATGTACGAGGGCCGAAGCGCTGATGATGTGCTTGAGCTCGTTACTGCCAAAAACATACTCCTGGATGCCGCTGGTATCCAGGACAGTTACACAATACTGTTGGTCATTCATCCTTGATCACCTTACCTTTGCCAGATTCTAACGTTTTTCGAACCACTTTTTTAGATAATCTTCCAGGTTTTGCAACTGCTCCAGGCCATAGATTTGAATAACATCCTCCGCCATCCAATCTACACCAACCTCTTCCTGCAGCACTTCCGGTCCGGGAATAAAAGAACCGTTTATATCAGTGAATGGCGGGATAATACAAACCAGGGCGATGCGCGCTTCATCGCCCCCCAGCTGGCGGGCGCGCATGAAAATCTCGAGCAGGTGATCTTTCAATGTAGACTTTTTAGGATTGGACATGCAGGAAATGGCAAAAAGCTGGTGGCCCTTAATGGCGAGGATATCCAGCTCCACATCGACCGGGGTCGCGTTCTTTGTGGCCTTTTTCTGAATTTTGATGCCCTGGCCGATGAAATCCACACCTGTTTGCTGCCCGGCGCGCTGGGCGCAATCCAGGGTGTAGTGCTCCAGCCATTCTCCATCCAGCCATCGAAGAATTCGAAGTGTATCGAGCTGCCAATCCTGCTCCAGCTCGGCCAGGTTGTTGTTGTTGCCCCACAGATCAGCCAGTGAGATGTTTTCAACGTCAGCCGGGAGCGGCAGCAGGGCATGATCTGTCTTTAGCTTGCCCTTCACACCATTTTTCCAATTATTCCAGGCTTCATAAAACTTTTTGAATAACTCAAATCGTTCCTTAACACTGTCTCCTTCTTCCCATGCCTTCCACAAAGCGCGGGCAAACGCGCCGGCCTGCTGGGCGAGCAGGGGCTGCTGGTTGGGCTGTTTTACGCTGGTTTGACCGTTGATATTCGCTTTGTAATATTCGTAATTGTGCAGCCCGAGCAGGGTTTCAAGTTCGACCTTATACTCGATGGTGTATGATTCACCCAATCCGCCCGGTTTTTGGATGACCATTTTTAGCGACCGGGCGTCCAGGTAAGAGAACAGCCCTTCGGTCAGCGTTGTTTCCAGCGCTCGATAGGCATGCACAGCCATGACTTTTGTTCCACCGGTGTAATTGAGCATTACCCGCCCTTTACCCTCCAGGGCTTTTGCCGCCTTTGATACCCCATTGAAAATGTCGCTCCCATCCGATTCGTTGATCTCGATCACAGTGCAGTTGCGGCCAATTTCAAGCCCAAGCGCAGCAACCAGGTTATTGCGGATTTGTTCCATCTTTCGGCTGGTAACGAGATAAAGATGGGCATCGGGCCGGCACAGCACCCTGGCAGACACATAATTGGGCAATGGATTGGTGCCAACCAATAAAAATAAATGGTCGGCCAGGTAGGTCTCTGGAATGCTCAATTTAATCCTCCTTGTTAAAATCGGCTTGTTATTTTTGTTGATTGATCTGGTTGCTTATTCTGCCCTATTGTTATTGCGCGCTCATTGCTGCGTTATGTTCATTCACACCCTGCAGGGTAAATTCCCCTGGTCCCAATTCGAGAAAATTTGGCGATGGATTAAGTATAGCATTTATTTAATTGCTGGTGAAGTGGAAGTTTTTGCAATTTTTCTGTCAATTCTTTTCACAAATTCCAGCTTTGTTGCCCGGGTTGGTGGGCTGGTTTGCATCAGTAGCGTGCCTTGCGGGCCTGGTCGCGCACGGCCTGCAGGTTGAGGATCTCGCTTACCTCAAATCGCGGCGGCAGGGCTCCTTCCACCGGGCGCAGACGCAGGATGGGTACAAAGTACCCCATGCGGCCATGCAGCTCGGCCAGCAGCAGGGCGGTGATTACATTGAGCGCGGGCGGGTTGACCAGGATGGCCGCCGTTTGCCACTGCTCCGGGCTGATGGGCAGCGTGGCCAGCACCAGCTGCAGTTGCTCCAGGAAGGATTGTTCATGCTCGAAATGGGTCTGGATGGAGAGGACCTGTTCAATCGGTTGACCCGCCAGGACCTGGATGGCAGCGAGTTGTTCAGGGGTAAGCGGATGCGAGAAATTGAGTAGGATCATGCGCG
>CAIVSQ010000586.1 GCA_903908605.1 uncultured Anaerolineae bacterium
CGGCTTGCACCCTCTCAAGAATCCATTACACAAATAATACGTACCCACTTGGGGGCACATTATATTTGTGTGTTAAAAACGTGAGAGGCTGGTTTTGACCAGCCTCTCACGTTTTGATTCTCACCACAATTATTTACCACACACCGCCGGTGCCTACCAATCCCCGAAACGTGGAGATCAACCGTCTGCACGAAGTCCCCGTGCAGGTCGGGGGTACCGAAGAAATGCGCACGATCCCATCGCTAGCGGAGGAGTTTGGGCTAAAGGAAAAGAGCAACTGGGGATTTGCACGAAGATGAGGAAGAGATGTGTTACTGGATTGGATGAGTAGGTTTAAGCGATGGGAATCTGACCTTTGCAATAGCCTTGAAGACATCCGAAGGCACGCCATCAGGTCGGCTGTATGCAGGATGCCTGGGGCAAGCCCGACATTGGCGGCGACACACTCGATGGGCGGATGGTGTCGTTCAACAGGGCAATGACCAGGAAACCAATCAGGACGGGAAAACCAATGATCATCAGGGGTGAGCGTCTCTTTTTCATGTTCGTGATTCTCTTTTGACTGACTGGGCCTTACCCCGGCAAAAGCGTCCGGCGCGGTAGCGGCCCCGAAAGACTATCGGCGTTTTAACCAAAAAGCGACCACCTGAGCAAGAGTTCTTTGTTATCCAAAGACACTGCGGTAGGTGGTCGCTTCTGGAAATAATAGGGACGAGTGGCGACGAGGATACCAACATTATTCAATTTTTAAGCGGCGAGTTTTAACAGTTTGATGGCTTATTTCCACTCCAGAGTGATATTTTATGGATGTAAAATGCATCAGATCTGCCGATCTGTTCTGACCACCCAAAAGGGATTCGGCTCATCAGACCAAGTTTGCTCGAATCTATCAAGGATGAACCTGCTTGAGCAATTGATCCACAATTTCCTGAGGGCTTGTGTTGAGCGATACTCCAGGAAATTCGAGAATATCAACCAACGGCAAGCTAAACAGGTAGGCCAATATCTCAACACTAAGCGAATCTTCATCATCGGCTTTACCGCCTAAAGTAATGCGTAGGGGGGCCATTATCTGCTTGTAAAGCAGCTCGAAAACGACTTTGCCATGAGGGTCATCCAACCAATCACCTAGGGTCGAGTTGGGATTTAATATTGATGGCAGTAGAAGGGTGGATCGTAGGGTCACTGTTTCCGTGTGACGAATGTCCACCGAAGAAGCCCCAATCAGTATGTCAAATTCGCCATTCTCAGTAATCCAGCGCTGGTAATCCGGGTGGTAAAAAGCAAAAGCACGAAAATCCAGTTGCAAGGTAACGGTTTGCGTCTGTCCAGGCCGCAACTCTACCTTGGCAAAGGCCTTTAATTCTTTAGCTGGGCGCGCCAGGGTCGATTTATGATCATGGACGTACACCTGTACCACTTCTTGTCCGGCCACTGCCCCCGTGTTGGTCACGTCTACTGAGATGGAAACGCCATCTACATCGCGAAAAACCCGGCTGGAAATTTTTGGTGAACTGTAAGCGAAGGTAGTGTAGCTTTGGCCGTAACCAAACGGGAACAGGACAGGCTGACAGCAGGTATCGTAGTAGCGATAACCGATGAACAACCCTTCACCATAGCGTACCATATCGCGCTCGCCGGGGAAATTGAGATAAGCAGGAGTATCCTCAAGCCGGAGCGGGAAGGTTTCAGCCAGTTTGCCAGATGGATTGACCACCCCAAACAGCACATCCGCAATCGCGCCGCCACCAGCCTGCCCCATCATCCAGGCTTCAAGCACGGCCGCTGCGCCATCTACCCAGGCGCTCATCGCGATGGCCGATCCGTTATTCAGAATCACCACTGTTTTGGGCTGGGCGGTGGTGACGGCACGGATCAATTTCACCTGCTGGTCCGTCAAATCGAGGTCAGTCCGATCGTAGCCTTCCGCTTCTTTGAAAGTCGGCAGGGCGATGTAGAGTAAGGCTACTTCGGCAGCCTGTGCGGTGGCGACTGCCTCATCAATCATGCCTGGCTGACTGGTGTCATCGGCGGGATAACCCTCGCTGCAGATGATTTGGGCATTCCTGGCCAGTTTTTCCAGCTCGACCAGGGGTACATCCACCTGGGTCGGGTTAATATGTGAGCTGCCAATTCCCTGGTAGTGGGCTTCTTTGGCAGACCGGCCAATTACCGCCAGGCTCTTGACATTTTTCAAAGGCAAAATTCCATCATTTTTAAGCAGGACAATGCCTTCAGCGGCAATTTTGCGCGCCAGGGCATGATGCGCAGCAGCGTCGAATTTCTTACCCTTAGGCGTTTCTGCCGCCTTGAAAATAATCCGCAAAATACGGCGCACAGCTTCATCCAAAACGGATTCAGCGAGCAGGTCTTTTTGAACCGCAGCGACTACCGCCTGAACCCGGCGTTCACGCGGCCCAGGCATTTCCAGATCCAATCCGGCCTGTAATGAGACCACTCGATCATGCACTGCGCCCCAGTCGGAGACTACAAAGCCTTCAAAGCCCCATTCGTCCTTGAGAATCTCAGTCAACAACCAGTGGTTTTCCGAGCCATAGACGCCGTTAAGTTTGTTGTAAGCACACATCACCGTCCACGGTTGGGCTTTTTTAACAGCAGTTTCGAAGGCTGGCAGGTAAATTTCCCGTAGAGTGCGTTCATCTACCTCGGCGTTGACCGTCATGCGGCGCGATTCTTGATTATTGACGGCATAATGTTTCAGTGATGTGCCAATGCCCTGGCTTTGTACTCCATTGATGAAACTGGCTGCCATTTCTCCGGCCAGGTAGGGATCTTCGGAAAAATACTCGAAATTACGACCACAGACGGGGGAACG
>CAIVSQ010000587.1 GCA_903908605.1 uncultured Anaerolineae bacterium
AAGGAAATTGTTGGCAACTTGAACATTCAATACCCCGTCAAAATCAACAGCGGTTCAAGTAAAACGATATCGCTGCACATCAATATTCCTGCCGAACTCGCTTCCCTCGAAAATTACCAGGTTGATGCGCGTCAACCCGATAACCCACACCCGTTGGGTAAATATAGCGATTTTTCAACCCTAATTTTAGTGTCCGCCAAAATGAGGGTCGAATTGGTCGCCCCCAATTTCACCGTTCAAGAACTTTACCCTTCCGAACAAACATTGGACCTATCCGCCCCTAATCCCCACGCGGACTGGGGCTGGACAATAACTGCCCCAGGCTTGCCAAATGAATATGTCCTTGTAGTAAAGGTATTCCTAGCGGAGAACCCCGTGCCTGCATGGGTGGGCAGCTTCGACGTTGAGGTAACCGACCCTACCATACTGCCTACCCCCGCACCAGTACCAACCGACAGGCCCTATTCAGATCGCATCCTGGAAGATTTGGCAGATAATATCGTTACCCTCATCGGTGCTTTGCTGACAACCATCGTTGCGTTACTTGGTTTATATTTTCAATACAGGAAAACCAAAGCCGGGAAAAAATAGGCATCCTGTTAACCAAGAAGTTATCCTTTTCACCCTGGGGTACAATACATTTCACAGGGTTTACAAAACCATCATCGCATTGTTAGGAGAAAATATGGATTCTTATCTCGTAAAACCAGGTGAAAAAATCAAACTAACAGATATGTCCACCAGTGAAACCAACCAATTCTCTGGGAATAAAAAGGCAGGCCTTGAACAACTCAGCAAACTGAATGAGAAATTAAGCAATTTACAAGAGCTGTTATACGCTCAACAAAAACATAAAATTCTGGTCGTTTTTCAAGCCAGGGATGCAGGTGGCAAGGATGGCACGATCAGGTCGGTTTTTAGTGGAGTTAATCCGCAAGGCGTTCGTATTACCAGCTTCAAAGTACCCTCCGATGCAGAACTCGCGCACGACTATCTCTGGCGAATTCACCAACAAGTCCCAGGGAAAGGCGAATTGGTTGTTTTCAACCGCTCACATTATGAAGATGTATTAGTTGTTCGTGTCCACAAATTGGTGGAAAAAGAAATTTGGAGCAAACGTTACTCCCAGATAAACCAATTTGAGAAAATGTTGTCTGAAAATGGCACCACCATTCTTAAATTTTTCCTCAATGTCTCCAAAGAAGAACAAAAGACGCGTTTTCAAGAACGACTGGATGATCCCAGTAAAAACTGGAAGTTTAATCCTGGCGATTTAAAGGAACGCGCTCTATGGGATGAATACTCAGCCGCCTACGAAGATGCCCTCACTCAAACCAGTACCGAACATGCTCCTTGGTATGTAATCCCCGCCGACCATAATTGGTACCGGAACCTTAGCGTTGCCTCGATCTTGGTTGACACACTTGAAAGCCTGAAGATGAGCTATCCGGCACCTGCCCCTGATCTAGGGAAAATAGTCATAGAATAGCTTCTTTTCTTTTGACACCAAAAACATGACGCGCCAATCTGATTGATTAGCGCGTCATGCTTTTTTTCCTCATACAACTACGAGGATTTACTCTTCGGTCGTCACCTTGGTAATATTTCTAAATTTCCCAGGTTCCAATCCATTCCTTTGTGCCATCAAGATAGTTAACATCTGTAATGGTAATATCTCAACCAACGGGCGTACATTTTCTTCCACTTCAGGAATCAACAAGGTTGGCAGATGGGGGTTGGGTTGATCCCCAATCCATAATACCTTTCCGCCACAGCCAACCACCTCCATGGCAAGAGCATGATTTAACCGGGAAGTCTTTGCAGCTCCTTGCATAATCAAGAGGGTAAGCCTTGGTGAAGCAAGCTCCATCGGACCGTGCCGAAAATCAGCCACGCTCATGCCTTCAAATGCCGCTTTGCCCGCCTCTTTGCTAATTAAAGATCCTTGCCATACAGCACCCATCGAAGCGCCCCGGCCCAAAATCAACAACTGGTCAATATTTCCAAGCAAAGCGTCTAATTCCATCACTTTCTTGGGCCAGTATGCCAGGTAATTTTCCATACCATCTATCGCTTTTTGCATGGAAATAATCAGAGTCTTCCAATCCTTCCCGGCCAACTGCGCTGAAACAAGCATGAGCGTCGCCATCATGTTTGTGAATGTCTTCGTACTAACCGTCGCCTCCGAACCAGCATGAATAGGAAAAACCAGGTCTGCAGATTGAGCAACCGGGCTATCCGAATTATTCGTCATACTAAGTTGAAATGCTGGCCGCCGATTCTTCAGCAATTCCAATAAACGCACGATTTCTACGCTAAAACCTGATTGCGAATTAATCCACAACAAAGTCCGGCCATCGATCATTTCACGACCATAATGCAATAACTCAGCCGAATTGACAGAAATCGTCGGGGTGGTCAGGGATAACATGGTGAGCCAGGCTGGGTATGCAGCATAATGCGATGATCCCATCCCGGTCAGCACGATTTTATTAAAATCACCTTTCTTGATCCTTGCTATCAATTCTTCGGTCCGGGACGGATCAAATTGATCGATCGAGTCCCTCAACGTTGTGGGTTGCGCCAGGATGTCTGAAATATACGGAGTAATTGGCATACATGATTCCTTTTTTCCATCGTAGTTTTGCTGACCAGTTTAGCGTCCACCAGGTTAATCGCTGGAATTATAATCTCCATCCACCCGGTAATACTTGGCAGCGCTCGTGATAACCATGCCACACCATGGTCAGGTGGTGTTGTTCTTAAGCACTTTTCATAAGGAAGCCCCCGATACCATCCCAGGAATAGAACCAACCCGAGCAACATTCAACACTGATTAAGCAATGACACCCTTTTTTCGAAGCAAATCTATTTCCTCGATTGAAAAACCTAACTCTTGTTGAAGGATTTCACCAGAATGCTCACCAAGGTGCGGAGGGGCTAGATAAATATTCGCCGGTGTCTTCGAAAAATGTGCCACCGGGCCGATCATTTGCACCGGTTTTCCACCCACACGAGCCACTTCCCTAACCATCCCCCTGGCTTCAACCTGGGGATCAGCCAGCGCGGTTGGAATATCATTAATCGGTCCAGCCGGGATACCTGCCGTATTCAGTTTCGCTAACCAATCTGCGCTGGAACATCTTTTAAATGTTTCCCGCCAAAGTGGGAGCAATTCCTCCCGGTTCACGACCCTGCCCGGATTTGTCTGAAACCGTGGGTCGAGCCATAGATCCTCACGCTCAGCTAATTGACATAAAGCCCGGTATTGCTTATCATTCCCGACCCCCAAAGCAAGGTACCCATCCTTGGTTTCAAATACTTCGTAGGGAACGATATTGGCATGGGCATTCCCATATCGGACCGGTGGCTTGCCGGTTACCAGGTGATTTTGCCCTACATTGACCAACCAACCCAACTGCGCATCAAACAAAGCTACATCGATGTATTGCCCAATCCCAGTACGATCCCTATAATACAAGGCAGCCATAATTGCATGACTGGCATACATGCCAGCAGTCACATCCACAATAGCCACGCCAACTTTTTGCGGAATTCCGGACTCGCTGCCAGTTACTGACATGATGCCGCCCTCCGCCTGAATAATGAAATCATACCCAGCCAGCGAGCTCTTTGGTCCGGTTTGTCCATATCCGGTAATACTACAATAAACCAAACCCGGATTTGACCTGGATATCGTTTCGTAATCCAGGCCAAATTTTTTCATATCACCGACTTTGAAATTCTCCACCACCACATCAGCTTTTTGAGTCAGCTGGCAAATTAAGGCATGGCCTTCGGGTTTTCGTAGATCAACAGCAAGACTGCGTTTATTGCGGTTGACACTCAAGTAATATGCACTTTCATTATCAAACCATGGAGGTCCCCATTGACGCGTATCGTCACCCTGCAGGCTTTCAACCTTAATAACCTCCGCACCCAGGTCAGCCAACATCATGGTGCAGTAGGGTCCAGCCAGCACCCGCGAGAAATCGAGTACCCGCAACCCACTTAATGCTGCCTTACCCAATTGAACAGGTTCTGCCATTTATGAATGCCAGAGTGACTCATCATAAGCCGGCAGCTCGCACCGTAAATGACTATCTTGCCTGTATCCCAGGGCATACCCAGCCTGCATTAATTGGTGAATTTCGCTTGTACCTTCATATATCACAGCACCCCGGGCATTACGCAGGTAACGTTCAACCTCATATTCATCGCTGTAACCGTATGCGCCGTGTATTTGAATCGCCTCGTTGGCCGCCTCAAAAGATGCATCGGTGGCAAACCATTTGAGCAAGGAAGTTTCCCGCGTATTACGAAGCCCCTGGTTTTTCATCCAGCCAACCTTCAAATATTGCAACCTGCCAAGTTCGTAATCGCGGGTCATCCGGGCAATTTTTTGCTGAACGAGTTGATGCTTGCCAATTTCCTTTCCAAAAGCCTTTCGCGAATTTGCATACTGCACACTTGCATCCAAGCTTGCCCGAATAAGCCCCTT